>JAMCWK010000016.1 GCA_023481105.1 Acidobacteriota bacterium | reverse complement strand
TTGGATGGGTGCTCGAAGCCGATGTGCACAGTCTTCCCGGTCCGGGTCCGCTCGAGAGGCGGTGGTCCGCCCGACGCCAGGGAAAGACCGTCTCCTGGCAGGGCCTGGCGGCGTCCCCGGTGGACCGTGCCAGGGCCATTACGCTCATCGCCGCCACCACCGTCCCCTACTCTTTAGACAGTCAGGAGGAATCGCCTTGACCATCGGCACGCTCATCCGCACCCACCGGCTGGAAAAGCACCTGACCCAGGCCCAGCTCGCCCAGCATCTCGGCGTCGCCCGCCAGACCATTATTCATCTGGAGCAGGGTAAATTATCGCCGTCCTTCGAGCTTATGGCCCGCCTGCGCGAGCTGCTGGCCATCTCCCTGGACGCGGCCGCCGAGACCCTTGGGTCCCGGGAACCCGGGTGGCACTGGTGGCCCACGGAGCCGGCCCATTCCGGCCCCATCGTCTCGGCCGTGATCCAGGGCCGCATGATTGTGGCGCCGGCACTGGAGACCCTGACCCAAGACTTCAGCAATGGCTGGTGGGACGAAAAAGCGGGCCAGATCCGGTGGGTCGATTCTCTGTCCCCCCTGACCCAGATCTTCGTGGCGGGCTGCGATCCCTTTCTGCCCTGGCTTGCCCGCGCCTTTGGCGCAGCCGAGGAAGCGCACGGTTTTTCCGCCGATGCGGCACGCCGCCGCGGCCCACTTGGGGCGCGTGTCCGTGGTCATGATGGCGTGGGTGACCGCGTCGAAGGATTCGCCGCGAGTTTTCAGCGCAGCGGCAAGCGCAGGAAGCGCGCCCAGGATTTTCTCCACTTTCATCGGGACGCCGATGACGCCCGTGGAGCAGACAACAATTTCTTCGGGCGCGCAGCCGAGTTTCCGCCCAAGGCGGACGGCGGTTTTGCGCGAAGCATTCATGCCCGCGCGGCTGGTGCAGCAATTGGCGTTGCCGGAGTTGACGATGATGGCGCGCATGCGGCGCGCGGCGCGGCGCACATGCTCTCGCGAGAGAACTACGGGCGCGGCCTGGACAAGATTGGTAGTGAAAACGGCGGCGGCGGAAGCGGGCGTGTCGCTCGCAATCAATGCGAGGTCGAGGCCGCCAGTTTTCTTGAGGCCGCACGCAGTAGCGGAGAAACGGAAGCCGCGCGGAATTTGCGAAGGTCGGGGCGTGCTCATGCGGTGGCGGAGGAAGCCAGCACCGGAAGCGTGGCGCGCTCCGGGTGCACGACGGCGACGACGGCGGCGAGATGGCAGGAGCGCTGCTTGGGGCAGGTGTTGCAGTCGCGCTCGATTTTTTCCGGCAACGCGCGGCGATGGGATAGTGCGAAGCCTTGCCGCTGGAAAAATTCCGGCGCGTGGGTGACGGCGAAGACGCGCGCAAAGCCACGGCGCTTGGCTTCGGCTAGCGCAAATTGCACGAGCTTCGCGCCGAGACCGCGGCCGCGCGTCGCATCGTCCACGGCGACGGAACGGATTTCGGCGAGCTCCGTGCCGTAGGGTTCGAGCGCGACGCAGCCGGCGATGTGCTCCTTGTCCGCGAGCACGAGAAAATGGCTGATGTGGGCGCGGATTTCGTCTTCGGAGCGCGGCAGCAGCAAGCCCTGCGCGGCGTATTTCGCCACGAGCGCGTGAATGGCGACAACGTCGGCGAGTTTTGCGCGGCGGGCCCTCACAGTGCCTCCTCGAGTTTGCGCAAGCGCTCGCGACAGCCTTTCAGCGCGGCGCGGACGGTTTCCAGTGCGGTGCCGCCCGGGACGCTGCGGCGGGCCAGCGCCGATTCCACGGTCAGCCAAGCGTGCAGGTCGTCTTCAAATGCGGGAGAGAACGACTTCAACCGCGCGAGCGAAAACGCCGGCCACGCTTCGCCGCGGTTTTCCGCTTCGCGCACGATGGCGCCGACAATTTCGTGGGCCTGGCGAAAGGGCACGCCGCGCGCGACGAGGTAGTCAGCCACTTCGGTGGCCAGCAGCGCAGGATCGGAAGCCGCTTCGCGCAGCCGCTCTTCGCGGATTTCCGTGGCGGCGACGGCGCCGGCGGCGATGCGCGTCATGGCCAGCGATTGATCGTGCGCGTCGAAGAGGCTTTCCTTGTCTTCCTGCAAGTCGCGCTGGTAGCCGGAAGGCAGACCCTTCAGCGTGCTGAGCAGAGCAAACAGCGCAGCGGAGATTCGGCCTGCTTTACCGCGGATGAGTTCCCAGCAATCGGGATTTTTTTTCTGCGGCATGATGCTGGAGCCGGTGGAAAATTCGTCGGGCAGCACGATGAAGCCGAACTCCGGCGTAGCAAAGAGGGTCATGTCCGCGGCGAGGCGCGAAAGATGCGCGGCGAGCACGGAGAGCGCGTAGAGATAGTCGAGGGCGAAGTCGCGCTGGCTGGTGGCGCTCAGGCTGTTGAGGGTGATGCCGGAAAAGCCCAACTCGCGCGCGATGGCGGCGCGGTCCACGGGAAACGCGGTGCCGGCCAGCGCACCGGCGCCCAGGGGGCATTCGTCGGCCGAATGAAATGCGGCGGCGAGGCGCGTGGCGTCAGAGAGAAATGTCTCCGCGTGCGAATGCAGATAGTGCGACCACAAAATCGGCTGCGCGTGCTGCAAATGCGTGTTGCCGGGCATGGGCACGCCGAGATGGCGCTCGGCGCGGGTGAGCAGCGCGCTGACGAGTGCGGCCACGGCGGTGCGCGTTTCGCGCGCGGCGTCCTTGACGAACATGCGGAAATCGGTGGCCACTAAGTCGTTGCGGCTGCGGCCGGTGTGCAGCTTCGCGCCCAGCGTGCCGACGCGCTCGATAAGCTGCAACTCTACGAAGTGGTGCACGTCCTCCGCGGGCGAAGCGGCCAGCCAGGCGGGATCGGATTTCGCTTGCTGCTCGATTTGAATGAGCGCGGCGATCATTTTTGCGAGCTCGTCCGCCGTGAGAATTTTTGCGGCGGCCAGCGCGCGCGCCCAGGCGCGGTCCGCGGCGAGCTCGTAGGGAAGCAGGCGCTTGTCGAAAGGGAACGAGCGCTGGAATTCGTAGAAGTCCGCCTGCGGCGGACGGTCGAAGCGCCCGCCCCACATTTTCGCTTTGGGCGCCTGGCTCAATCCGCCGCCTCGGCTTTGGCGAGCTCCGGCACGACCTTCGGCGCATGTTCTTGGGCCGTTTCCGGCACGAGCACCGGGAGCGCAAAGAGATTGATGAAGCCTTCGGCGTCGCGCGGGTTGTAACGGCCCATGGTGAAGCTGGCGAGGTCGGTGCGGTAGAGCGAATAGGGCGATGCGCGCTTGATGACGCTGACGTTGCCCTTGCAGAGCTTGAGGCCGACGACGCCGGTGACGCGCTTCTGCGCCTGCGCGAAAAACGCGTCGAGGGATTCGCGCAGCGGCGTGAACCACAGGCCGTAGTACACCATTTCGGCGTAGCGCAGCGAGAGCAACTGCTGGTAGTGCGCGGTTTCGCGGTCGAGGCAGAGCGATTCCAACTCGCGGTGCGCGGTGACGAGCAGCGTGCCACCGGGCGTTTCGTAGCAGCCGCGGGACTTGATGCCGACGAGACGATTCTCGACGAGGTCGATGCGACCGACGCCGTGCGCCGCGCCGATTTCATTCAGTTGATGGATGAGCTCGACGGGGCCGAGGTGCTTGCCGTTCACGCTGACGGGCGTGCCGCCTTCGAAGCCGATTTCGACTTCCGCGGGCTTATTCGGCACACGGTCCGGCGCAACAATCCATTGCCACATGGCGTCGCTCGGAGCGTTGTTGGGATCTTCGAGCTCGCCGCCTTCGTGCGAGAGATGCCAGATGTTGCGGTCGCGGCTGTAAATGTTTGCCTTGGTCTGCTCGATAGGAATCTTGTGCGCGTGCGCGTAGGCGATGGCTTCTTCGCGCGAGCTGATTTTCCATTCGCGCCACGGCGCGATGATTTTCAGGTCGGGCGCGAGGGCCTTCACGGTGACGTCGAAGCGCACCTGGTCGTTGCCTTTGCCGGTGCAGCCGTGCGCGACGGCATCCGCGCCAGTCTGCCGCGCGACTTTCACCTGCGCCTTGGCGATGACCGGGCGCGCGAAGGACGTGCCGAGCAGATATTTGTGCTCGTACACCGCGCCGGCGCGCAGCGTGGGCCAGATGTAGCCGGTGATGAATTCCTCGCGCAGGTCTTCGATGTAGGCTTCGCTCGCGCCGGTGGCCAAGGCTTTGCGTTTGGCCGCGGCGAGATCCTCCTGCTGGCCGACGTCGCCGATCATGGCCACCACTTCGCAGCCATAATTTTCGCGCAGCCAGGGAATGATGATGGAGGTGTCGAGACCGCCGGAATAGGCAAGAACGGCTTTTTTCACCACGGTAGTTCTCCTTTTTCGAGCCATTGTCATGCTGAGCTTCCCGGAGAGATCCTTCGCTTCGCTCAGGATGACAAGAGTTCTCTGTCGGCACATTGGGGCGGACACGCGGTCCGTCCCCACGATCTATCCCAACAAGGTCAGCAAAATTGCTTTTTGCACGTGCAGGCGGTTTTCCGCCTGGTCGTACACAATCGAGTTCGGCGCGTCCATCACGCCATCAGTCACTTCAGAGCTGCGATGCGCAGGCAGACAATGCAGAAACACCGCATCTTTGGCGGCGTGGGCCATCAGCGCTTCGTTGACCTGGTACGGCGCAAAAAGTTTTGCGCGCGCGGCGGCTTCGTCTTCCTGGCCCATGCTGGCCCAGACGTCGGTGTACACGGCCTGCGCGCCGGCAACGGCTTGCTCGGGCGCGCGGAGAATTTCGATTTTCGCGCGAGTCTCGCGCGCGGCTTGCAACGCCTCGGCGACCACGGTGGAATTCGGCTCGTAGCCCGCGGGCGTGGCTACGCGGACATTGGCGCCGACGCGCGCGCCAGCCAGCAACAGTGAATGACATACGTTGTTGCCGTCGCCGACGTAGGCGAGTGTCAGCCCCGTCAGATTGCCGAAGCGCTCTTCCAGCGTGAAGAAATCAGCGAGCGCCTGGCAAGGGTGATAGACGTCGCTGAGCGCGTTGATGACCGGGATGGACGCGTGAGCGGCGAGCTGCTCGAGTGCGGATTGCTCGAAAACGCGCGCGACGATGCCGTGCACCCAGCGCTCGAGATTTTTGGCGACGTCGTGGATGGATTCGCGCTGGCCGAGACGCGTGCCGGTGTGGTCAAGAAACACAGCGCCGCCGCCGAGGCTTTGCATGCCAACGTCAAACGTGACGCGGGTGCGCAGCGAGGGCTTTTCAAAAATCAGCGCGAGATAGCGGCCAGCAAGCGCGGTGCGATATCGCTTCGGACGCGACTTGACGTCTGCGGCGAGCTGGAAGAGTTCACGCACGCGCGGGGCGGAAAACTCCGCACCGGTGAGGAGGTCTGCCACGGTCGCCAGCTTCTTAAGCGCTGTGCCCATGCTCACCTCGCGCTTCCTGCCGCGGTTGCAACAGGCGTAGCAGCCGCAGCTTTGTTTTTGCGGGCGGCACCTGCCAGCACGCGCTCGAGTGCGGCCAGAAAGTCGTTGACCTGCTTCGACGTAACGATGAATGGCGGCAGAAAGCGCAGCGTGCGCTCGTGCGTGCAGTTAATGATGACGCCGCGGCGCAGCGCTTCCTGTGTGATCGCAGCGCCTTCGATGGTCAGCTCCATGCCGGCGATGAGTCCCTCGCCGCGGACTTCTTTCACGAAATCGAATTTCGATTTGAGTTTTTCCAGCCCAGCGCGCAGTTGTTCGCCGCGAGCGCGGACGTTGGCCAAAAGTTTTTCCTTTTCGAGAGTGTTAAGAAATTCGAGAGCGGCGGCGCAAATCATGGGGCCTCCGCCAAACGTGGTGCCATGCAGTCCCGGGGAAAACGCGGAGGCGAATTTTTCGCTGGCGAGAATCGCGCCCAGCGGCAGGCCTCCGGCGAGCGGCTTGGCAACGACGGCGATGTCCGGCAGCGCGCTGAATTTTTGGTAGGCGAAGTAGCGGCCGGTGCGGCCCAAGCCGCACTGAATTTCGTCGGCGATCAGCGCGGCGTCGTGATCCGTACACAGTTGCCGCGCACGGTTGTAGAAGGCTTCGCTGACGGGGAAGACGCCGCCTTCGCCCTGCACCGGCTCCAGAATGACAGCACAAACGGAATCGTCGAATTTGGCTTCGAGGTCGGCGACGTCGTTGAAGCGCACAAATACCGCGCCGGGCATGAGCGGCTCGTACGGAACGCGGTACTTCGCCGAAGCGGTGATGGCCAGCGCGCCGAAGGTGCGGCCATGGAAGGAATGCTCGAGCGCGAGAATTTTCGTTTTCACCGGCGGGGAATCGGCGCCAGTTTTTTTGCGGGCGTAGATGCGCGACAGCTTCAGAGCGCCTTCGATGGCCTCGGAGCCGCTGTTGGTGAAAAAGACGTGGTCGAGTCCAGACCACTTCACGAGTTTCTCGGCGAGCGGGCCTTGATACTGATTGTGAAAAAGGTTGGAGAGATGAATGGCGCGCGCGGCTTCGCGGCGCACGACGCGCACGATGCGCGGATGCGCGTGGCCCAGCGCGTTGACGGCGATGCCGCCGAGAAAATCGAGATATTTTTTGCCGCGATCGTCCCAGAGGTAGCAGCCCTTGCCGCGCGTGAAGACGAGCGGGGGCCGCTTGTAGGTGTTCATCAGGTAGCGTTCGGCGGCGCGGCGTGCGGCCGTCCCGCTCTGCGGGATCATCGGTTCACCACCTCATGCTCTGCTTCCAGCGATTCCGCGGTGTGGCGAGGAAGACGCGTGCGCTTGACGGGAAACAGCGGCGTTACCTTCGTGCCGGGAAACTTCGAACCGTTGGCGGCGCGCAGCAGCCCGTCGGGCACGCCGCCGCCGACGATGCGCACCTGGCGCACGCCGCCGGAAAGCGCGCGCTTGCACGCCTCCAGCTTCAGCACCATGCCGCCGGAGACTTTGTTCTGGCGAATCAGCTCTTCGCATTCTTCCGAGGAGAGCGCTTGCAAAACTTTTTCGCCGTCGAGCACACCGGCCACATCGGTGAGGAAAATCAGCCGGTCCGCGCGGACAAATTCCGCGCAGGCCGCGGCCATGTGGTCGGCATTGATGTTGTAGAGCTCGCCGTCAGCGCCCATGCCGAGGCAGGGAGCAACGGGCACCACGCCCGCGCGCCACAACGATTCGATGAATTCCACGTTGGCGCCGGTGAGATATCCGACGAAGCCGAGCGCACCGGGCTTTTCGCCGAGCTGCATCGGTTCGGCGGTGAAGCATTCGCCGTCGGCGGCAGAAACGCCCACCGCAGGCACGCCCTGGCGGGAAATGGCGGCGGCGAGGCGCGTGCTGAGCAGCCCGGCGAAGACCATCACGCCGACATCGCGCGTTTCGCGGTCGGTGATGCGCAGCCCGTTGACGAAATTGCTCTGAATGCCCATGCGCGCGAGCGTGGCGGTGAAGATTTTTCCGCCGCCATGGACCACCAGCAGCTCGTGGCCTGCGCGGGCAAGCTGCGCTATCTGCTGCGCGATATTTTCAACGGCGGCTGTATCGTCCAACAGCGCGCCGGCCAGCTTGATGACGAGTCTCATATGAGCGCGGCTTCCTCCGGAGCCCCCAACATCCCGTTCAAGTTCTGCACCGCCTGACCAGCGGCGCCTTTGCCCAGATTGTCCAGGCAGGAAACGACGATGAGCCGCTCGCCCGCGGCGTCCAGCGCAAAGCCGATGTCGCAGAAATTGGTGTGTGCCACATGCTGCAACTCCGGCAGCTTTCCCGCCGGCCAGATGCGCACCAGCGGACGACCGGCGTAAAACTGGCGGTAGAGCGATTCGATTTCCTCCGCGGAGCGCGGCGCGGCGAGCCACAGCGAAATGGTGGAAAGAATGCCGCGGGCGACGGGCAGCAGATGCGTGGAGAAAATGACGTCGCGCGGCGCGAGGCCGAGATGCTCGGTGACTTCCGGCGTGTGCCGATGAGCGAAAAGTCCGTAGGCGCGGAAATTTTCGTTCACCTCAACGAAATGGGTTTCGCGCTTGGGCTCTTTGCCGGCGCCGCTGGTGCCGGACTTGCAGTCGCAAACGATGCCGCGCTCGCGCGCAATCCAATCCGTTTCGATGAGCGGGCGCAAGCCGAGGATGACGGACGTGGGGTAGCAGCCGGGATTGGCAACGAGGCGCGCGCCGGGAAGGGAAGCGCCGTACATTTCCGGCAGGCCGTACACGGCGCCGTCGAGCAACGGGCGCGGCGGCGCAGGCAGCTTATACCAGGAAGAAAAGGTGTCGGGATTACGGAAGCGGAAAGCGCCGCTCAAGTCCACCACACGAAGGCCGGCGTCGAGCAATTCGGGCACGAGTTCGAGCGAAGCCTCGTGCGGCGTGGAGAGAAATACAAAGTCGGCTCCGTTTTCTTTGACGGCTTGCGCGGAATACGGGCGGCAGGGCGCTTCGCCCCAGCCGCGCAGCTCGGGGAACAGCTCCGTGAGGCAGCGGGCTTTCTCCGCGCCGTTGCGCAGGAAAAACGTGGGCTTTTCGATGTGGGGATGGCGGAGGAGCAGCTTGGCGAGCTGGAAGCCCGCGTAGCCGGTCACGCCGACGACCCCGACCCTGCCGGGGCGCGCGTTCATCGAATCATTTCCTCCATCCGTTTCTGAACGATGAGACGAGTGCGGGATGATGGAGTAATGATAAGGACGGTGTCGTCGCCGGCGATGGTGCCGGCAATTTCCTTCCAGTGCTCGATATCCAGCGCGCGGGCGATGGGCTGCGCGCCGCCGGGCGGGGTCTTCAGCACCAGAAGATTTTGCGCGGGGCGCAGGTCGGTGAGGAATTCGCGCAGGGCGCGCTCCAGAGCGGCCAGCGGAGGCTCTTCCGCGGCGAGCGGCTTATAGCCGGAGGCCGTTTTCACCAGGCGGAGCTCCTGCAAATCGCGCGAGAGCGTGGCCTGGGTGACGCGCAGCCCCAGGTGATGCAGGCTGCGCCGCAATTCGTCCTGGCTCGCAATGGATTCGCTGCCAATCAACTTCAGAATTTGTCCCTGCCGGTACTTTTTTTGTGCTCCCATGTGCCCGCGCGAATCAAAATATACAAGCGACTGCATATTTATACGGTTACATGACCCGCATGTCAAATGAAATCTGGAAAAATTCCACAGGGTGTGCTGCGCAGGAAGGCGGCGCCAAGTCGGATGTTTTTCGAGAAGCAGATTTCTCGTCCCGATGCACGCCATCGGGACTCCCTCGGCTTCGCTCGGGACAAGTCGGAATGACACACGCTCGCCATGCAGCTACGGATTGCGGAAAGGATTGTTGAAGGTGAAGGCGACGGCGAGGGTGGCGCGCACCGGCTTGCCGTTCAGTTCCGCCGGCCGGAATTTCCATTTCCGTACGCACTTGGTCGCTTCCGGCGTCAGGCTCTTGATGTCTTTGATTACTTTCACGGCTTCGATTTCGCCGTCCGCGCTGATGGTCACTTGGAGCACGACTGTACCAAAGGCCACGCTATTGACCGGATAAATTAGTTCGGCGGTGGAGACGATTTCCACGGGTTGCAGGCGCGCGGGTTTTTCTTCCGGGCGTTGCGCCAGGGAGAGCGTGGCGCAAAGCGCGAGCAAGGCCAGCGTTGCATTCAGGCGTCGCATGGGACACCTCCTCAACTCTCTGAACGATTGGACGCGGCCGGCTTGCACGGCGTAACCCAGCCGCCAGCCAAAAGAAGGCGAAAACCAGGCGAAGGCTTTCTGCATCTAATAAAGCAGGAGGAAGAGGTGGCCGTTCAACTGGTGCTGCCCGTGCCAATCAGCCGTGCGCAACTGCGGCGCTTGCAAGCGCTGTGGCGGCGGTGGACCGGCAGCTTGCAGCTTGCGCGCGGCGCGGACCGCGAGTTGAGGCACTACTTTGTCGAGCGCTTTACGCAGGGCCGTGCAAAAACCACGAAAGCCCTGACCAGCATGGACGCCGCGCGGGTCATTGCATGGCTGGAGCGGCTGGCGGGTGTTTCTCCCCCGGAATATGACTGGGCAGCGGGAACCGCCGGGCGGCAGGGTTTTCCTGAATGGCGCGGTGTGCCGCCGACAGGCGAGGCGTGGCGCGCGCTGTGGGCTTGCGTCCGCGAGCTGGACATGGACCGCGCGCAACTCGACTTTTTCATCCGGCAACATTACTCGAGCAAGGGCCTGCGCGGGCTTGCGGACATCCGCACCATGGCGGACCTGAATCGCGTGCTTTGGGGACTGAAGGCCGTGCTGCGCCGCGGGCCGCGTCCGAAACGCATGGCAGCTCCTTCCACAACCAAAGCAGCCTGAAGTGGCCGCGATGCCGCCCGGCTAGGGGGGTGACGCATACGCGTCGCATCCGCAAGCATCCGCTTCCCATCTAATCTTTTCGGGACTCTAATGCACCCGAATCCGCCAGGCGCACAGAGACGTTTGCAGGCACGTCCGGGTACGAGCGTCTTCCCGTCCGACACCGTCAGACGGAGGGCCTCATGACACGTGTATTCGAAGTTCTGGTGGCGGCAGCCAGCCCCGAGAATCGCAGCGCTCTGACCAAAGTGCTCATGGGAATGGGCCTGCAACCGGCCATCTCCTCATCAGTGCGAGAAGCGCAAGCCATCCTTTCCGCCAAACAGGTGTCGCTGGTGTTCTGCGAGGAAAAATTCGCGGACGGCAACTACCAGGACGTGCTGCGCGCGGTGAAACGCACCGCGGAGAAGGCGCCGGTGGTGGTGTCGTCGCCGTCGCACGACTGGTACGAATATCTGGAAGCGCTGCGGCTGGGCGCGTTTGAATTTCTAGACGGCCCGGTGCGGCCCATGGACGTGGAAATGATCGTGCGCTACGCACGGCGCCTTGCGGAAGCCACCGAGCGCAACGGCCGCTCGCGGTCGCAGCTCGCGGGCCGCGTCGCCTAGAGGATTTCAACTCGAAAGCAAGACTTCCCTGAAATACTGTTTTGGAGTTTAAGTAGGTGCGCTACTGCACCTGGCTGGCGCGGATTTCCTGCCAGCGGCGGGGGCGCTTCTTGGGGTCGAGGACTTTTTTGCGCAGGCGGATGGACTGGGGCGTGATTTCCACCCATTCGTCATCGGCGATGAAGTCGAGGGCCTGCTCCAAATTCAGCGCGCGGTGAGGAATCAGACGAATGGCTTCGTCGGCGCCGGACGCGCGCATGTTGGTCTGCTTTTTTTCCTTGGTGATGTTCACGTCCATGTCGTCTTCGCGGGCGCTTTCGCCGACGATCATGCCCTCGTACACGGGGACGGTGGGCCCGACGAACATTTCGCCGCGCTCCTGCAGGTTCCACAGCGCGTAGGCGGTGGAGGCGCCGGCGCGGTCGGCAACGAGCACGCCGGTGGGACGCAGCGCCATTTCGCCGCCATAGTCAATCCAGCCATCGAACAGCGAATGCACCAGCGCCGTGCCGCGGGAATCCGTGAGCAGCACGCTGCGCAGGCCAATCAGCCCGCGCGAGGGGATGCGGAATTCCATGCGCACGCGGCCGGTGCCGTGGTTCACCATTTTGAGCATTTCCGCGCGGCGGCTGCCAACCAATTCGATGACGATGCCGGTGAAGTTTTCGGGGATGTCGATGACCAGCAATTCCACCGGCTCCATGCGGCGGCCGTTTTCTTCACGGGTGACGATGGTGGGCTTGCCGGCCATCAGCTCGTAGCCTTCGCGGCGCATGGTTTCGATCAAAATCGCGAGCTGCAATTCGCCGCGGCCGAGAACGCGAAAGGAATCGGTAGATTCGGTCTCTTCGACGCGGATGGAAACGTTGGTGAGCAACTCTTTTTGCAGGCGGTCGCGGAGGTCGCGCGAAGTGACAAACTGCCCTTCACGCCCGGCAAAGGGCGAAGTGTTCACGGTGAAGACCATGGCGATAGTCGGCTCGTCAATGGTGAGCGGCTCGAGCGGAGCGGGATTCTCTGGATCCGTCAGGCTTTCGCCAATCTGAATGCCCTCGACGCCGGCAATGGCGGCAATGTCTCCGGCAACGACGGATTCGGTTTCATCGCGGGTCAAGCCTCGAAACGTATAGAGCTTGGTGATTTTTGTGCGCACCAGGCTGCCGTCGAGCTTTGCGATAGCCACTTCGGAGCCGTTGCGGATGGTGCCGCTGAAGACGCGGGCGATGGCGATGCGTCCGAGGAAATCGCTGTAATCGAGGTTGGTCACCTGCGCCTGCAAAACACCCTCGGGATCGCCGGACGGTGGCGGGATGAATTTGACGATGGCGTCGAAGAGCGGGGCGAGGTCCGTGGAGCCGTCGCCGATGGCGTGATGCGCCACGCCGGTTTTTGCGTTGGTGTAAATCACCGGGAATTCGATTTGTTCCGGGGTGGCGTCGAGGTCAATAAAGAGGTCGTAGACTTCGTTGAGCACGGCTTGGCAGCGCGCGTCGCTGCGATCAATTTTGTTGAGCACGACGACGGGCGGAAGTTTCGCTTGCAGGGCCTTTTGCAGGACGTAGCGCGTCTGCGGGAGCGGGCCTTCGCTGGCGTCCACCAGAAGGAGCACGCCGTCCACCATGCGCAGGGCGCGCTCGACCTCGCCGCCGAAGTCGCTGTGCCCGGGCGTGTCCACAATGTTGATTTTCGTGTCGTGATAAGTGAGCGCCGTGCTCTTGGCCAGAATGGTGATGCCGCGCTCGCGCTCGAGCTCGTTGGAGTCCATCACGCGATCGACGAGGGCCTGATTGGCGCGAAAAGTGCCGCTCTGGCGGAGCATCATATCCACAAGCGTCGTCTTGCCGTGGTCCACGTGCGCGATAATGGCGATATTGCGAATGTGTTTGTTCAAGGAAATAACCGCTTTCAGATAAGCGCTGTTGAGCCTCTATTCTAGCATGTATTCCGCGATTGTGCCGGGTGGGGCGCCCGGATGCGCACGAGTGCATTCCGCAAGCCGGACGAATCTGCTATTCTGTGCGCTCGCCAAAGGAGAGTTGCCGATGAATTGGATTGGCCGCAAGTGGTTCGCCGGAATTGTTTTCGCGACACTATTGTGTGCGGTGCCGTGGTCCGCGTTTTCGCAGCAGAGCGCGCCGGCGCAGGAAAAAAGCGTCAAGCCGGGGATTAACGACCGCTGGCGCAGTCCGGACATCCAGCCGCTGGTCGAAACGCTGGAAACCGAAAGCCGCGAAATCTACCACGAGCGCGAGGCGCTGGCGCGGCTGGTGGACGCGAAACCCGGCATGGCTGTGGCGGATCTCGGCGCGGGCTCCGGCTTCATGACGCTGCTCTTCGCAAAAATGGTGGGCGCCAAGGGGCGCGTCTATGCCGTGGACATCAATCCCAAAATGCTCGAGCGCGTGTCCCAGCTCGCGGCGAAGGAAGGGCTGAAGAATATTCAGACCGTCCTGGACAACGATACCTCCACCGAACTGGCGGCAAATTCCGTGGACATCATTTTTCTTTGCGACACCTACCACCACTTCGAGTACCCCAAGGCCGTGCTGGCGTCCATGCACAAGGCGCTGCGGCCGGGCGGGCAGGTGGTGCTGGTGGAGTTTCATCTGGTGCAGGGAAAATCGCCGTCGTGGATGTTTGAGCACGTCCGCGCCGGGCAGGAAGTCTTCACCAGGGAATTTGTGGACGCGGGCTTCGCGTTCGACAAAGTGCTCGAATCGCCGCTGTTCACGGAAAACTACATCCTGCGCTTCCGCAAGGCCGAGGCGCGGCGCTGACAATTCTTCGGACGCTTAAGTAAGACATTCGCATCGCAAGCCGACAATCCAAGCATCGCCGCGCGGAGCCTGCTAAAATTTAGCGAGGCGCAGAGCGCATCTGCGCCTGCTTTCATCATGGACCGGACGGACCGACAACGCGAACTGTACGCCGCGCTGGAAGCGCGCATTCTCGTGCTCGACGGCGCGATGGGCACCATGCTGCAACAGGCGCGCTTGACGGCGGCGGATTTCGGCGGGGCGCAACTTGAAGGCTGCAACGAAAACCTGGTGCGCACGCGGCCGGACGTGGTGACGCGCATCCACGAAGCGTATCTCGCTGCTGGCGCGGACATCATCGAGACGGACACCTTTGGCGGGACGCCGCTGGTGCTTGCCGAATACGGCCTGCAGGCCGACGCGCACAACTTGAATTTCGCAGCGGCGCAACTGGCGCGCGCGGCTGCAGAAAAGTATTCGACGCCGGCCAAGCCGCGCTTTGTGGCCGGCTCGATGGGGCCGACGACAAAGGCTATCAGCGTCACCGGGGGCGTGACGTTTGCTGAACTGCGGCAGAACTTTTACGAACAGGCAAAGGCGCTGGTCGAAGGCGGCGCGGACATTTTGCTCCTGGAAACTTCGCAGGATACGCGCAACGTCAAGGCCGGACTGCTGGGCATTCAGCAACTGCGGCGCGAAAGCGGTGAAAGAATTCCGGTCATGCTTTCGGCCACCATCGAGCCGACAGGCACGATGCTTGGCGGGCAGGCGGTGGACGCTTTCTGCGTCAGCGTGGCGCACATGGATTTGCTCTCTGTTGGCCTGAATTGCGCAACCGGCCCGGAGTTCATGACCGACCACATTCGCACGCTCAGCGCGATGGCCGCGACGCGCATTTCCTGCTACCCGAACGCGGGGCTGCCGAACGAAGACGGCGCGTACGCGGAAACGCCACAAACGCTAGCGGAACAACTGGAGCGCTTTGCGAATCACGGCTGGCTAAATATTGTGGGTGGGTGCTGCGGCACGACGGCCGAGCACATCCGCAGAATCGCGCAGATGGCCGAAGGCAAGCTTCCGCGCGCTGTGCGCGGCGCGTCGCGACGCACGTGGTTTGCGGGCATTGACGCGGTGGAGGCGGAGCCGAGCAACCGGCCGCTGCTGGTCGGCGAGCGCACCAACGTGATCGGCTCGCGCGCGTTCAAGAATTTGATCGCGCAGGAAAAATGGGAAGAGGCATCGGAAATCGCGCGCGCGCAGGTGAAAAACGGCGCACAGGTGGTGGACGTTTGCCTGCAAAGCGCCGACCGCGACGAGCTGGGCGACATCCCTCCGTTTTACGAAAAATTGATTCGCAAGGTGATGGCGCCGGTGATGATTGACACCACCGACCCGCGCGCGGTCGAGCTGGCGCTCAGCTATTGCCAGGGGAAAAGCATCATCAACTCGATCAACCTCGAAGATGGCGAGGAGAAATTCGAACGCATTAGCCCGCTGGCGCGCGCGTACGGCGCGGCGCTCGTCGTGGGCTGCATTGACGAAGATAAGCAGCAGGCCCAGGCCTTTACGCGCGAGCGCAAGCTCGCCATCGCCGAGCGGTCGTACAAGTTGCTCACGGAAAAATACGGCGTGCCGCCGGAAGATATCGTCTTCGACCCGCTGGTCTTTCCCTGCGCCACGGGCGACGCGAACTACATCGGCGGCGCGGTAGAAACCATCGAGGGCGTGCGGCTGATCAAAGCGAAGGTGCCGCACGTCAAAACGCTGCTGGGAATTTCCAATGTTTCGTTCGGGCTGCCGCCGGCGGCGCGCGAAGTGGTGAACTCGGTCTTCCTTTATTACTGCACAAAAGCCGGGCTGGACCTGGCCATCGTCAACGCGGAACGCCTGGAGCGCTTCGCGTCCATTCCCGAAGCGCACCGCCGCCTGGCGGAAAATCTGCTGTTCAACACGCCGCCGGCCGAAGGCAGCGAGGAGTTGCGCACCGCGCCGGAAGATTGGCGCCAGCAGACACCTGCGCAGAAAACGGCGATCAATCAATTTCACATTGCCGCGATTACCGAGCAGTTCCGCGGCGCGACCACGCGCGCCAAGAAAAAAGCGGTGGACCTGCCGCTCGACCTGCGCCTGGCGAATTACATCATCGAAGGCACGCGCGAAGGCCTGATTGCCGACCTCGACCTGAAGCGCAAAGAAGCGGCGCCGCTGGACATCATCAACGGGCCGCTGATGGCGGGCATGGCGGAGGTCGGGCGGCTGTTCAACAACAATGAACTCATCGTTGCAGAAGTGCTGCAGTCCGCTGAAGCGATGAAAGCGGCGGTCAACCATCTCGAAAAATTCATGGAGAAGGCGGACACGGCATCGCGCGGGAAAATTCTGCTGGCGACGGTGAAGGGCGACGTCCACGACATCGGGAAGAATCTCGTGGAAATTATTTTGTCCAACAACGGCTACACCGTGGTCAACCTCGGCATCAAGGTGCCGCCGGAAACGCTGATTCAGGAATTTCAGAAACACCGGCCGGACGCCATCGGGCTATCTGGACTGTTGGTGAAGAGCGCGCAGCAAATGGTGACGACCGCGGAAGATTTGAAGACCGCGGGCATCCGCGTGCCGCTGCTGGTGGGCGGCGCCGCGCTTTCCGACAAATTCACACGCGGGCGCATCGCGCCGGCATACGAAACTGCGGTCTGCTATGCGAAAGATGCGATGACCGGGTTGCGGCTGATGAACCAGCTCATGGATCCGGCGGAGTGCGACGCGGTGCTTGCGGCGCACGCGCCGGCCGGCGCAGCGGCTGAACGAGTCGCGGCACGTGAAGCAGCGCCCGCTGCGGCCGCGGCGCGCTGCAGGAAGATCCGCGCGGACCTGCCCATTCCCGCGGCGCCGTATCTCGACCGCAAAGTGCGCGACGTGCCGCACCTCGCCGAAGTCTGGAGCTACATCAATCCGCACATGCTGTACGGGCGGCACCTGGGCTACAAAGGCAATTTCGAAAAAGACCTCGCCGCGCGGCACGAAAAGGCGCTGGCGCTTTTTCATCAGATGGAAGGAGTAAAGCAGGCCGCCGCGCAGTTTATGAAGGTGCGCGCGGTGTGGCAGTTTTTTGAGGTGGAGCGGGAAGGGAACTCGATTCGTTTGTTCGCGCCCGGCGCGGATGCCCCGCTGCACGCGTTTCAATTCAGCCGCCAGCGCAGGCCGGACGGCCTCTGCCTGAGCGATTACATTTTGGAGGCGGACGAAAACGCGCGCGACCACTTGGCGTTGTTCGTGGTGACAGCGGGCGCGGGAATCCGCGAAAAAGCAGAGGCGTGGAAGCAAGCGGGAGAATTCTTCAAGTCGCATGCGCTGCAGGCGCTGGCCATCGAAACGGCCGAGGCTTGCGCGGAATGGCTACACCGGCGCATTCGTGAAGACTGGGGATTTCCGGACGCGCCCACGCTGACCATGCACGACCGCTTCACGTCGCGCTACCGCGGCAAGCGCTACAGCTTTGGCTATCCGGCGTGTCCCAATCTCGACGACCAGGCCGGAATTTGGAAGCTGCTGCGGCCGGAAGAAATCGGCGTGCGCCTGACGGAGGGCATGATGATGGACCCCGAGGCCTCCGTCAGCGCGCTCGTCTTTCACCATCCCGACTGCGCCTATTTTGGCGTGGAAGAGACCCCTTAGGATGACAGCGCTTTCTTAGCGCCAGCGGAAGTATCGGCTCGTTGCCTGGCATTGCAGAATGCATAGATAATCCATCCGGGAAAGTGGTAGGCCCGTGCGGGCTCGAACCGCAGACCTCTACCGTGTCAAGGTAGCGCTCTAACCAACTGAGCTACGGGCCTACAAACTGCCACAATTTTATCATAGAGCGATGCCGGATTTGTGCCGGCCTGAAGGCCGGCGCTACATTGCTAAGGTGCTTCGGATTTTAGCGCGGGGACGCAAGTAGCGGAGCGGCCGAGGTGGCCCAGCGCGCGGACCTGCGCTGCGCAGTCCACATCCATAGTGCCGATGGCTTCGATGATGGTGGGGAAGTCGCGCTGAAGTTTTTGCAGCTCGGCTTGCGCCAAGGCGGGATCGAGCGTAATGCGCCGGCCGGCTTGCGCCGCGTCAATCAGAATGTCCGGCGACCAGCCACGCGGCCAGGACGTGTTCAAAATATCCATCGCCGCGCGCAGGCGTGTGAGTTTTCCGGGAACGCCGTCGAGCAACTCCGCGGGCGCGGAAGGCAACTTCACGAGAATTTCCACTTTTTGATTTACGCGCGTCTTCGGCACGGAAATAATCGTGGTGAGCGTATCCCCATCGTAGCGCCAGCCGGGAGTGGCGGCGTCGGCGGCGTAGGAGATGTTTGCGCCATTCGTGCGCACATTGACCGGAGGGAGTGTCATCGGCAGTCGGATTTCATAACCGCGCTCGGTGAGCATTCCGGGAAAGCTGCCTTCCACAGGAAAAATTTCAATTTTGCGTGTGCCGTCAGCGAGCAACGAGTGGCGCACAGTGGTGCGCGCGAATTCATTCGCCTGATAACCGGGCGAGTTGCCAGCGTCCTCGTACACGCGCGTCTCGCCTGAATCGCCCAGAAAAATTGTGAGGATGAGCGGGTCCACCGGTTTTTCGCCGGTGTTGCGCATTTTGGGCTGCATGGGCACGATGGCGCCGGCCTTCACGTACACGGGAATTTCGTTGAGCGTGAAGGTGCGCTCAATTTTCGCGGGGCCCTCGAGCCGCGTGCCGGTGAACCACTCAATCCAAGTGCCCGGTGGCAACCAGATGGATTTCTTCGCAAGAAGATTTTCTTCGCTGACGGCCGTGGCTACTGGCGCGACGAGCATGTCGCTGCCGAATAGATATTCATTCTTGAATTCGTACGCCTCGGCGGCTTCGGGGTAGTCGTAATAAAGCGGACGGCAGATGGAAAGGCCAGTGTCGTAGGCGGCGCGCGCGGCGGTGTAGATGTAGGGGATCAGCGCGTAGCGCAGCAGGAAGGCGTCGCGCATGGCCGCGGCGTATTCGGCGGGATAGGCCCAGATGCGGCGCTCGGAGCGCGGGTCCTTGGTGGTGTGCGTGCGCAAGATGGGACTGAACACGCCGAACTGAATCCAGCGCGTGTACAGCTCGGGATAATCGGGGTCCTGCGGCACGCCGGCCGCGGGTTTGGCGCCGAGATTCGCGCGCATGTGCCCGCCGATGTCGTGACTCCAGTAGCCATAGCCGACGTTGGCGGCGGTGGCGGTGAAGTACGGCTGGAAGGCGAGCGAATCCCAGACGGCAATCGTGTCGCCGCTGAAACCGATTTGATAACGGTGATTGCCCAAGCCGCCCCAGCGATGAAAAAGCAGCGGACGCTTGCCGCGGCGCTCCATGTCCGTGAAGTGCGTGTAGTTGAGCCACCACGTGGGATTCACGCCGGCTACGCTGGTTTTGTGCTCCTGCTGCCAATCGAGCCAGAAGAAATCAATGCCCTGTTTTTCCAGCGGGTGATGGAGAATTTTGAAATAGTTTTCGGCGAATTTTTTGTCGGTGATGTCGAAGGGCACGTACTTCTGCGTGGCGGGGTCAATGCCCATGGCGCGGGCCATCTCCGGATACTGTTCCTCGTGCGGCTGCACGCCGGAGGCGGGATGCATGTTCAGCGTGGTCTTCAGGCCCTGCTGGTGCGTCCACGCAAGAAATTTCGGCGCGTCGGGGAAATAGGTTTTGTTCCACGTGTAACCTGTCCAGCCAAGTGTGTGACCCGACTGGTCTTTTTTGTTTTCCCACCACTTCACGCCGAAGGTGGGGTGCCAGTCCATGTCGATGACCAGCACATCGAGCGGAATGTCGTGCTGCTGAAAGCCGCGGACGAGCTCCTCGAATTCTGTGTCGGTGTACGCCCAATAGCGCGACCACCACGTGCCGAAAGCGAAACGCGGCGGCAAGGGAATTTTTCCGGCGACACGCGTGTAATCGGCGAGCGCTTGCTTGTAATCGTGGCCGTAGGCGAAGAGGTACCAATCCTGCCGCTTGCCTTCGCGACGCGGCATCACCCAGGGCCAGTCGGAGTTGTCGAAGAGCGGGCTCTCGCTGTCGTCAATGAGCACCCAGCCGTCGCGGGAGATGAGGCCCGCGCCAAGCGGCGTCGAGCCCTTTACGCCGTCGAGGGTGCGAATCGTGCCGCCGAGGTTGCCGGTGTCCTCCATGCCCGGAGTCCACATTACCTTTTCCCCGTTGAGCTTGAATTCGACTTTTAAGTTTTCCGAGGAGAAGGGCACGTTTCCGTAGCTGTAGCTGAGGCCGAGCTTCTCCGTACTTACATGCATGATTGCGCCCCGTTGCTCGATGGTAGCTGCGGGCACGGGCAGGCGGCGGTTGATGAAGACGAGCGAGGCGTGGTCTTCGAACTTGCCGTCTTCGGCCCATTCCATGCGGATGAGTTGCGGCGTGAGGATGGTGAAGCGCGCGTTGCCGCTGACGACGACGGCTTTCGGATCGGCGACGGGATCGTTTTTCTGCTGCGCCGCCAGAGGCGTCGCTTGCAGAAAAAGAAGCGCAAGAAGCAGGCAAATAGCGGCTGTAGCGGCGCGCTTTAGCGCGGCATGGCGTGATCGCGTGCGAGCAGCGTGATCGTCGGATGCCCGGCTAAAGCCGGGCGCTACATAAGCAAACCCCCCGCGTCTAAAGACGCGGGCTACAATTTCACCACCGCAAACGGATTTGTCGCGTGACATATTCGTTCTCCGGGCCTTCGAAAGAGATCTCCAACCGATAACCGTTTTCCGACTTCTTCACCGTCGCGCCTTCGGCGACTAGCTTCGGCTCCGTCGTGACCAAATCGAGCGTGTAGGTTCGTCCACCGAGGCCAGCCAGCGTCAAATTGATTTCGCGCGGCGCCATTTCTGGATTGTGATCGACGCGAATAATTTTCAGCGAAGTCGTGCGGTCCCCCGGCTCCGGCTGTGGTATCGGTGGCACAATGCCGACGCCGCCTTCGTATTCGACACTTATCTCTGTTCGTTCAATCAGTTCCGTATTCAGCCCCTCACAGAGTCCTCTTTCGAGGACTACAGGGAAGTTGTGGGTTCTTTGAAAAGAATAAGAGTCTGCACTCCGAGGTTTCCCATTCACCGACACGTGTTTTACTCTCGCCCCCGCCGGAATTGGAAACCCAACTTTGCCCATCAGAAAGCTGCTCCCTGCACAGATCAATTGGATTTTCATTCTGCCGGGCGATTGTTCGATGCTCCCACTTACAATTGCACGGCCAACCGGAAAGCGATGGAAGCGAACCGTGTGCCAATCTGCCGGCAAATTGGGGAAGACGTTCAGCACTTGGCCAGAGCCGTCGGTGGTGAAACCCAGGATGCGCGCGGTGGTGGGCAGAACAAGTCCAACGGAGGAGAAGAGTTGGTGAGGGACCGAACGTGCCCCTGGGATATTCCGATTGCCGTTCATGTGTTCGGGTAGCGCCCCAGGCGATTGTGACCCGGTGAGTTGCACAAGTGAGGAGACAGTTGCAAAGCCGGCGATGGGGTGTCCTTGTTTGTACTGCGCCATCGCCACCATGCCGGTCATGAATGGCCACGCGGTTCCATTGTTGTAGCTGACAGGATCGTAAAGCTTATCTTTGTCGGAGATCCAGCGCATTCCCCAGTCCGTAGCAAGTTCGGGTCGCGCAAAAATCTCCGCACCCGTCATTCTTTTCTCCGCTGGAATTGCGAACGCTCCCAATCCAAGCATTACCGCAGACCAGATACCTGCCATTTTCACGCGCTTGCCTTCGCCGTCCACTCCAAAGGCAAAATAATTCCCGTCGGGCTCCCACCATTTTTCCTCAATCGTTTGGCTCGCTTTGACCGCTCGGACTTTGGCATCTTCATGGAGTTTAAAGTCTTTGGTTCCCGTCAACGCCAAGTCCCAAACTCCGCCCAGCCCCGCCAGCCAGAACCCTTCGAGGTAGATATCCTTGGTGACTTTGCCGCGGAGGGGGCCGACTTCGACGGCGGCCAATCCGGCTTTGGTGTTGTCCATCAAGCCGTCGGCGGGGTCCACGGTGGTGAGGCACCATTCGTAGGCTTTTTTCACCGAGGGCCAGAACTCTTCGAGAAATTTCTTGTCGCCGGTGCGGCGCCAGTATTCCGCGACGCTGTAGATGTACATCGGCGTGGTGTCGGCGTGGTAGTAGGCGAAGCCGTATTTGCCGAACCAGTCCACGAGGTCCACGCTCTGGGTCATTTCGTGCATCATCTTTCCGTCGGCGCGCTGGCGCGCTTTCAGGAAGCGCAGCACCTGTAGCGCGCCCTGCGTATCGCCGTAATCGAGCATGGCCCACGAGGCCATCAGTGCGTCGCCGCCGAACCACCACGCAAAGCCGGGCCGCTCGTAATCGCCTGCGGGGCCGTAGCCGGCGACGAGCCCGCAGCCCATTTTTTCGTGGCAGACCCAGCCGGCATCAATGGCGACCTTGGCCCAGGTGAACGCGCGGTTCAGCTCCGCGTCGGGCGTTTCGATGGTGAGAGTGCGCGCGAGAAAATCCTTGTGATACTTCACGCGCGACTCATAGAGTTCGCGCGCGTGAGCGAGCACGCTCGCGTAAGTCTCTCGCGCTTTTTTCGCAGATTCCATATTCAGCGTCACCACGAGCGCAGGAATTGTTTTGCGCGCCTGCTCGGGCTCCACGCGGAGTTGCAGCAGCATTTCGCCGCCGACCATGGAGTGGTCCATGTGCTCGGTGAATGCGCCGACGCTGGGCGAGCCGACGACGGCGGTGGGCTTGCTCGTGCCGTCGGTGATGCCGAAGGCTTTTTCCTCCGCCATCCAATAGGTGTACTGCCCGCCGAGCGACGCGGGCCACATGGGCTTGAAGTCGGGAACAAATTTCACGGTGATAGCCAGCGGCTTGTCGGAGTCCACTTCGAAAAAGTTGACGATGGCGGGCTCGTCGAGCGGCGTCCAGATGATTTGCCGCACGGTGAAGCGCGGGTGGACGTACACCAGCGTGGTGGATTCCGGCCGCGCGATGAGATATTCGAGATAATTTTCGCCACGCACCGGCTCCGGCATGCCCTCCTGACGGAACTCCAGCCGCAGGCCGTGCAGCACCTTGATGGGATAAATCCACGCTTCGTACTGGCCGGTCTGCTTGCCGAAGACCCCCGCGCGATGGCCGGTGGCGTCGAAAAATTTCAGCGGGTGAACGGGAGCTTTCCAGTCGAGTCCGCTCGAGGGCAATTCGAAGCGGGGAATGGCCGCAGGCGCAGCGGGAGCGGGCTCTTGCGCGGAGAGTTGCCTCCCGAAGGGCAGCGCAACAAGACTGGCTGCCGCAAGAGAAAACAGCGACACACGCTTACACAGGCGGAATACGCGGAGGGCGTTCATGGGCAACTCCCAACTTACGCGGCGATGCTACGAACGCCTTCTGCGGAAGTCAATTGGAATGACGATAGGTGGGCGGACACTCCCGAAGCGTCGGGAGGTCCGCCGCAAACATTCCCGAATGAATGGGCGGACACATGGGTCCGCCCCTACGACGCGAATCATGGTTTGGGAATGGGCGGCGGGCCGTCGGGAATGGACGGCTTGTACACGAAGCCCTTGGTCCTCGCGGCGAATTCCGCGCGAATGGCATCGCGCGTGGCGGCGTCTTCGAAGAGGTCCACGGCCGTAACGGCCAGCGTCTTCGCGGCAAACATCATGCCTTTGTGGCCGATGGACATTCCACCGCTGGCCACGACGGGCCAGGCGTGCCAGGGAGCGTCGGCCGGTGCGGTGGTGGCGTAGAATTGCAGCATCGGAACATTCCAGCTCACGTCGCCAACGTCGCTCGAGCCGCCGGGCGGGTCGGGCAAGATGGGCTTGAGCGGCTGAATGCTGCCGTCGAGCCCTTTGGTTTCTTTTCCGGTGGCGCGCTGGATGGCGCGGGCGAACTCCTGCTCTTCGGCGGTGTACTGAATCGGTCCCACCCAGGTCATGTTGGCGTGGAGAAGTTTCAAACCGGTTTCGTTGATGTTTTCGTCCGAGTAGCCGGTTTGCAGAATGACGGTGGATTCCACGCCGGCCATCAGCGCGGCGCCGCGGGCGATGTCCTGCACGCGCGAGTACAACTCGTTGACGCCGGAACGGCGCGAATCGCGCAGCCAAATCCAAATGCGCGCGTAGTCGGGCACGACGTTGGGGACGTCGCCGGCTTTTTGTATGGTGTAGTGCATGCGCACAGTGGGACGCACGTGCTCGCGCATCATGTTCACGCCGTGCGCGAACAACTCCATGCCGTCCGAGGCGCTGCGCGCGTTCCAGGGGTCGGCAGCGGCGTGCGCGGTTTTACCCTTGAAGTCCACGAAGAACTGCACGTTGGCCTGCGAGCCTTCGTTGTCTGCTTTCGTTTCATCGTTGGGATGCCAGACGAGCATGACGTCCACGTCGCGGAAGACGCCTTCGCGCAGCATATAGATTTTCCCGCCAATGGATTCCTCGGCAGGCGTGCCGAAGAAGCGAATGGTGCCCTTCAGCTTGCCCGCGGCAATCAATTCCTTGATGGCCACCGCAGCGGCCAGGCTGGCCGTGCCGAACAGATTGTGCCCGCAGCCTTGTCCGGGCGCGCCAGCTTCGAGAGCTTCCTTGGTCGTCGAGACTTTCTGCGAAATGCCGGGCAGTGCGTCGTATTCGCCCATGATGCCGATGATGGGTTTCCCCGCGCCGTAGCTGGCGACGAACGCCGTGGGCATGCCAGCCACGCCGCGCTGCACGGAGAAGCCTTGCGCCTCGGCGTAGTCGGCAAGCAGCTTGGCGGAGCGCGTTTCGCGCAGGGCGGTTTCCGCGAACGACCAGATTTGATCGCTCATGCGCGTCAAATCCGCTTGACGCTTTTCGATGGACGCGACCGCTTCTTCCTTTTTCTTGACGTCGCCCGCGGCCGCGCCGAGCGGCGCAAGCAGCAGGGCAGTGGCCAGAAATGTGGCAGCAAAACGGCGAAGTTTCATGGTGAATCTCTCCCGTAAGGAACGCCGCGCATTATAGGGGCAGCGGTGGTCATTCGCGCAGGGATTTTGTTGGGCTCGCTTGCGGGGAGTGTGAGAGCGATTTCTCAGGCGAAGCCGTCGGGTGCGTCCGTGGGAGCGGGCGGATACGAAGGGCGAGGAGTGCGGCCTGCTTCTTGCAGCGCGCGGCGGAGGAGGAACTCGATTTGAGCGTTCAGGCTGCGCAGGTCGTCGTTCGCCCAACGCTGCAAAGACTCTAGCGTCTTGGGGTCCAGCCTGAGCAGAAATGGTTTGCGCTCCGCCACGAATCCTCGCCTTTCAATCGGACCGGCTGCTGCCTGTCCAAAGCGCCGTGGCACGGTGCCATGGACAGGCTGCGACGGTTAAGCGTCCTAGTGATAGAGCGAGCCGGTGTTGACGACGGGCTGGGTGTGCTGGTCGCTGCGCAGCACCACGAGCATGTTGCTGACCATGGCCGCCTTGCGCTCCTCATCCAGCTCCACGATCTTCTTCTTGGAAAGCATGTCCAGCGCCATTTCCACCATGCCTACAGCGCCTTCCACGTACTTCTGTCGTGCGGCGACGATTGCCGAAGCCTGCTGGCGGCGCAGCATGGCGCTAGCGATTTCCGGCGCATACGCCAGGTGGCTGATGCGCGACTCGAGCACTTCGACGCCGGCTTTGGACAAGCGCTCCTGGATTTCCGCCTTCAAGTGCAGCGCGATTTCCGCGGTATTGGCGCGCAGCGACATCTGGCCCTCCTGGTGCGCGTCGTACGGGTGCGACGTGGCCATGTTGCGCAGCGCCGATTCGCTCTGCACGTGGACGAAGTTCTCATAGTCGTCCACTTCGAACGCGGCCTCCGCCGAGTCCACCACTTTCCAAACCACCACGGCGGCGATTTCGATGGGGTTGCCGTCGTGATCGTTGATCTTCAGCTTGGGCGTTTCGAAATTGCGGATGCGCAGGGAAATGCGCCGCTTGGACATCAGCGGGTTCATCCACCAGAAACCCATTTCGCGCAACGAGCCTTTGTAGGTGCCGAAAAGCTGAATGACCTTGGCTTCGTTAGGATTCACGATGATAAAACCACATAGAAGAAACACGTCGATTGCCAGCGCTATGGCCCAGGCGAGAGCGGACCAGCCGGCTTCGGCGCGCGCCGAGGCAATCAGCCCGGCCAGGAAAAAGAACATCGCCAAAACCAGTGTGAACAGAAGTCCCCAGCCCGAAAACCCACGAGCCTTGCGTTCCCGCAACATGGAAGCCCTCCTACATGCAATCATGATGATATCATAATGATTTCGGATGTCAAGTGGAATCGGAAGGGAGCTTCCAAGGGCTGTCTTCTGTCACTGCAATACCAGGCCAGCTAACACTTTGGGGGTCTTTTGCCTCTTACATAATGCAACACGCGCTGCGCGGCGGCTTCGGGCTGATGAGGAATCAACTGCTAGAATGAAGACGTGGCAAATCTCCCTTTGATGCAAACGAAACAGCGCGCCGGCTGATTTCGTATCATATGGAAGACCGAACGAAGGAGAGCGTAGTTGGAGACTGCTCAATTCATCCTGCGGGGCCTGCTGCTCTTGGCCGTACTGGCGATGCTCTTTTTTTCGCAGCGCTACTGGTTTCGCCAGGCGAAGCGGCTGAAGCAGCGCATCAGCCACAAAGGTCTGCGCCTCGCGCTGCGCTACCTGCTGATCGGGCTGGCAGTATTCGTGTTTGCGCTGACGGCGAGCTACTTCACGGGCGGTCCGCTGCGCCGGTTGAGCGTGTTTCCAATGCTGGGGCTGTGGCTGTTTTCGTCGCTGTTCGCCTGGCTCGGGATTAAAGTTGTGAAGGCCGCAGAGCGAATCTGGGATCTGGTTCGCAAACGGTCTGCAACTGAGCGAAAGCCCCGCAGTGCAGTACAGAGTCCGCCATCGCGCGTGGAAAATCCGTCTCGCCGCCAGTTCTTCCAGACCGCAACCTATTTTGCCGGAGCGGCGCCGTTTGTCGGCGCCGTGTATGGATTCGCCGCCGAGCGCCTGCGCTTCACCCTCGAGCGCGTGGAAGTGCCCCTCGGGAATCTACCGGAAGCGCTGGACGGCTTGCGCATCGCCCAGATTAGTGACATCCACATGAGCGCGTTTATGACGCGGGAGCAACTTCGCCGAGCCGTGGACATGGCGAACGAACTGGGCGCGGAACTGGCCGTGGTCACCGGCGACTTCATCACTGGCCGCAATGACCCGCTGGAAGACTGCGCCGCGGAACTGGCCGCGCTGCACGCGCCGCTGGGCGTGTGGGGCTGCTTGGGAAATCACGAGATTTACGCCGATTGCGAAGACCGCGCCACGGAACTGATGCGGCAGGCAGGACTGCGCGTGTTGCGCCGCGAAAACGCGGAAATCGTGTGGCGTGGGCAACCGCTGAACCTGATTGGCGTGGATTACCAGCGCACGCGCGGGCTGGATGGCCGCAAGCTGCCCATGCTTTCCGGCGTCGAGCCGCTGGTGCGCCGCGACGTGCCGAACATTTTGCTATCGCACAACCCCAACGCCTTCGACCGCGCCGCCGAGCTGGGCATCGAATTCACGCTGGCCGGGCACACCCACGGCGGGCAGATCAACGTGGAAATTCTCGAGAGCCAGATCAACGCCGCGCGCTTCATGACCGATTACGTCGCCGGCATATATTCGCAAAGCTCGCAAGTCACCGCGCAGACCGCACACCTGTACGTGAATCGCGGACTGGGCACTGTCGGCGCGCCGGTGCGCGTCGGCGCTCCGCCAGAAATCACTCTATTCACCTTCCGCCGCGCGTGAGCGCAGGAATGTGTAGCGCCGAGTTGCGCGCGCAACCCGGCATTTTCATTTTTAGCGCCTATTGAAATGCCGGGTCTTCGACCCGGCGCTACAGTTCAGCTGTGTTGCGGCGCTCCAAACCCAGTGCGATAATCAATTCTTCGGATGACATTCCTGGCAAGTGGAGTGTCGAATGGGGGTTCCTATGGCTATGCGGGATGCGTGGATTGAAAAGCGGCTGGCTGCGTCGAGCAGCAATGGCGCGGGGCGCAACCTCACGCAGATGCATCTGGCGCGGCAGGGCGTCGTCACCGAAGAAATGCAATACGTCGCCACGCGCGAGCGGCTGGAGCCGGAGCTGGTGCGCAGCGAAGTGGCCCGCGGCCGCGCGATTCTTCCCGCCAACGTCAATCACCGCAACCTCGAGCCCATGGGCATCGGCATCGCGTTCCGGTGCAAGATCAATGCGAACA
Source organism: Acidobacteriota bacterium (assembly GCA_023481105.1). Classification (GTDB taxonomy): domain Bacteria; phylum Acidobacteriota; class Terriglobia; order Acidiferrales; family UBA7541; genus JACQDE01. The sequence continues at coordinate 29,994 of JAMCWK010000016.1, read as the reverse complement.
TTGGCAATTCCGCGGTCACTTCGAACATTGAAGAAGAGCTGACCAAACTGCACCACGCGGTGCATCTTGGCTCGGATACGGTGATGGACCTCTCCACCGGCGGCAACATTCCCGAAATCCGCAAGGCGATCATCAATGCGTCGCCAGTGCCCATCGGCACCGTGCCGATTTACGAAGCCATCGCGCGCGTGAAACGCGCCGAAGATCTTTCCATCGGGCTGATGCTCGAAGTCATCGAAGAGCAGGCTGAACAGGGCGTGGACTACATGACCATCCACGCCGGAGTCCTGCGCGAGCACCTGCCGCTGGTGCGCAACCGCATCACGGGCATCGTCAGCCGCGGTGGCTCGCTGTTGGCGCTGTGGATGAGCCATCACAAGAAGGAAAATTTTCTGTACGAAAACTTCGACGCGCTGTGCAAGATTTTCAAGAAGCACGACATCAGCTTCTCGCTCGGCGACGGCTTACGCCCCGGCTCGCTCGCGGACGCGAGCGACGAAGCGCAGTTTGCGGAATTGAAAGTGCTCGGCGAACTGACGAAAATCGCTTGGCAACACGACGTCCAAGTGATGATCGAAGGCCCGGGCCACATCCCCATGGACCAGATTCAGATGCAGGTGGAAAAGGAAATGGAGATGTGCCAGGAAGCGCCGTTTTACACGCTGGGGCCGTTGGTGACGGACATTGCGCCGGGCTACGACCACATCACCAGCGCGATAGGCGCGGCGATGATTGGGTGGTACGGCGCGTCCATGCTGTGCTACGTCACGCCGAAGGAACACCTCGGCCTGCCGAACGCGGAAGACGTGAAGCAGGGCGTCATCGCATACAAAATCGCCGCGCACGCCGCCGATGTGGCGCGCAAGCGTCCCGGGGCGCGCGACCGCGACGACGCGCTTTCCTATGCGCGATTCCTCTTCGACTGGGAAAAGCAGTTTGCGCTTTCGCTCGACCCGGAAACCGCGCGCCGCATGCACGATGAAACGCTCCCCGATGATTTCTACAAGGAAGCGAAGTTCTGCTCTATGTGTGGACCGAAATTTTGCTCCATGAACATCACGCAGCTCGCCGACGCCACCGGCGGCCTCGACCAAAAAGGGCGCGAGCAAAAGTACGTCGAGCTGCTCAGTAAGATTGGAAAATAAGGAATCCGCAGATTACCCAGATGTGAGATTTGTGGGTTCATCCTCCAATGCCTGCCTCCAACGAATCTCTACGCAGTGAATTCAACCGCTGGGCCGAGGACGGCCGCGGCGAAGGCATGGAGCAGGACCACCTGCCCATCACGCTGCCGGTGCTCGACCTGATGCAGCTTCGCCCGACCGACAACGTACTCGACGTCGGTTGCGGCGCGGGCTGGCTTTCGCGGCTGCTCGCCGAACAGGTGCCCGACGGCCGCGTGGTCGGCATGGACATCTCCGACGAAATGATTCGTCGCGCCCGCAAGAATTATGTGGAGCTCGCGCACCTTATGTTTGTGGTCGGCGGCGTGGATGAAATTCCGTGGGAAGGGAACTTCTTCGACAAAGCGATTTCTGTCGAGTCGTCCTACTACTGGCCGGACCCGGCGCGCGGCGTGCGCGAAATCTTTCGCGTGCTGCGCGAAGGCGGCTCGGCGTGGATTTTGATCAACTACTACCGCGACAATCCGCACTGCCATCAGTGGGCGCAGCATTATCAGATTCCCACGCACCTGCTTGCGGCAGACGGGTGGGCGCAACTCTTCTGCGACGCGGGCTTCGTGGACGTTGCGCATTGCCGCATCGTGGATCCCACGCCCGCGCCGGAAACGTACACCGGCCGATGGTTTGCCGACGCGGAGCAATTGCGCGCGTTCCGCGCGGAAGGCGCGCTGCTCGTGCACGGCACGAAGCCGAAGGCGTAGGGCGGAGGCGCGCATCCCATGGGCGCAACGATGACCGCACCACCACCAGCCGAACCAAAGCAGCCGAGCACCGCGCGAGCCATTTTGCTTGGCGGGCTGATCGTGGGCACGCTGGACATCACCGACGCCATCGTCTTTTTCGGCATCACGCGCAACGTGCGGCCCTATCGCATTTTTCAAAGCGTCGCATCCGGGTTGCTCGGGCGCGCTTCGTATAGCGGCGGCATGAAGACCGTCGTACTTGGCGCATTTCTGCATTTGTTCATCGCGTTTTGCGTGGCGACAACCTATATCCTCGTTAGTAAGAAATTTGTGGGGCTGCGAAAGCACTGGGTGGTCTGCGGCCTGCTGTACGGCGTACTCGTGTACTGCTTCATGTACCGCGTGGTGCTTCCGTTGTCCCTTTCAGCGCCGGTGGCGTTTTCCTGGCTGGGCTTTTCCAACGCCGTGCTGATTCACATGCTGGGCGTCGGGCTTCCCAACGCTTGGGTAGCGCAGAAAGAACTGGGAAAATAAGTACTCCCGCGCCTGGCGATTTACAAAAACGTGGTTGCGACTTGAGTTGCCTCCTCCACGAATTGTCGCAATTTTGACGGTGATACTCTCCACGCCACTTTGTAAATGGCCAGCCACTCTCCCGCCCCTTCGACGGCCCAGCCTTTGTGTTGCTCGAAAAAACTGAGGCGGCCGGAATGAAAGAGCAGGCGTACAGCCGATTCATCCGCTCCCCTCAGCAAGTAACTTTTTGAGAAGGTTTCGTTCTCAGCAAAATCAATGTCTTTGTAGCCAAAGAGAGCGCCAATCTTATGCAGCATGTTTTCCGGACGCATTTCGAACGCGGGTAGTTCTTTTCCGCTCAGACGGAAACAGGCCACGGTTTGCGTCTGCGCGGATTTGCCGCTGCCGATCTGGCAATCGAGCACGATAGCTTCTCCGCAGGAAGCCGCTCCTTGCAGCACGTTGGACAATGCGGTATTTCGGCTCAGCAACGGCAAATTCAAATAAGCAGCGGGACCCAGTCCGGCGACATCGGCTTGAAACGTAAATCCCATTTCCCGCGCCGCATCTTCCATGGCCTTGCGCCGGCGCGCTTGCAAATAAAAGGTAAGCAACAAGAAGGCAACAATTAGACCAACGAAGGGCAGCCAATTCTTGACGACAATTGGGAGCTGTCCTTCCCACCACGCCATGATCATAAGTGGCCTCAGTATTCAATCGATTGCGGTGCAATATAGCCTTGCCCGGAGCACGCACGCAAATGAAGATTTCTGCCGCGTTTGACGGAAGGGAAAGCTATGGCTATACTGCGAATCTTGCAGTTGGCCGACTGCTGGGGAGACTATGGGCGTCCTCGACAACCGCTTCGAAAAAAATTTCATGATCACGTCGGTGGACTACGTGTTCAACTGGGCGCGGCGCAGCGCCATCTGGCCGCTGACGTTCGGCCTGGCTTGCTGCGCGATTGAGATGATTGCGTCCACCACTTCGCGCTTCGACATCGCGCGCTTCGGCGCCGAAGTGTTCCGCCCGTCGCCGCGCCAGGCCGACCTGATGATCGTGGCCGGCACGGTAACGTTGAAGATGGCGCCTGTGCTCAAGCGCGTGTGGGATCAGATGCCCGACCCGAAGTGGAGCATCTCGATGGGCGCGTGCTCCAGCGTGGGAGGGCCGTTCAATGTGTACTCCGTGTTGCAAGGCGTGGACAAAATCGTGCCGGTGGATGTGTACGTCATCGGCTGCCCGCCGCGGCCGGAAGGGCTGCTCTACGCGCTGCTGAAATTGCAGGACAAGATTGACCAGATGTCGCTGGCGAAGCGGCCCACCGAAGTCCGGCTGCACGCGGGCATGATGGATGACTTCAAGCGCAACGTCATGGTGGCGCAAACGCCCAGCCCCCGATAGAGATCGAATTCGATACTCGAAATTGGAGCGAACGGATGGCATTTCTTCGAGCGGCGCGAAAAGATGAAATTCCCGTGGGCGCCATCCGGGAATTTCAGATTGACGGAAAAACTGTTGCACTCGCCAACGTAGATGGCACGATCTACGCCATCGACAATCTCTGCTTGCACCACGGCGGGCCGCTGGGGCAGGGAGCGCTGGCTGGAAAAGTGGTCACTTGCCCGTGGCACGGCTGGGCTTACGACGTTACTACCGGCAAAGTGGCGCAGAATCCAGCGGTTGGTGTGAACTGTTACAAACTGGAAATCCGGGGTGACGATATCTTCGTAGATTGCGGTTAAATCCTTCCAATTCAATTAGATAGGTCAATCTTCGCGCGGAGATAGGTGTCTTTGTGCGTCTGGGAGCAGCCGCAACTTTTTTGCCGGTTCGCACGCAAAGGTTTTCACTTTCCGGCGTAACCTGTGTATAGTGCAGCGGTTACGAAACCGATGACGAAACATCCGCCGCCTCGCCGCCACTGGCTCTTCGCTGTTGACCCACACCACTACCACTGGGACACGCTTTTCGTGAAGGGCAAAGAAATGTGGCGCGGCGCGGGCTGCAAACAGGACGCTCTGCGACAACTCAAGCAAGTGCGCAAGGGCGATCGCATTCTCTGCTACCACAGCGCGCCGGACCGCTCGCTCTACTCCATCGCCGAAGTCACGCGCGACCCTTACGCCGATCCGCACGACGACGAAGGGAAGTGTCTGGTGGTGGACCTGCGCGCGCTGGAGCGGCTGCCACGTCAGGTCTCGCTGGTGGAAATGCGCGGCAATTCGCTGCTGCGCAAAATGAAATTCCTGAAAAGCGTGCGTCTGATCATCACTCCGCTCACCGACGAGGAATACCAGGAAATCCTGCGTATGGCCGGCATCGTTTCCGCGCCGGGTATGCCCCTGCCATAGTTTTCTCGCCCGCACCATGCGTTGACAGTTTCCTTTGGCAAACTATACTTCCCGGCAATATCGAGGTGGTGCCATGAATCGCCCCGGCGGAGTGACAGTTTCCGCAGCCTTGACTGTTCTCGTGAGTTTGGCTGCCGCTTTCATGGGCACAGCGCTGCTTCTTGTTGATTCATTCCTTCCGCGCTACGAGCCACAGCAGCCGTTTCACGAGGCGATAGAAGTCTTCTCAGCCGTGGTGTTTTTTGGTTGTGCCCTGTGGGGCTTGATCACGGCAGTCGGGCTCATTCGGATGCGGCGCTGGGCGCGAATTTGCATTCTGTTGATTGCAGCACTGCTTGTATTTTCTGGCTGCTTCTTGCTGGTAATGTTTCTGGTTGCAACACAGCTCATTCCTGAATTCCAGTCGGCCGAGATGGTGACAGTGCGAATCTACTTGATCGCCACTTATCTCACGGCGATTGCGCTGGGACTTTGGTGGCTCATCTATTTCAACCGCGCGGGAATCAAAGCAGCATTTCTTGCTGGAGCACCGGCATCCGTGCCATTACGTCCGCACCTCCCACTCAGCATCGCGGTGATCGCGTGGCACGCAATCGCTTTTGGCCTGTGCACAGCGGTTTTCGTGGTAACGGGTAGCGATCCGTACATTTTTGGAATTGTGCTCACCGGCTGGACAGCGACCACTACGAACCTGTTTCTCGCTGCAACCCAACTAGCCATTGGCATTGGACTCTTGAAATTGAAACCATGGAGTCATACCGCCGCAGTGAGCTTTTGCCTCATGGCGATGGCGCAGGCCCTCTTGGGGGTCTTTCTGTCGAGTCAGGACATCCGCATCCTCAAGATGATTCAGATCTTTTCATTTGAATTGAACTTGGATTCCACCTCTTTGCCACGATGGACAATTTTGGTCGGCCCAGCAATTGTCTGGGGCACCTTTGGCTGTGCACTGTGGTATCTGATTACACGGAAGCAAGCCTTTCTGGAGGCCGGAGAATTTGCGAAAGTGAAGGCCTGAGCTCGAAGGCGCTGTGGGCTTTCTCTTTTCTATTTTCTCTTTTCCATTTTCTGCACTAGGATACGTCCCATGAAAACAAATGTCCGTGTGCTCGTACTGCTGGGCGTGGTGCTCACCGCGTCCGTCTTGATTTCCTGTGCCTCGCCGGAAACCTACGACGTCGTCATCCGTAACGGAATGATCTACGACGGCAGCGGCGAGCCGCCATACAAAGGCGACGTCGCCATCCAGGGCGACAAGATCATCGCTGTGGGAAACGGGAAGGATATTCGCGGGCGCACGGAAATTGACGCCACGGGGCTGGCCGTCGCGCCGGGCTTCATCAACATGCTGAGCTGGGCCGTCGAGTCGCTGATTGCCGACCCGCGCTCCATGGCCGACGTCAAGCAGGGCGTGACGCTGGAAATTTTCGGCGAAGGCGAGTCCATGGGCCCGCTCACTCCGGCGATGAAGCAGGAAGCCGAGCGGCTGCAGGGCGACTTCAAGTACAAGATCGAATGGACCACGCTGAAGGAATATCTCGACTGGCTCACCAAGCGCGGGATCACGCCAAACGTCGCGTCGTTCATCGGGGCGACGACCGTGCGCGAGCACGAAATCGGGGCCATCGACCGCTCGCCGACGAAGGAAGAACTCGAGCGCATGAAGGCGCTGGTGCGTCAGGCCATGCGCGAAGGCGCGCTGGGCGTGGGCTCGTCGCTGATTTATCCGCCGGCGTTTTATGCCAAGACCGCCGAGCTGGTGGAGCTGTGCAAAGTGGCGTCGGAATACGACGGCATGTACATTTCGCACATGCGCAGCGAAGGCGCGCGCTTCCTGGAAGCGCTCGACGAGCTCATCACCATTGCGCACGATGCGAGAATTCCTGCAGAGGTTTATCACTTGAAGGCCGCTGGCAAGCCCAACTGGGGCAAGCTCGACGCGGCCATCGCCAAGATCGAAGCTGCGCGGAAGCAAGGACTGAAAATCACGGCGGACATGTACACCTACACGGCCGGCGCTACCGGGCTTTCCGCGACGATGCCGCCGTGGGTGGAGGAAGGCGGGCAAAAGGAATTCATCAAGCGGCTGAAGGACCCGGCCATTCGCGCGCGGCTGGCGAAGGAAATGTCCACGCCCACCGACAAATGGGAAAACATGTTCATCAACACCGGTGCGGACGGCATTTTGCTCGCCGGATTCAAAAATGATGCGCTGAAACCGCTCACCGGGAAGACGCTGGCGGAAGTGGCGCGGGCGCGCGGCAAATCACCGCAAGAAACGGCGATGGATTTGATCATCGAGGACGACAGCCGCGTCGGCACTATCTACTTCCTGATGGACGAAGACAACGTGCGGCGGCAAATCAAGCTCCCGTGGCTGAGCTTCGGCTCCGATGCGGAATCGCCCGCGCCGGAAGGCATGTTCCTGAAGTCGAACCCGCACCCCCGCGCTTACGGCAACTTCGCGCGGCTGCTCGGAAAATACGTGCGAGACGAAAAGGTCATCCCGCTCGAAGAAGCCATTCGCAAGCTAACTTCGCTACCCGCAGCAAATTTGAAAATCAAAGACCGCGGCAAACTCGTGCCGGGATACTTCGCGGATGTCGTGATTTTCGACCCGGCGAAGATTCAGGATCACGCCACCTATGAAAAGCCGCACCAGCTTGCCACCGGCATGGTGCACGTCTTCGTCAATGGCGTGCAGGTGCTGAAAGACGGCGAGCACACCGGCGCCACGCCCGGGCGCGTCGTGCTGGGCCCCGGCTATGGCAAAAAGTAACGCGCAACTCATTGCGCGCCTCGCTGAAGATCGCGTGCGCGTCGTGGACTTGAGCTACGCCATCCACGGCAAGCTGCCGCGGTGGCCGGGAGATAAACGGGTTTTCGAAGCGAAAGCCAATGCCACCATCCAAAAGCATGGCTATTTCACGCGCAGCTTCTGGATGCTGGAGCACTACGGCACGCACCTCGACGCCCCCGCGCATTTTCCTCCGGGAAAGAAAACTGTGGACCAGATTCCGCCGGAGAAACTGGTCGGCCCCGCCATGGTCATTGATGTCCGCAAGGAAGCGAAGAAAGATGCAGACTATCGTCTGACATCGGAGCGCGTGCGCCGCTGGGAGGGGAAGCACGGACGAATTCCACGCGGCGCGATTGTGTTGTTGCGCACCGGTTGGGCCGCGCGCTGGCCAAATGAGCGGCGCTACCGCAATATGGATTCTCGCGGCGTGATGCATTTCCCCGGTTTCTCCGTGGAATCGGTCAAACTGTTCATCCGGCGTAAAGTCAGCGGCATCGGTATCGACACGATGAATGTGGATTACGGCGCCTCGCGGGATTTTGCGGTGCACACGGTGTCGCACGGCGCCGGGTTCTACCACTTGGAAAATCTCGCCAACCTGGCAGCCCTGCCGGAAAGCGGCGCGCTGTTGATCGTCGCGCCGATCAAATTGCAGGGCGGCTCCGGCGGACCTGCGCGGGTGTTCGCAATCCTCTCGTAGGGGCGCAATAGTTGGCGCTCTGCGGAACCAAACCTTTTCTGCGTGCGTACGTCTGAGTGATAGGATTCTTGTGCCGCAAGTTCGGGGTGGATGCACGGTTGTCAACGGGGGAAACCATGAAGCGCTTCCTTAAAATTGTGTTTTTGGCCGTCGTTGTAGTCCTGTATTTCGGCGCGGCGGCCGGCGTGGGTGCGCAAGGCGTTGAGGTCAAGACGCACACGCTCAAGAACGGAATGAAGATCTTGGTGCAGGAGGACCATTCCATTCCCAACGTGGCCGTGTACATTTTTTATCGCATCGGTTCACGCAACGAGCGGCCCGGCACCACCGGCCTCTCGCATTTTTTTGAGCACATGATGTTCAACGGCGCGAAGAAATACGCCTTCGGCGAATTCGACCGCGTCATGGAAGCCAACGGCGGCTCGAACAATGCTTACACGTCGCAAAACGTCACCGTCTACCAGGACTGGTTCCCGCGTTCCGCGCTGGATTTGATTTTCGACCTCGAAGCCGACCGCATCCGCGATCTCTCTTTCGATCCCAAGGTCATCGAATCCGAACGCGGCGTGGTGCGCAACGAGCGCAAGGTGAGCGTCGAAAACAACAACTTCGGCATTCTGAACGAACAGCTTTGGGCCACCGCGTACACTGCGCATCCGTATCAATGGCCAGTAGTGGGTTGGGACGTGGATATCGTGAACTGGAAGATGGAAGATTTGCAGAACCACTTCCGCATGGGCTACTCGCCGTCCAACGCGACGATGGTGGTGAGCGGCGACGTGAAGCTGGAAGAAATCGTCGCCTTGGCGGAAAAATACATTGAGCCGATTCCGTCGCACGATCCGCCGCCCAAGGTCACCACGCAGGAGCCAGAGCAGCAGGGCGAGCGGCGCGTTGTCTTCCGCAAATTCGCACAGCTTCCTGTCCTGATGATCGGCTTCCACGTTCCCCAGACGAACTCGCCGGAGTTTTATCCCCTTCAGGTTCTGGAGACGATTCTCTTCAGCGGCCAGAGTTCGCGGCTCTACCAGCGCCTGGTGGACAAGGACCAGCTTGCGCTCTTCGTCGGCGGCGGATGGGACTGGTCGTTTGACCCGACGCTTTTCGGGTTCAACATTCGCCCGCGCGCCGGCGTGGAACCCGCCAAAGTGGAGCAGGCGCTGTACGAAGAGCTCGAGCGCCTGCAAAAAGGCGGCATCACCGATGAGGAGCTCGAAAAAGCGAAAAATATCCGCACCGCGGAGTTTTACCGCTCCATGAAAACCATCAGCGGCAAATCGAACGTCATCGGCACCTATGAAGTTTTCTTGGGCGACTATCACAAGCTGTTCACGGCCGCCGATTCGTACAACAAGGTCTCGAAAGAAGATGTGCAGCGAGTAGCGCAGCGGTTCTTCACGGAAAAGAACCGCACCGTGGCCACGCTGATTCCGGAAGCGCCGGCGCCCAAAGCGCTCGAGAAGCAGTGAGGGCAAGGTGAATATCATGAAGCGCATCGCAAAAAGCTTTCTGTTCGTGCTCCTTCTGGCAGGGCTGGTGATTCCCGCGGGTGCGCAGACCGCCGGCGAGCTGAAGCTGCCTGCTTACAAGAAAGCCAAGCTCAAGAACGGCATGACGCTGCTGCTGATGGAGCAGCACGAAGTGCCGCTGGTGAGCTTCAACGCCGTGATCCGCGCGGGCGGCGTCACAGATCCGGCTGGAAAAGAGGGGATTGCCTCCGTGGTGGCCGGGCTGTTGCGCAAAGGCACGAAGTCGCGCACTGCGGATCAACTTTCCGCGGAGCTGGATTTCATCGGCGGAGTGCTCAACGCCGGAGCGGGCACCGATTCGTCCAACGTGTCCGGGGAATTTGTGAAGAAAGACCTCGCCAAGGGACTGGACTTACTGTCCGACGTGATGATGAACCCAATATTCCCGCAAGACGAAGCGACCAAGCTGCTCAAGCAGCGCCTGGACGGCATCAAGTCCGCCAAGGACCAAGCCCAGGGCGTCATCGGCCAGTATTACAACTCCTATCTTTATGGTGCGCACCCCTACGCGCGTCCAGCAGGTGGGGACGAAACGTCGCTCGCAGCCATCACCCGCGACGACATCGTGAAGTTTTACGAATCCAACTATGTGCCCGGCAACATCATTCTGGCCGTGGTCGGCGATTTTCAGACCGCAGAAATGGAAAAAATTCTCACCGACAAATTCTCCGCTTGGCAGAGCAATGCAATGATCCCCGCCCCTAAAGCCCAACCGGCAAAAAAGCCTGCGCGCGGCGCGAAGCCGGCGCAAGTCGCGCTCACTCCGGCCGTACCGGCAGTGGCACCGGTGCAGGGCAAGCGACTGTTGCTGGTGGACAAGCCGGACGCTACCCAAACTTTCTTCCGTATCGGCAACGTGGGCATCGCGCGCACCAGCCCAGACCGCGTGGGCATTCAAGTCGTCAACACACTTTTCGGCGGGCGCTTCACTTCATGGCTCAGCACGGAGCTGCGCATCAAGAACGGCCTGACGTACGGCGCCGGCTCGTTCTGGGACGAACGCATGGGCCGCGGCCCGTTTGCCATCAATTCCTTCACGCCGAATGCCACGACCGAGCGCTGCATTGACCTGGCGCTCGCGCAGCTCAAGCGGCTGCACGAGCAGGGCATCTCCGAAGAAGAACTGAAATCGGCGAAGTCCTATGTGAAAGGCCAGTTCCCCCCGAACATTGAGACTTCCGACCAACTGGCCCGCGCCGTGGCCGAGCTCGAGTTTTACGGTCTGGATGAAAAGGAAATCAACACCTTTTACGCGAAGATTGACGCGTTGACCGTGGCCGATACGCGCCGCATCGTTCAGCAGTATTTTCCGCTCGACAATCTGGTCTTCGTCCTCATCGGCAAGGCCAGCGAGATTGGGCCGGTCGCAAAAAAGTACGCGCCCAAAATGGATACGAAGTCGATCAGCCAGCCGGGGTTTTGAGTTTCGGCAAAGCTGCGCGTTTAGGCATTCCACAGCGCAGACCAGCCTGTGCTCGCTGGCCGCAGTCGGGTGCTCTTACAATTCATCAGGTTTCAACCGGGTGTGTTTTGCAATCCGTGCCAGCATTGCCGGCCCGATTTCTTGATCGTCGTGGAAAGCGAATACGAAATCCTCAAAATCGGGGCGCGAGAGCACGCGGTGAGAACCGCCAGCCTGTCGTTTTACTTGCCAGCCAATTCGAAGCAGCGCGCTGAGAACGCGCTTGGCTTTGGTCGCGGGCCATTTGCTCATGCCGCGAGGAAGGAAACATTCATCAGGTCCGGCGTACTTTCGCCGTGCTCCAGCCGGTCTGCCAGCACGCGGAACGCCAGCGCCTGGACGTTCGCTTTCGCCTCTTCGCGAGTCCGTCCATAACACATTACGCCGGAGAGTTCCTTAATCTCGGCGATCCAGCGCCCGTCATCTTCGCGGTCAAATTCAATCGTTAGTTTCATGCATCAATCCAATGTGGCGATAGGTTATGATAAGCCAGTTTGCGTTCCTCTGAACAGCTCATTTCTGACAATCGCACTACTTCTCTACAACCCTCCCATCTTTCATCACGAACTGCACTTTGCGCAGCGCCTGAATATTCTCCAGGGGGTTCGTCGACGTGGCGATGATGTCCGCGGCTTCGCCGGCGGCGATGGCGCCGCGCTTGCCTTTCCAGCCGAAGAGTTCCGCAACGTTGGTGGTCATACACTTGAGAATCTCCGCGGGCGGCACGCCGGCCTCCGTCCACACCGCCAGGTAATCGAGCATCATGTCCGCGCGCGTTTTGCCCGCGGGGTCCATCACCACGTCCGTCCCGAAGGCCATCTTCACGCCGATTTTGTGCGCGCGTCGCAGCCGGTCAATAATCCCTTTGCTGACGACTTCCGCCGGCGGAAGAATTCCTCCCGCGGTGCCCATGGCCTTCAAATGCTCGTACGGAAAGTCGGTGCCCACCAGCACCGTGCCTTTTTCCTTCATCAATTGCAGTAGCTCGTCGGAAAGGTCGAAGCCGTGCTCGACCGAATCCGCGCCGCCCAGGATGACGTTGCGCGCGGCCTGCCCGCCCATTACGTGCACGCCGACGGTGATGCCGGCCCGGTGCGCTTCGCTCACCGCTGCGCGAATTTCCTCTTCGGAATAAAAGAACGGGCTGTTGTCGGCGACGAGCTTGATGGCGTTCGCGCCGTAATAAATATTCTGCCGCACGGCCTTGCGCACTTCCTCGGGCGTGTCCGCATCCTGATATTCGAAGCGCCAGAACGGTCCCATTTCTGGCGGGACACCGTGCGACTGCCCGCCGAACGGCGCGATAATTTTACCAGTGGTGAGCATGGTCGGACCGGCAAACCAGCCGCGCTCGATGGCCCGGCGGATGTCGATGGCCGTGTAGTTCGCGTCGTTGCCGATGTCTTTCAGCGCAGTGAAGCCGGCCATCAGCACGTCCTGGGCATTGCGCAGGCCATTCAATGCGCGCAGAGCCGAGCTGGCCTTCAGGTATTCGCCTTCGAGAGACAGCTCGCCGGGCGAGCCCAGCGTCATGTGCGTGTGCGCGTCCATCAAGCCGGGCATCACCCACGCATTGGACAAGTCCACCACTTGCGCCCCCGCCGGAATCTTCACGCTCGCGCCGACCTCGGCGATTTTGCCGTCTTTGACCAGGATGATCTGGTTTTTCGCCACCGCTCCCGTGGCCGGGTCAATCAGGTTCCCCGCGCGTATGGCGGTGGTTTGCGCGGCGATGGTCCCAGCGCAGAGAAATAACAGCACCAGCAATTTGCGAATCATCGGCTGCTCCTCTTTTCAGATTTCAGTGTTTGCGCAAACAGCCACGGAAAAAAGTCCGGCTCGGCAAACGCTTTGTCCCACGCATTGTGCCCGACGCCGGCATATTCCGTATAGCGGACTTTTGCCCCCAGCGCGCGCAGGGCTCCTGCCATCAATCGCGACTCGGAAACCGGTATGACTTCGTCTTTGTCACCGTGGAAAATCCACACGGGCACTCCGCGCAGCTTCTCCGCGGTGTCCTTGTACGGGTCCTTCGCGGTGCTGACGGCTGGAATGGGGACCGTCACGGGCGTAACGATTCCTCCGCAGACCACAATCAGCGCGGCGAATTTTCCGGGATTCTGCGACGCGATATACCACGTTCCAAAGCCTCCCATGGAAAGGCCGGCCAGGTAAGTTCGCTGTGCGTCGCCTTGAAATTCTCGTTTCGCAGCCTCCAGCGCTTGCAATGCCACGGCAGCGGCCTGCGGCTGCGTCCAATACTCATCGCTGAAGCATCGCGGGAATACGATGACGGCCTCTTTTTGATGCTGATAGCTGATGTACCGCTCCGCCACGCTGACCACAATTTTGCTCTCGCCAGCGTTCAAGCGATGCCCTACTCCGTGGAGGAAAAGAATCACGGGCCACTTCTTCTGCGCGTTCCACCCCGGCGGCACGAATACTTCATACGGATACGTTCGTCCGTTCGCCTGAATTGCGCGCTGAACAATTCCGCCATCCAGCTTCTGCGCGGAATGCGCGCAAAGCGGAGAAAGAACCAGAAGAACAAAGGAAAGGCTGAGTCCAGCCAAACAAAGCCGATTTTTGCGATGCAGGATCATGATGGACACTAGGGAAGCGCGCTACGCCGTGGCGCCGCCGCAGGACGAGCCCGCGCCGGCGGTGCAGCCATAGCAATGACTATTCGTGACGATCAGCCGCTCGCGCAGCCGCGCCGCGTCAAAATCGCGGATGTGCCGCGGCGCGCCGTGGTCCGTCGGCAGCTCGAGCATCTGGTTGAAGTCGCAATCGTAGAGCGTGCCGTCCCAGCCCACGGAAATCATCGAGCGGCACATCACGCCGGCTGCCGCGGACGCATTGAACGCGTTCACCAGCCGTTCCATGTAGCCCTCGTAATTATTCGTGTTCAGCAGGAATTCCAGGAAGCGGCTGATGGGCATATTGGTGATCGTGTACAAATTGTTGAATACGACGCCGTGCTTCTGTTCCAGCTCGCGCCGGAACTGCTTTTCGACGGCTTCCTGTTTCGGCGGGAGGAACGCGCCGACGGGATTGTAGACGAGGTTCAACTTCAGCCCGCTGCCGGGCCGCCCATATCCCAATGTGTTCAGCATGCGCAGGGCGCGGATGGATTTTTCGAACACACCCTCGCCGCGCTGCGCGTCCGTCTGCGCCGCGCGATAATACGGCAGCGAGGCAATGATTTCGACCCGATGCCGTGCAAGAAATTCCGCAAGGTCCGCCTGTGCCGCCACCAGCAGCACCGTCAAATTGCAGCGGTCCATCACACGCCGTCCCAACTTTTTCGATTCTTCCACGAGAAACCGGAAGCACGGCGCCAGCTCCGGCGCTCCGCCGGTGATGTCCACCGTGGGGATGTCCGTTTGTGCCAGCGCGCGAATGCAGTGCTCCGCCGTCTCACGCGACATGATTTCCCGCCGGTCCGGCCCCGCATCCACGTGACAATGCCCGCAGGTCTGGTTGCACAGTTTTCCGACGTTTATTTGCAACGTCGCGATGCCCGTGGCGCGCAGCGGCGTGAGGCCCACCGCGCGCATTCTCTCTTCAAATGATGGAAATCCGTTGCGCGCGGAAAGCACGCGCAATTGCTCCTCTGCTGAGGACAATGGATTCATCCGCGATTTCAGTGTAACGAGCATGGTCTTGCCTTCGAGTAGGGGCGCAGCATGCTGCGCCCGCCAGTGCACAAAGTCATCACATCGACAATTTTTGCGCCACGTTGCGCATCTGCACGCCGTGCACCAGCGACGCGCCGCCGCGAATCGCGCAGGCCACGTGCACCGCCTCGGTCATCTCCTCGACGTTCGAGCCTTTTTCCAGACACGCCTGCGTGTACGCGTCAATGCAGTACGGGCACTGCACCGCGTGCGCCACTCCCAGCGCGATCAGCGCCTTCTCCCGTTCGCTCAGCGCGCCTTCGGCAAACACCGCCGAATAATAGCTCATGAATTTTTGCCACAGTTCTGCATTGCCTTTGCCCATTTCCGCAAATCTTCCCAGGTCTGCCGGATGATAGTAAGTCTCCATTGGATTCTCCTGTCTCTCAACCACACTCCGTAGGGGCGCAGCATGCTGTGCCCGTTCTCCGCGCGCTAGCAACACCCCGACCCCGGCGCGCACGAAGCCGCGGCATTTTCCGTCTTGCGATAGCGCTTGCCCTTGGTCTCCGCCGGCGCGCGCAGCGCGGTCTGTCCGCAGGCAAACGGCTTCGCTTTTTTCAGTGGCACTTCTTTGATTGGCGGCACCGCAATCATCTCCGCGGCGTACGGCTCGCCGGTCAAGATGCGGTAGGTTTTATCACACACGGCCATGCGCTGCCCACGGAGCAGCGTGTGCCCGTCGTCGTCTTCCACCTTGCGCCACGGGCCCTTGTACATCACCGCCTGGTTGCGCTCGAGGCACGGCCCCTGCTTGCCTTTGCGCGCGGTCACGGTGACGCTGCGGAACTCAATCCCGCGAATCGTCTTCCACGGTTTCTCATCGTACTTGTCGAGCTGCATGGCGTGGAAGCCGGCGCGCTCGAAGGCCGCGAGAAACGCCGTTTCCTGGAACGCGCCGGCGATGCATCCGCTCCACAGCTTCGCATCGCGCTTCATTGTCTCCGGGACGTGCTCGTCGGAGACGATGTCGCTGATGGCCACGCGCCCGCCGCGCTTCAGCACGCGGAACATTTCGCGGAAGAGCTGCTCGCGGTCCTCCTCGCGCACCAGGTTCAATACGCAGTTGGAAATGATGACGTCCACGGACTCGTCGGCAATCATCGGCGCGCCCTGGCGCAGGCGCGATGCGAATTCCTCAAAGCGCCGCAGGTCCTCGCTGGAACGCACCGGGCTGGCCTTCAGGCAGGCATCCACTTCGTCGAGCGGCAGCGCCAAATCTTGAATGCGCCCGCGGTGAAACGTCACGTTGTCCCATCCGACAGCCTTCGCCACCTCCGGCTGATGCTTGCGCGCCAGCGCCAACATTTCCGGATTGAAGTCCACGCCGAGGACGCGGCCCTTGGGCCCCACGATTTGCGACGCGATGTAGCAGATTTTTCCGCCGCCGCTGCCGAGGTCCAGCACGGTGTCGCCTTCGCGCACGTAGCGCGAAGGATCGCCGCAGCCGTAATCCTTCTCGAGAATTTCCTGTGGGATCGCTTCGAGGTATTTCGGATCGTAGTTCACCGGGCAGCACAGCGTTGCTTCCCGCGCGCGCGCCGCCTTTTCGTAGCGCTCGCGCACCGCCGATTCTGTGTCCATGACTGCAGCCTTGCGTGCCATTCATTCCCCCTCGACAGAAACTGAGTTCACACTTTGCTGTGTAGTTCTACGCGAGCCGTACGAGAATCAAGTACACGACTCCGCCAAGCGCCGCCCCCAGAGGCAGTGTGCCGGCCCAGGCGAGCAGGATTTCCCGCACACGCTTCCAGTCCGCTTCGCCGCGACGCCGCAGGCCAATTCCAAAAATGCCGCCCGAGGTCACGTGCGTCGTGGACACCGGAAGCGCAAAGAACGACGCCAGCATCACCAGCGACGCGGCCACCAGATTCGCGCTCACCGCTTCTTCCGTGGCCATCGGCGTAATTTGTTTGCTCATGGTCTGCGCCACGCGCGCCGCGCCGAGCATTCCCCCCATGGCCATGGCCACGGCCACCAGCACAAAGTTGAGCTTCACCGTTGCCGCGGCCGCCACCAGCAGCACCGCGGCAATTTTTGGTGTGTCGTTCAAGCCGCGTGCAAAGCTGATGCCTGCGCCCGAGAGCCAATGCAGGGTGTCCGTCAAGCTTCCACGGGCAATTTCCGCTCCGGTGTTGCATTCGGCTGCGCCCGCCACGCGCAGCATCGGGGTGGAACTGGCAGATTCCATCGCCGCCGCGCCATCCGGTGCCAGAGTCATCGCCTGCGGTTCTGTGACGCAGACGCAATCGCGTGACGCCAGCCGCGCAACAATCGGATGGACTCCCAGGGTCAACGCCAACGCGACGAACGGCGAAAACAGCAACGGCACGACTACTCCGCTTCCCAGCGCGGCAAACTTTACGCCTGCAAAGCCAGCCGCCATGACTCCTGCGCCTGCCAGCGCACCCGTCAGTGCGTGCGTGGTGGACACCGGCAAACCCAGCCGTGACGCCAGCAGCACCGTGACCGCACCGCCCAGCGCTACCGCGGCCAAGAACGGCAATTGCGTATAAATTTCTGCGCCGACGAATTTTGAGCCGTTGAATTTGGACACCAGCAGCGAAGCTGTACCAGCCGCAGCCAGCGAGCCGAGAAACGTGAACGCCGTTGCCCAGCTTAATGCTCGCCAGTAACTGGTGCGGCCCGCGCCCCACAGCGTGGCCACGCCTTTGAAGTTGTCGTTTGCGCCGTTTGCGTAACTGAGCAGTCCCACGGCAGCAATCAGCAGCAGATTCAATCGTGTCCTTTCACAGTCCCTCAAGCGCGCAGGCATCGCCGCCTTTCGGGATTCGATGCCCAACCGAAACTCGGAGATTCAGTTTTTCGAGCTGCCAGCCTGCGCCTCAAAGTGAGCCAAGAATCTATCACGTCGCGCGCGGTTCGTGGAGGGCTTGCCTGCCGCGACGATTGCAGTCGGGCTATGTGATAATTTGCAGGCGCTCCTGATGCCGGAACTTCCCGAAGTCGAGACAGTTGTACGCGGCCTGCGCCCGGTGCTCCCCGGCCGCCGCATCGCGAGCGTCCGCCTGGGCAAAACGGACTTCATTGACGATCCTGCCGCGCTGGAACGCGAACTCCCCGGCTGTCGCATTGCGGACGTTCAGCGCCGCGGGAAATACATCGTGCTGCCGCTGGAACGCGATGCTCGCGGCGATAATTCGCCGCTGCTCATCGTTCATCTGGGCATGACCGGCCGGCTGGCTGTGCAAGCCGCGGTCGCTCCTGCTGCCGCGCATACGCACGCATACTTTACGCTCGACGACGGCCGCGAGTTGCGCTTCACCGACCCGCGCCGCTTTGGCCGCATCGCGTTGTTCTCCGCGGCACAATTCGCTGCCGCGTTCGCGCGGCTCGGCGCGGAGCCGCTGGAAGTGAGCGAAGTCGATTTCCGCCGTCTGCTCGCCGGGCGCCGCGCGCGCATCAAAGCGCTGCTGCTCGACCAGCGCTTCCTCCGCGGCATCGGCAATATCTACGCCGACGAATCCCTCTGGCGCGCCCAGCTTCATCCGATGCGGCTCGGCGCCAGCCTGAGTTTTGCTGACGCGCACCGCTTGCTGGAAGCCATCCGCCACATTCTGCGCGCCGCGATCCGCCTGGGCGGCTCGTCCATTTCCGATTTCGTGGACGCGAATGGCCTGCCCGGCGAATTTCAAATGCGCCACCGCGCTTACGATCGGGAAGGGAAGGGGTGCTTCCGCTGCGGCGCCAGGATTCGCCGCATCATTGTCACGGGCCGCAGCAGCTATTTCTGTCCGCGCTGCCAGCCAACTCCGCGGTTGCGCCGCGCAGCACAGCGAAAGAAAAAATCCGCGCGCAGGAAGTAGCCGTGCGTCATTTGGCAGAGCGATAAAGAATCACGCGCACTTTTTCCAGCGTGATCAGTCCGCCCTCGACCATCTCGTCCAGCTTGGGGAGAATCTTTTCGATGCGCTCGGCGTATTCGACGACTTCGAGCACGATGGGCAGGTCCTGCGAGAGGCGCAGAATCTTGTCTGTATGGTAGACGCTGGTCGAGCCGAAGCCGCCCACCCCGCGCAGCACGGTCACGCCGCTGAATTGCTCGCGGCGAAACAGTTCGATAAGTGCCTCGTACAGCGCTTTGCCGTGCCACTTGTCCGATTCGCCGATGTGGATGCGCATCAGCGTCCGCTCGCCGACAAATTTTTCGTGTGTCATGGCAGCTCCTAAAAACTAAAATCGGTTGGCGAGGCGAATGCCCGCCAGGGTCAGCAGCAAACCGGCCACCACGCTTGTGCCCACGTAAACAAAGGCTCGCGCCCATTCCCCATCTTCCAGCATTTTGACTGTTTCCCAGCCGAAGCTGGAAAACGTGGTGAACGCGCCGAAAAATCCGATGGTGATGGCCATGCGCCATTCCGGCGGCATCAGCAGGTGGTTGAGGGTGTATTGCGCGAGCAAGCCGAGAAAAAAGCATCCGGATAGATTCACGGCGAGCGTTCCGTAGGGAAAGTCTCCGCCCGTGCGGTACTGCACGATCCCTTGCAATCCGTAGCGGGCCAGCGTGCCCGCCGCGCCGAACACAATCAGCAGCATGATGCGCATGGTTGCTCCGTTTCCCGCGCGTCGCTGCGCCCAACAAAAAACTCCTGGGCGCCGCCCGGCGGCCAGGAGTCATCAGTCCCGGCGTTTTTTGCCGGGACGGTTTCGGCGAACTCCATCGCCTTCTCGATTCCATCCGATTGTAAGCCACCTCGTGCGCCGCGCCAAGCGCGCGATTAATCCGCGCCGGGTGTTGCGGCGGGGATGTCCATGGGCAGCACGCGTTGCGTGCCGCTTTGGGGCGACGGCGGCAGCAGCGGCCCCGCCGCGGCGAAAATTCGCGCGCCCCACACGCCGCGCGCGTGTGCTTCAAGCGGCATCACGCGGTCGCGCAAGCTCGCAAACGGCGGCACCGCAAGCAGCCCGTTCAATAGCTCGTGGATCTTCCGCTGGAATTGCACGTTTTCCGAGCGGAAGCCGTCGGCGATGATGCCTTCCGCAAACGGCGGCACGGAGATCAGCAGCGTGTAACTGTCCATCCACCACTCCAGCCACTGCTCGAGGTACGGCTGCCGCCCGAACTTGTTCACCAGGTAGCAGTAGTTGTCCAGCACGGCGCGGTCGCAAATGACGTTCGGCGCGCGGCTGGCAGCCTCCAACTCCGCAGCCACCTGCGCGTGCAGAATCCAGAGCTGCCCTTCCAGCGTCGTCGCTTCGTTCACCGGGAACGGCGAGCGCCGCGCCACTTCCGTCACCAGCTCGACGTTCTGGTCGGCTTTTTTCAGCAGCGTGCAGACTTCATACGCCAGAGTTGTCTTTCCGACTCCGTGGGTTCCAATAAGTGCAAGTTTCAAAGAAGCCTTCCCGGTGTGCGCACCACTTCTAACACAATTTCCCGCGTCGGTGAATAGCCCGCCATGTGAGAACAGAAATTAGAAAAGAGAAAATAGCAGATAGAACCACCGACCTTACCTCCTGATTTTCGTCCTGG
This sequence comes from Acidobacteriota bacterium, assembly GCA_023481105.1. Lineage (GTDB taxonomy): Bacteria > Acidobacteriota > Terriglobia > Acidiferrales > UBA7541 > JACQDE01. The sequence continues at coordinate 9,592 of JAMCWK010000016.1, read as the reverse complement.
CAGCCTATTTTCTATTTTCCATTTTCTATTTTCGCTTTTTTTCGCACTCCTCTGTGTCAGAATCTCGGGCGAGAATGAGAGCCGTTCTCCAACGCGTCACTAACGCCCGCGTCCTGGTGGACGGCCGTGTCACCGGCGAAATCGCCGCGGGGCTGGTCGTGCTGCTCGGTGTAGGGCAGGGCGACACGTCCGACGCCGCGAAATATCTCGCCGAAAAAACCGCCAACCTGCGCATCTTCGCCGACGACGCTGGCAAGATGAACCGCTCTCTTGTGGATATCGGCGGCGCCGCGCTGGTGGTTTCGCAGTTCACGCTCTACGGCGACGCGCGCGGCCAGCGCCGGCCCAGCTTTCTCAAGGCCGCGCCACCCGACGAGGCCAACCGCCTCTACGAAGAATACTGTGCCGCGCTGCGCGCCCTCGGCGTGCGCGTCGAAACGGGCATTTTTCAAGCCATGATGGCCGTCGAGCTCACCAACGACGGCCCCGTCACCCTTCTGCTCGATTCCGAAAAACTCTTTTGACTCGATTTCGTATTATCCTCTTGCCGTGGCCCTCGCCGGTTCCCAGCAACTGCCATTCGCCCTACGTGTTCGAAGAGCGCTTGCCGACGCCGCGCGCATCGCCGAGCTTTCCACGCAACTCGGCTATCCTTCGACCACCGAGCAAGTCCTCGTGCGCCTCCGCACACTCCCGCAGGACGGCACGCACGCCGTGTACGTCGCGGAAAATAACGACGGCGTGGTCGGTTGGGTGCACGTGTACGAGCATCTGCCCGTGTGCCACGACCGCGTCGCCGAAGTGGCCGGGCTGGTCGTGGACGCAACCTGCCGCGCCTCCGGTGTGGGCAAGCGCCTGATGGACGCGGCGGAAAACTGGGCTCGTGAAATGGGTTTGGACACTGTCGTCCTGCGCTCCAACGTGATTCGCGAAGCCGCCCACAAGTTTTACGAAAAGCTCGGCTACTCGCGCATCAAAACGCAGCACGCCTTCCGCAAGGTCTTGTAACGCCGACGTCTCGCCGGCTCTTTTGGAGTGCGGCGGCTTGACGCCGCTTTGTGTGCGTAACAGTAGCTAGGTTACGCTGGGCCGGCAATTGGGAAAAAACGATGCTTTCTCGTTCACAAAATCTCCGCGACGTTCTCGCCCGCCTAAGATCTCTTGGCAATCCCACCAACGTGGCCGGCATGGCGCGCTTCGGCGTGCATGTGAAAAAGGCCTACGGTGTTTCCGCGCCCGCGCTGCACAAACTCGCGCGCGAAATCGGCTGCGACCAGAAACTCTCGCTGCAATTGTGGACCTCCGGCATCCACGACGCGCGGCATCTCGCCGCCATGATCGGCGATCCCGCGCGCGTCACGCCCGCGCAAATGGAGCGCTGGGCGCGCGACTTCGCCTCCTGGGATGTGGTGGACGGATGCTGTTGCCACCTCTTTGTGTACACGCCGCACGCGTGGAAGATGGCCCTGGCTTGGAGCCGCCGGGAAGAGGAGTTCGTCAAGCGCGCTGGTTTTTCGCTGATGGCTTATCTCGCCGTGCACGACAAGCAAGCCGCCAACGAAAAATTTCTAAAGCTCCTGCCCATCATCCAGCGTGCCGCGCGCGACGAGCGCCATTTCGTGAAGAAAGCCGTCAACTGGGCGCTGCGCCAAATCGGCAAGCGCAATTTGCCCCTGAACAAATCTGCCATCGCCACCGGCAGAAAAATCCGCGCGCTGGACAGCCCTGCCGCGCGCTGGATTGCCGCCGACGCTTTGCGCGAATTGACCAGCGAAATGGTGCAGAAAAGATTGGCAACCAAAGCAAGAAAGCGCAGATCGAATTTCAAGAAGTAAACCGGATGCGCGCTAGGTGCACCAGGTAGCGCCACACCTGCACCACGCCCATCTTGCTTCCGCCGCGCGCGCGCTCTTCGAACACGTAGGGCACTTCGACGGCCTTCTCGTAATTTCCCCGCGCCAGCACTTCCAGCAGAATTTTGTAGCCCAGCGGTTTCAGCGTGCGCCCTTCCACCACTGTCCGCCGCAGCAGAAAAAATCCCGACATGGGATCTTTCACGCGCCGAATTTTCGCCGGCAGCAGGACTGCCGCCAGCAGCGTCGCCGTCCAGGAAATGATGCGCCGCCGGAATTTCCAGTCGCTGACGCTCCCGTGCTCGACGTTCCGGCTGGCGACAACGATGTCTCCGTGCGTCTGGCGCATCGCCTCGAACAGCTTCAACAATATTTCCGGCGGATGTTGCAGGTCGCCATCCATCACGCCGAGAATTTCGCCCTGCGCCATCTTCCACCCGGCCAGCACCGCGGTGGAAAGGTCCCGCTCGTCCTCACGCACCAGCAGCTTCAGCCACGGCCGCTCGGCCTGCAAGCGCCGCACTTCGCCCGCGGTGCCGTCCGGGCTGTTGTCGTCCACGATGATCAGCTCGAAGGGTTCGCCCGTCGCTGCCAGCGTTTTTCCCGCGCGCGCCACCAGTTGTACGATGTTTTGCCGCTCGTTGTACGTCGGCACGATCAGCGATAGCAAGTTCGATTCTCCGTTGCGTTACGAATCCGCTTGGAATACGGACGGCGCACTGCACTTTCTTCTGCGGCGGCTGGGTAGCCGGCAAGAGGGCATTCCTCTCAGCGGCGCAAGACGCTACACTATTACCCGCCTTCTTGCCAGTCGAGGCTCCGTGATGGAACTTCGAGGACCCAGCTCCGATTCTTTTGAACTGCGCATCATCGGCTACCATTCCGCGCAGGCCGACGAAAACGACAGCGAAGCGAACCGCCTGCGCGTGTACACCCGCGCCGCCTTCGAGGGGCACGCCTGGACCACCATCCAGCCGGCCCTGTTTACGCGAGAGATTCTGGCGCTGGCGGACTGGCTCGAAGCCATGGCGCTTTCCGCCCCGCAAATTACGGAGATGAAATTTCAGGAGCCCAATCTGCGCTTGGAGGTGCAGCGCTGGAGCGAAGAGCGCATCAGCCTGTGCGTTTACTTTGAACGCGAGCATCGCCCCGCTTGGCTGGAGTCGAGCGGCGCCCCCGGCGAGGTCTGGGCCGATCTGGAATGTAGTCCGGAAGAATTGCGCGCGTGGGTCGGCGACCTGCGTCAGCAGCTCGCCAAATTTCCGCCGCGCGGCAAAGCGCCGCAGCGCGCCGCCTCGCGCTAGCACCCCTTCGCAAATTCCCATTTTCCAAAATTAGTGCGCGCGAGAAAAGTGCTCGTGCACCACGCGCCAGTTCTTGCCCTTGCGCGCAAAGACATGCGTGGCGCGCCCGCGCACGGTGCGTCCCGCGCCCAGCCACACCTTCCAGTAAAACGTCGCCACCGCGGAATTGCCGCTCACGTGCACGTGCGGCTGTTCGATGCGGTACGTCATTTTCGGCGCGCGCTTCCAATAGTGCTGGAACGTTCTTCCCAGCGCCGTGAGCCCGTGGATCCGCGCATGCGTGGTCGAGGAAAATCCCACCAGGCTTTTATCGAACATCTGCACGGCCCCGCGCAGGTCGCCGCGATTGATCGCCGCAGCCTGCTCTCGCTCCAGGCGGAGAATTTGTTTTTGGATTTGCTTGCTCATGGGTCACCTCGCGGGCGGGCGGCTGCCACGATTCTACCAGCAACGCTCCTGCGAAAGGAGCGTGCGAAATATCGTGACGGGAGCTTTGCCAAAACGTGGATGTGTGGACTTCAATCTGCGTTTATCCGCGTTCATCTGCGGTTTCAAGTCTTGCTTTTCAAAATCCTCCGCCGCCACCGCCGCCGCCTCCGCCGCCGGACGAACCTCCGCCGCCAAATCCCGAGCTTCCCGAGCTGCGCGGCGCGGAAGCCATGGACGAAGCCGCCTGCGTGGACATGCGGTTCAAGTTATTCACAAAATTTGTGGTGCGAAACGATGTGAAGTCGCCCCCGCGATACCAGTCGGGCGGCTGATTGCAGATGCCTTCAAAGGCTTTCGTCCAATTCTTCTCGACGCCCAGCGCCATCGCGAACGGCAGATATTTTTCAAAGAGCTGCGGTGTCTTCACCATGCGATCGTAGCGGTCGGCCTCCACGCGTCCCAGAAATTCCTCGAAGCCCAGCACGCCTTCCAGCGCTTCGCTGCCCTTCAGCGTGCGCGCGGGCATAAACCATCCAAAGCCGCACACGATGAGGGCGCTCAGAATCGCAGCCAGCATGAACGGCGCGGGCTGCATGCCGGTGGTGCCCGCGAGCATTCCGCCCGCCCAGAATCCGCCAAACCCGATAATCACGCCGCCGATCAGGTAGCCGGCCTTCACTTTGTCCGGCCGCTGCGCGTAATACTTGCGCGCCATCAGCGCGTCGAAGACGCGGTCCTTGATTCCCGGCAGCTCCTTGTAGAATTTGTTTTCCAGGTCGGAGAGCTTCACCGTCTGCAACCCGCCGCCGGTAAACAATCCGTCCAGCAGCCGCCGCTCGTGCGCCTTCAACTCGCCCCATTCCTTTGCGCTCTTGCGCAGGTGGAAGACGTATTCCGTATTGGAGAACAGCCCCATCAATTGCTCTTCTTTTTTTTCTTCGATGAGGATGTAGCCGCGCACAGCGAGGTCCACCAGTGTGGCGGTGATGTCGCGCATGTCCGCGGAGTTGTCGCACAGCGTTCCCACTTCCGCCGGCGTCAGTCCCTCTGGCGGATCGTAGCGCGCGGCAATCGGCCGCAGCCGCGGGTCCCGCCCGCGCGTGTTCCACAGCCAGTACATCAGCCCGAAAACCACGATGGGAACCACGAGCGGCCAGTTGCTGCGCAGAAAGTTTCCGGCATTGTCGGCGGCCGTAGGCTCGCGCACCAGCCCTTTGTCCCAGCCGACCACCGCGGTCAAGCCCTCGCGGAAGGCCAAATTGCGCCGCATCTTGAAAATAATCTCATTGCCGTTCACGGTGACGTCGGCGTCGTGTTCCTTCGAGCCGTAGCCGCCGGTGAACGCCAGTGTGCGGATGCCGGTGGCGCCCGCCGGCAACTGGATGACCGCGCCGGCGTCCTGGATCGGCACGTCCCATTCATCGCCGGTGATGTTCCAGTAGAGCTCGTCGTGGTCTTCGAAAAACAGCAGCGCGTTGGGAACCGTATAGCGAATCATGATGGTGCGCACGGCGTCCTCCGCGCCGGGCACCCAGATTTTCAGTTTGCGGTAGTGCCGCTCGCGCGTGCTTTCCACCTTCAGCGAATGCCCTTCGCCGTCCGTGACGCTTTCCAGGTCCAAGAAAAATGTCTTGTTGAATCCTTGCGGTGTCTTGTATTCGACGGGGATCGTGCGGTAGAGGCCGTTCCACTTGCCGTTGAAGCGCGGCTCGATGATTTCCGTGACCGCGATGCTTCCATCCGCGCGCACTTCCACGCGCACATCGAAGCGCTGGATCACCAGCGAGCGCGCCGCCACCGGCGCCGCCAGCGCCACCAGCAACAGCGCGCACCACAGCACGCGTCGCAGCATGTTCACCCCGGCTTACTGCGCGGCGCTGAAGCTGACCTTGGGCGCTTCGCGCTGCGCTGCGTCCTTCAGCTCGAAGAACTCGCGCGTTTTGAAGCCGAACATTCCGGCCACGATGTTGGAGGGGAAAACGGCAATTTTCGTATTGAGGTCGCGCACCACGGCGTTGTAGTAGCGCCGCGCGTTCTGCACCACCTCTTCAATTTCGCCCAGCGTGCCTTGCAGCTGGGTGAAGCTCTCCACCGCGCGCAGTTGCGGGTAGGCCTCCGCCAGCGCAAACAGTTGCCGCAGCGCGCCGGTGAGCAGACCTTCGGCCTCGGCCTTCGCCGCGGGCCCTTGCGCGCTCATGGCTTTGTTGCGCGCGTTGATCACGCCTTCCAGCGTGCCCTTTTCGTGTGAGGCGTAGCCTTTCACTGTCTCCACCACGTTGGGGATCAGGTCATAGCGGCGCTTGAGCTGCACGTCAATGTCCGCCCAGGCGTTGTCGCACTGCACGCGCAGCCGCACCAGGCTGTTGTAGATGCCGATCACCACCACCACGACCACGGCGAGCACAATCAACGCAATCATCATCGGGTGTGCCTCGATTCCGGGATTCGCATCCCACCGCCCGTCTTGCGCACACTATACGACGCGCACCGGAGCGTGTAAAGCCACTCATCAGCAAATACGTTGGCAAAACCGAAAAATATCAGTCTTGGATTTTTATGGAGTGCGGCGGCTTGACGCCGCTTTGTCTTTACCTTCGTCCTTCTTCTTTCGTCCTTCGTCAAAACGACTTTTTGTGCAGCAGCCAGCACGAAAGCGCCAGCGCGCCCACGACAAACAGCGCGCTCGACCAGATCGGCCACCACGAGTCCAGCACGCCGGCGTTGAGATATTTCCGCGAAGCCACTACCAGTTCGGATGTCTTTGGCAAGATGCGATACACCCAGTCCAGCAGCCACTGTCCCCATTGCGAGGTGATGATGTCCTGGTAGAAGACGGCTTTGCGCTGCGCGAGTTGCGGCACGAACATGTTAAACACGAAGGCAAAAATAATGGGTATCGCCGGGTGCGTAGCACCCATCGCCAGGATGGAAATCAGGGACAGCAGCACGCCGAACGTAAAGGCGGAAAGGCAGCTCGCAATGAGAAACTGCCGGATGGAAACACCGGTCCGTGCCCAGAGGTATACGGCGGGCACCACTGCCATAAAGAAAACCAGCGTCGCAAAAAGTACGACGGAACCAAGGTAGCGTCCCAGGCAGAGTTTCCAGCGGGGTGTGCCTTTGGCGATTACCAGTTCCGCGCGGCCTTTTTCCATGTAGGACATCAGTAGCGGCGTAATCGCAAAAACTCCGAGAATTGCCCACCAACTGTTGAGCAGGTCCAGCAGTCCCATGAACGTGCTTAGCGCGAAAACCTCTGGTGGCAGGGAGTGAAAGCCGATCATCGCCACCTCGACTTCGCCTTTGGGCGTGTGCTCCAAACGGATCATTCCGATCAGGATCACCGGGACGAGCAGCGAAAAAAGAATCAGCGCCAGCCCCATCTTGCGGTGAATGGACTCGAGAATCGTGTCGCGAATAATGGCGCCCATCACGCTCCGGCTCCTGTCACTACTTGAATGAAATATTCCTCCAGCGTGGAATGCACCGGCTCGATGGTTTCGATCTCCACCGGCACCGCGCGCAAGCGGTCAATCAACGCGTTGAGCTGCGCGCGATTCTCCGGCGAAACAAGAACCGTATTGTCCTCCCACTGCGCGCCGGGCACCACACCGGCCACTGCGGCGCGCACTGCATCACTCGCTTCGGCAACGCGGATGCGGTATTCGCCGGTATGCTTGGCGAACTCCGCCGGCGTGCCTTGACGCACTACCTCGCCGCGGTTCAGGATGACCACGCGGTCGCACACCAGTTCGATTTCCGAGAGCAGGTGCGAATTCAGAAAAATCGTCTTGCCGCCGGCGCGCAGGCTCACCAGCAAATCGCGCACCTGCTTGCGCCCCAGCGGGTCCAGCCCTTCCGTGGGCTCGTCGAGGAACAGCAGGTCCGGTTCGTTGAGCAGCGCCTGCGCCAGTCCCAGCCGCTGCTGCATGCCTTTCGAGTACGCGCTCAAAAGTTTTTTCTCGCCGGGCAGGCCCACCAGCTCGAGCAGCGCGGGAATGCGCTTTTTCAACGTCGCGCTGTCCACGCCGTTCAGTTCGCCCATGTAGTGCAGAAAGCCAGTCGCCTTCATGTACTCCGGCAGGCGCATCTGTTCCGGCAGGTAGCCGATGCGCCGCCGCATCCGCGAATCAAACGGGTCGTGCCCCAGCACGCGCGCCGTGCCTTTCGTCGGCCGCAGCAGGCTGAGCAGCAGCTTCACCAGCGTGGTCTTGCCCGCGCCGTTCTGTCCCAGCAGTCCGAAGATGACGCCGCGCTCGACTTCTAGCGACACGCCCGTCAGCGCCCGCGCCGGCTTCCGCCACATCTCGCGGTAGATCATCTCCAGGTCTTGTGTCTGCACCGCCAGTTCTGCGCTCATCGCGTGCCCTGGGCCTCTTCCGCTGAATTCAACGAACGCACAAATTACCTTGTGACGCGCGCAACGGTCAACCGTTCATCTGCCCGCTGTTTCGCACGGAGGCTAGATCGGCGGATCATTGCCATTAGCTGCTCGGTTTTCCTTCGTGGCGCGAATCACGCCGGTTTCGTCGGTGAAAAAATTGCTGTTGCCGCTCACACCCGCCGTGGCGGGCCGCGCCACAACGGTGTAGCTCATGATGCGGCCTTCCTTGTCCGGCGGACCCGCCGTGTACACGAAGTTGTAGCCGGTTTTCTGTCCGCTCGCGAGCACGGAGTCAATCAGGTCCGCATACGCCGCGCTGGGTTTATCACCGGCAAGCGGCGGCCCCAGCGCCGCCAGCGTCGGGCTGAATCCCTTGCCATACGTGCTCTCGTAGGTGACCTCGCATGTGTTGATTGTGCGCAGCGAACCGATCGCCGAAGCTGCATTCCCGCGTCCTTGATGGTGTTCTCGCCGCAGTTCTTCCCCGCTTAGAGAAACAAAAATGGCCCAGCACAGTCCCGCCAGAAACAGCGCCCCCACCAGTTTGCCCACGTCTCCGGTCTGCCGTCCCAATTTGTAATACACACGGATGGCACTGCCGGCGAGCACGCCGTTAGACAGAAGAATCCCGCCGAGAAACAAAAGCGGGAGAATACTGCTGCCCTTTGGTTCTCCCGACCCCATCAGCAGCGACGCCAGCAAATTTCCCAATGTATAAATCAAAAGATATGCGCCCGTGCCCGCCGTCAGCATCATGGTGCCGCGCGCTTCCCGATTGAATTCCGCAAATTCTTTGCGCTGCGCCCACAACACCACGCCGCACAGCAGCGCGCCCCCCAGTTGCCACAGCAGCGACCACAAGTACCCTAAGTATCCGTACTCCCACGTGGCCCACGCATTCCACCACACGGGCCGCAGCAGTAGTGCAATGGAAGCCACAGCGGCAATCCGCACAACCCACGTCGCGCCCGCGGCCTTTTTGTTTAGCTTCAGTGTGTGCGTGCATGCCAAGGTGCCTGCCAGCAGCACTACTTGCAGCACCGCCAGCAACGCCCACGGCGCTTCCCAATGAAACGCTGGTCGCGCGACGCCCCGCATTGCGTCGCCAGCCAGCAACACAATCCCCAGCAGCGCGAGTCCCACCGGAAACGCGCTCATGCCCACCGCGGCCGCCAGCGCGCCCTTGCTCGGAGGATTTTCCCGCAGCGCCCACAGCAGCCCGCCGTACACCATCGCCGGCAGCAAAAACGAAATCTGATGATTCGCGGACGCAAACCACGAATACACCGCGGGTCCCAGCAGCAGCAGAAGCAGCACAAGCGTGGCCCCGCGCAGCGTCCACATCCAACCGCGCTCAACCGCCGGCGCTTCGTACTCTGCAAGCAATCCGCTCATTGCATCGCGCTTCTTCTGACCCACGTTGTCGCCAAGCCTATGCTCGCAGGGCAGCTTCGTCAACGAGTCGTCATTTCACACCTGCTCTTTACTAGCCACTAACCACTAATCACTAGAGCCTATTGCAAAACTGGGTACAACGCGTTGATGTTGCCATAGTTGGTTCCTCCTGGGGGGCGGTAAATAGGAGGCGCAGCGCCAGGGGGAGGGCCGATGCCGCGATACGG
>JAMCWK010000070.1 GCA_023481105.1 Acidobacteriota bacterium | reverse complement strand
CGAGCCGTGGAAAAATTCGTGTGACGTCACTCCCAGCTTGCTTTCGTAATCCGTCTCCCCCGACGGCCGCATCTGCTCGCTGTCCCAATCGCGCGGCGAATTGATTTGCGTCGAGTTCAAATGTTCCAATCCGCCGCCGCTGCCCGGCCAGATGTGGAACAGAAACCAGTACTCGTCGTACGGCGCGGCCCGCGTCCCGCCCACTGCCGCCGCAAACATCGGCACGGTCGCCGCTACAATTTTCTGCGTGTCCGCGGCGAACTGCGAAAAATCTTTCTTGCCCACGATATCGTGCACTACCACGTGGTACGTGCTGCCCGCCTCGGCAAACGTCTTCTCCGCGTAGTCGGAAATCTCCAGCGGCGCGTCGGCAAACGTGTCGTAGTCCGCTGCCGCAAAGGTGTTTTCCGCCATCCGCACCATTCCTGTGGCCACGCGCCATCCCGCTGGCGGCGCAATCACCAGCCGCACTGGCCGCTCTTTTCCGCCCACCAGGTACATCCACACCGCCGGCCCGCCGAGGAACGCGTGCTGCTCGTTGTATTGCGCCCAGTTGTTCGCCAGTGTATTGGCATACAGCTTGTACACGACAGTCACCGCCGCGGTGCCGCCGGTCTCCACGCGCCACGTCTGCTTATCCATTTTCCGCCATGCCAGTTCTTTTCCACCTGCGCCCATCGCGCGGAATCCCTGCACATTTTTGGCGTAGTCGTTCACCACGTACGACCCCGGCGCCCACGCCGGCATCGCGAACTCCGTCGCCGCGCCCTTCAGCCCGCCCGCGCGCACCGTTATCTCCAGCAGGTGCGAGCTCGGCTTGCCAAACCGCAGCTCATACTCCACCGGCTCCGCCGCGCCTGCGGCCACGGAAAACATCAGTGCCAGCAAGAATGCCGCCGCGACGCGTTTCATTGCTTTGCAGGGATTCATTTCACGCCCCTTTTTCTATAGATGCGCTTCCGAACTTGCTCCCCCGGTTTTTGACACTCGATACCACATCATCATCATAAGTTGTGCCACGGTGGCGCCCGCTCCATCCAGGAACACGTCCGCAACAGACGCGCCCCTCCAGGGCACAAAGGATTGGTGCCATTCATCCAGCGCCGCGTATGCCGTGCAAATCAGGATGGCCTGCCGTCCCCAACCCCAGCGCCACCCGCGCCCCTCGCCCCGCACTCCATCCAGCACCAGAAAGCTCAACACCAGGTAATTCAAAACGTGCATCGCCTTCCGAATCAGGTAGTGGATCTGATGCAGCTCCTCCGGCGACAGGCTGGGAAACAGCCGGTGAAAAATGGGAATCAGCAGGCTAGCAGTTTCATAGGCGTTGAAGTATCCCGTGGAAAAAAAATAAATCAATCCCGCCCAGCAAATCGCACGCCACCAATGTTTCAGCGCCCTCATCGTTTGGAGCAATTCAACGGGTACCCGCGGCGTTTTCGCATGTTGATTCGCGCCCATGCTAGACATACGCGGGGCATTCAATCACTCAATCATAAATCACTCAATCACTCAATCCACTTACTCTAGCCTGTAGTTGGGCGCTTCCCTTGTAATAATCACGTCATGCACGTGGCTCTCTCTCAGCCCGGCCGAAGTGATGCGGATAAACTTCGCGCGCTCCCGCAATTCTTCCAGCGTGGACACGCCGCAGTAGCCCATCCCGCTCTTCAGCCCGCCCACCAACTGTTCCACCAGCCCGCTCAGCGGCCCCTTGTACGGCACGCGCCCCTCGACGCCCTCCGGCACCGATTTTCCGCGGTCGGCGGTTTCCTGCGCGTAGCGGTCCGCCGACCCCGCTTCCATCGCTCCCAGCGAGCCCATCCCGCGGTACGACTTGAACGTCCTGCCCTGATACAAAATTGTTTCTCCCGGCGACTCTTCGGTTCCGGCAAACAATCCGCCGATCATCACCACCGACGCGCCCGCCGCAATCGCCTTGGTGATGTCGCCGGAGAATTTCACGCCGCCGTCGGCAATCAGCGGAACGCCCGTTCCTTTCGCCGCGCGTGACGCTTCCAGGATGGCCGTAATCTGCGGCACCCCCGCGCCGGTCACCACCCGCGTCGTGCAGATGGACCCCGGCCCGATGCCCACTTTCAAGCCATCAATGCCCAGCGCAATCAAATCCCGCGCGCCCTCAAACGTGCCCACGTTTCCGGCCACCACCTGCATCTCCGGCAGCGTCTTCTTCACCGCTCGAATCGCTTCCATCACCCGCGTCGAATGCCCATGCGCGGTATCAATGGCCAGCACGTCGGCGTGCGCTTTGGCCAACGCCTGCGCGCGCTCCAGGAAGTCGCCCGTTGCGCCGATGGCCGCGCCCACGCGAAGCCGCCCGTGTCCATCTTTTGCGGCGATGGGGTAGTCGCGTTTTTTCTGGATGTCCTTGACGGTAATCAGCCCCTTCAAGTTGTAATCCTTGTCCACGACCAGCAGTTTCTCGATGCGATGTTGCTGCAGGCTGCGCTCCGCCTCTTCGAGCGTCGTGCCCACGGCGACGGTCACCAGGTTGTCCTTGGTCATCACCGCGCTCACCGGCTGGTCCAGGTTGCGTTCGAAGCGCAGGTCGCGGTTCGTCAGGATCCCCACCAGCTTCGTCCCGCGCGTCACCGGCAGCCCGGAGATGCGGTACTTGGCCATGATCTCCAGCGCCTGCCGCACGGAAAGCTCCGGCTCGATGGTCACTGGCGCCACAATCATGCCGCTCTCCGATCTCTTCACGCGGTCCACTTCTTCCGCCTGTTTCTCGACGCTCATGTTGCGGTGAATGAACCCGATGCCGCCCTGCCGCGCGATGGCGATGGCCAGCCGCGCTTCCGTCACCGTATCCATGGCCGCGGAAATCACCGGGATGTTCAGCTCCAGCTTGCGCGTCAGCCACGTGCGCGTCTGTACCTGCGTCGGCAGCACCGACGACAGGCCCGGCACCATGAGCACATCATCAAACGTCAGTCCTTCTGGAATCATTCCGTCCGCCATATTGTTCCCCGTTCCGTTGGGTTCTTTGTAAAATTCGCGGCGTAGGGGCGCTGCTTGCTGCGCCCCTCGCCTCACTTGCCGCCCCATAAACATCGCAGCCCAGCGGTTGGCCGCTGGGCTCGTCCTGCTTCCTCAGTTTGAAAACAGACCTTCATAAATGAAGCTGCCATTCTAGGGGGCAACGCTCCACCCGTCAAGCGCTCCACGCTGCACGCGGTGCTTCAGGCCTCCGCTTTTCAGGTGTACTAAGATCGGAAGAGC
>JAMCWK010000127.1 GCA_023481105.1 Acidobacteriota bacterium | reverse complement strand
CTGTGCCGCTGGCGGTTCAGTTGGACCCGCGCGTCAAAACGCCGGCGGCGGATTTGCAAAAGCAGTTTGATTTGTTAATGCAAATCCGCGCGCGGGTGAACGATGTCCACGACGCCATCAACAACATGAAAGACCTGCGCACGCAAATTCAGGCGTTGCGCAAGCGGCATGAGAAAAATGACAAAGCGAAGGATTTGCTCGCGCAGGCCGACGCGGTGGAGAAAAAACTCGCGCCCATCGAGCAGGAGCTGTACCAGACGAAAGCGCAAAGCGGGCAGGACCTGCTGAATTGGCCGATCCAGCTCAACAATAAACTGGTGGCGCTGGCCGGCGTGGTCGAGTCAGCGGACACGGCGCCAACGCAGCAGTCGTACGACGTTTTCAAGTATTTGACGGGAAAACTCGATCCGGTGATGGCGAAGTGGAAAGACGTGCGGGATAAGGACGTGCCGGCGCTGAACAAGCAAGCGCGCGACGTGGAGTTGCCGGCGGTGACGCTGGTAAAACCGTAGATTCGTTGAACGTTGAACAAATCAGAAGACACTGCGGGCGACCATCCGGTCGCCCCTACAAATAAGTTACAGCTTCTTCTTCGGGGGTTTGAGGCCGAGGACGGCCATCACCTTTTGCAGGTCTTTCCACGCGTCGGGCTTGGCGGGCGGATTGCGCAACAAATAGGCCGGGTGAAACGTAGGCATCATGCGGATGCCGCGGTAGTCATACCACTGGCCACGAATTTTGGTGATGGCCACGGGCGCGGCAAGCAGCGTCTGCACAGCACAGGCGCCGAGTGCGACGAGCACTTTCGGCTTAAGGGCGTCAATCTGACGGATGAGAAATGGCGAGCAGGTGGCGATTTCGTCTTTTTCCGGCAGGCGATTTTCCGGCGGGCGGCACTTCACTACGTTGGCGATGTACACGTCCTCGCGCCGCAAACCCATGGCTTCAATCATCTGCGTCAACAGTTGCCCGGCACGGCCAACAAAGGGGATGCCCTGCGCGTCTTCGTCGGCGCCCGGGCCTTCCCCGACAAACATCAGCTCGGCTTTTGGATTTCCCACGCCATACACAATCGTGTTGCGATGTTGCGAAAGGCGGCAGCGCGTGCAGTCGCCGATGTCCGCGCGGATTTTGTCGAGCGAGTCGTTTTCAACGCGGTCGAGGACTTCGAAGAGCGAGGGAGCCTGTTTGGCAGAGATGACGGGCGGAGAAGTCCGCAATCGGGCGGGGCTAAAGCCCGCCCCTACAGACGGCGAAGCGGGCGCAGCATGCTGCGCCCCTACGGGTGCGTGTGCAGGGAGTTCGAGCGACGTGCGGTCGGCGTAAAACGGCGCAAGGCCGAGGTCTTCGAAATAGGAGAGCCAAGCTTCGAGTTTGGCGCGCGTGTCGGGAGTCATGAGCAGATTAGAGTAGCAGAGTTTCAGAGTGGCAGAGTTTCAAAGTAGAAGAGCCGCCCGTTCGCCCGCCGAGGCGAACTCAAGACAGGCAAGATGGCGGCGCTACGAACGGAGGCGGAGAATTTCGTCGAGGATGCGGTTGGCGACGTCGAACTTGCTCATTTGCGGCACGTCCACGGTGTGGCCGTCGCGAGTGAAGATAGTGACAATGTTGGTTTCCGCGTCAAAGCCAGCGCCTTCGCAGGTGACGTCGTTGGCCACGATTATGTCCGCGCCCTTGGCGCGCAGCTTTTCGCGGGCGTTATCGGCGACGCGGTCGGTTTCCGCGGCGAAGCCGACGAGGATGCGATTGCCCTTCGCGCGCCCGAGCTCCGCGAGGATGTCCGGCGTGGCTTCGAGCTCGATGGTGGCGCGTCCGCCGGAGCGCTTCATTTTCTTGGGTTGTGCGGCGGCGGGGCGATAGTCGGCCACGGCGGCGGCCTTGATGATGACCGTGCACGCAGCGGCGTGGTCGAGCACAGCGCGGCGCATTTCTTCGGTCGTACGCACGGGAACGAGTTCGACGCCAGCAGGCGGCTCGATTTGCACGGGGCCGCTGACAAGAATCACGCGCGCGCCGCGACGCGCGGCCGCGTCGGCCAGCGCGTAACCCATTTTTCCGGACGAGCGATTGGTGAGAAAGCGCACGGGGTCCACGTCCTCGCACGTCGGCCCGGCGGTAACCAGAACAGTTTCGCCTTCGAAGTCATGGCGGATGCCGAGCAACTCGCAAACTTTTTTAGCGATGGACTCGACTCCGGCGAGGCGGCCGGCACCGGTCATGCCGCACGCAAGGTAACCTTCATCCGGCTCGACCACGTGCACGCCGCGCGCGCGCAGCTTTTCCAGATTTTCCTGCGTGGCGGGATGCTCCCACATGTTCACGTTCATCGCCGGCGCAATGACGACGGGAACTTTCGTGGCGAGATAGAGCGTGGAAAGAAAATCGTCGGCGATGCCCTGCGCCAGGCGCGCGAGGGTGTTGGCGGTGGCCGGCGCGATGACCAGCAGGTCAATGGATTGTGCGACGGCGATGTGCTCGATGGCGCTGTCAATGTTGGCAGGGGCCGCGCCGGGCTCGGCAAACATTTCGGTGATGACTTTGCGGCCGGAGAGTGCAGCGAAGGTGAGCGGGGTGATGAATTGCTGGGCGCTGCGCGTCATCACCACCTGCACTTCGAGGCGTTCCTGCTGCAGGCGGCGGACGAGCTCAGCGGCCTTGTAGGCCGCTATGCCGCCGCAAACGCCGAGTGCGACTCTCATACGCGGAGCAGCGCGCTACCCCTTGCGCCGCTTGGTTTCCTTTTCTTCCGCAGACTCCGGAAGGACGGGCAGCTCGAAATCGAGCAAGCCCTTGACCAGCTCTTCGCGGGCGATGCGGGTGTGTTTGCGGAGCCGGGAGGTATCAATCAGCGGTCGCGAGCCGGACTGCAACTGCCGGGCGCGGCGCGCCACCACTACCACAAATGCAAACCTGCTTTCCGGTGGTGCCATGGGAGCCATTCTGATTTTAGCCTCCAAAGGAATCCAGAATCTGGCGAATGCGTTCATCGTTCTGCGCGCGCGAGCAGCGCGTGGCCAGGGCAATGGCCTGCACTTCTCGGCCGGCGCGCTCAAGGTCGTCGTTCACCACTACGTAGTCGTAGCCTTTGTACGATTCCATTTCCTGCCGCGCGCGGGCCAGGCGGCGGACGATTTCTTCATTAGAATCCGTGCCACGGGCGCGCAGCCGCCCTTCCAACTCCTGCTTGGATGGCGGAATGATGAAAATGCTGGTGGCGTCGGGAATCTTGCCCTTCACCTGCACCGCGCCTTGCACGTCAATCTCCAGCACGAGGTCCGATCCCTTCTTCTGCGCCGCATCCAGCCATTTGCGCGGCGTGCCGTACCAGTGTTTGCCGAAGACGCGCGCGTACTCGAGAAACTCGTCCCGTTCGATCATGCGCTCGAACTCTTCCGGCGAGATGAAAGTATACCAGTCGATGCCCTGATTGTCGTCCGGGCGGGGAGGTCGCGTGGTGCAAGAAACGGAAAAGAGCATGCCCGGAAGCTGGAGCAGGCGCTTGACCAGCGTGGACTTCCCCGAGGCGGACGGGCCGGAAACAATGAACACGCGCGGATAGGATTGAGCGGCCTTGGTCATTCGACGTTTTGCACCTGTTCGCGCAATTTTTCGATTTGCGACTTCACTTCCAGCGCCAGGTCGGTGATGGCCAGGCCATCCGCTTCGACGCCGGGCGTTTTTGAAAGCATGGTATTCGCTTCGCGCTGCATTTCCTGTAACAGGAAATCGAGTTTCTTCCCGGCTTCGCCCGCGCCGGCCAGCAGCTTTTCGAATTGCTGCACGTGACTGTGCAAGCGGGAAATCTCCTCGCAAATATCGCCGCGTTCGGCCAGTAGCGCGGCTTCCTGGGCGACGCGCGCCGGATCCACGGGCACTGTGCCCATCAGTTCGCGGAGGCGCGTTTCCAAGCGGTGCGCGTAGGCCGGACGAACGCGCTCGGCAAGTTCCTCGATGCGCTTGGCGTGCTCGGTGATGGTCCGAAGCCGGGCCGACATTTCTTCGACCAGATGGCGACCTTCCGCACGTCGCATTTCCTCAAGTTTGCCCAGCGCTTCTTCCAGGCATGCGCTGATGCGTTGGCCGAGCGCTTCGGCCTCTTCGTCGGAAGGCAGCGCGGTGGAACCGATCACGCCGGGCAAACGGAGAATTGCCGCGAGGTCGGGTTCGGTCTTCAAGCCAAACTGCTTGCGGATTTCTTCGGCGGCGCCGAGGTACGCGGCAGCCACGTCGCGGTGCACGTGCACAGCGGCCGGGCCAGCAGGCTCGTAATGCAGGGTGACGTCCACATGGCCGCGGCGCAGGCGGTCGCGCACGGCCTGGCGAATGCGCGGCTCGAACGCCTCGAAGCCGTCGGGCAGGCGGAGGTGAACGTCAAGGAAGCGGTGATTCACACTGCGCAGACTGATGCGCAATGCCCAGCCGTCCTGCTCGACGCGCGCTTGCGCGTAGCCGGTCATGGACTTGAGCAAGTGTGTCGGCATCAGGAAAGCGGCTCCGCCGGGAGGACAGCGTGGTCCGCGTCTGCAAATTGTAACTCATAGAGGCGCGCATAAGCGCCGCCGGTGGCAAGAAGTTGCTCGTGCGTACCGGATTCGCTGATGGTGCCGTCTTCCAGCGCGACAATCTTGTCTGCGCGGCGAATCGTGGAGAGGCGGTGCGCGATGACGAACACGGTGCGGCCAGTCATCAGGTTGGCAAGCGCGCGCTGCACGAGCAATTCGGACTCGGAGTCGAGTTCCGAGGTCGCCTCATCGAGAATGAGGATGGGCGAATTCTTGAGCAAGGCGCGGGCAATGGCCAGGCGCTGGCGCTGCCCGCCGGAGAGGCGCTGGCCGCGCTCGCCGAGCATGGTCTTGTAGCCCTGCGGCAATTCCATGATGAAGTCGTGGGCCAGCGCGGCTTGCGACGCGGCGAAAACACTGGCTTCGGGCATTTCCGGACGGCCGTAGCAGATGTTGTTCCACACCGTGTCGTTGAAGAGAATGTTCTCCTGCGTGACGATGGCCATCTGCTCGCGCAAGGAACGCAGCGTGACTTCGCGGACGTCCACGCCGTCAATCCGCAATGTGCCGGAAGTGACTTCATTGAAGCGCGGCAGCAGATTGACGAGCGTGGTCTTGCCCGCGCCGCTCAGGCCCACGATGGCCACAACTTCACCGGCGTTGACGCGCAGGTTGATTCCCTTCAGCACGGCGCCGTTGCCGCCGGTGTAGGAGAAGCCGACGTTGTCGAATTCGACCGAGCGGGAAAAGGGCGGCAGAACGCGCGCACCGGGCTGCTCGGATACTTCTTCCTGTAAGTCGAGATACTGGAAGACCTGTGTTCTGGCGCCGAGTCCCTGCTGGAAAAGCTGGTAAATGCCGCCGAGGCGCTTGATGGGCGTGTACACCTGGAGCAACGCGAAGACGAAAACCATGAAGTCGCCCGTGGTCATCATGCCCTTGTTGATTTTGTCCCGCGCATAAAGCAGGACCATGACGAAGACCACCGCGCCGAGCAATTCCATCAGCGGCGAGGTGACAGCGTAGGCGCGAATCCAGCGCATGTTCTCGCGCAGCCAGCGGCGTGCGATGCCGCGGAACTTGCCGGTCTCGAAATCCTCCATGCCGAAGGCCTTCACCACGCGGTTGCCGCTGGCGGTTTCCTGCAGCACCTGGCTCAGCTCACCCAGCCGCTCCTGGCTGGCCTGCGAAGACTTCCGGATGCGCCGGCCGAGGCGCGTGATGGGAATGACGATGAGCGGAACGAATATGAGCGAGCCGATCGTCAGCTTCCAGTCTTTCATGAACAGCACGGCAAGAAATCCCAAGAGGGAAAAGGACTGGCGGAAAAAATCGGCGAGCCATTCGGAGAGCACGCCGCGGACGCGCTCCACGTCGCTGATGACCGCGGACATCAGGCGGCCAGTCGGGTTGTGCTCGAAGAAGCCAACGGGCTGGCGGATGAGCTTGGCATACACGCGGTTGCGCAAATCGGAGATGCCCGCGTGGCCCACGTACTGGATCAGCGTATTGCCGAAATACTCGGCGATGCCTTTGCCCAGGAAAAGCACCACGAGCGAAATGGAGAGAATCGTCCAGACGTGGCGAATGGAGGCGGGGAAGAAAGAATTCAGGTACACCGTGTAGCTGGTCCACGGAATCGTGAGCAGGGCCAGGCGCGAATCGGGGGCCTGAGGATCGAGTACGCGGTCCACCACCGGCTTGATCATCAGCGCGGTGGTAGCCTCGCCCGCGCCGACCACGGCCATCAGCGCAATAGCCAAAATCAGGCGGCCGGAGTAGGGCCGCACGTAGTGAAGCAGCCGCCGGATTTCACCGCGGGAGTCCACGAAAGAGCATCCTCCGGGGAGCGCGTCGAGCAGCGAACGAAACGCTAACGCTAAGTTTCACGTTGCGAAAAGTCAAGGCGCGGACTTCTCCATGTCGCGGTGCGCCACTTTTGCCGACAAGCCACGCCTGGCGAGGGCGCGGCGCAACGCTTCGGCCATCATCACGGAGCGATGGCGCCCGCCGGTGCACCCAAAGGCAATCGTCAAATAGCTCTTCCCTTCCCGGATGTAATGGGGGATCAGGTAAGCCAGCAGCGAGTCCATGCGCCGGAGGAATTCACCGGTCTGCGGGAAGGAGCGAATGTATCGCGCCACGCGCGGGTCGCGTCCGGTATGGGGGCGCAGCGAGGGCACGAAGTGCGGGTTAGGCAAGAAGCGCACGTCAATGACCACGTCCGCGTCCGTGGGCACGCCGAAGCGGTAGCCGAAGCTCAGCAGCGAAACGAGCATGGGGCGATGGCGCGGGTTCTGAAAGCGCTGGGTAATGAACTGGCGCAGCTCGTGCACGTTGAACTTGGTGGTGTCGATGACGAGGTCGGCCATCTTGCGGATGGGCGCCATCAGGCGGCGTTCCTGGTGAATCCCTTCGCGGACGGATAGCTCGCGGCCGAGAGGATGCGGGCGGCGCGTTTCCGAGAAACGGCGGACAAGGGCCTCGTCGCCGGCTTCGATGAATACCAGCGTGGTGGGGTGCACTTTGCTGAGCTTTCTGTAGATCGAAGGCAGATGGGCGAGCTTGCCGCCTTCGCGCGCATCCACCAGCAGCGCGGCGCGCTCGATTTCTCCGCCGCCCTCCACGTACAGCTCGCTGAACTTGGCGATGAGGTCAACGGGAAGATTATCCACACAGTAGAAGCCGAGGTCTTCGAAGGTGCGCAGGACGGAGCCCTTGCCGGAGCCGCTGAGGCCGGTGAGCAGCACGAGTTGGCGAAAACTGCGCGATGCGTTGCGTTTCACAGGGCGGTGCCTATGATTTCACCCGGCGCTGATGGGTGCTGGGAATGCGCAAATCCTCGCGATACTTGGCCACAGTGCGGCGCGTGACGCGCACGCCTTCCTCTTCCAGCCGCTTGGCAATCTGTTCGTCGGTGAGCGGGTGGACGGTGTCCTCTTCCTCGATCATTTTTTTGACGCGGCGCTTCAGCGTCATCAAGGAGATGTTGCCGCCCTCGGGCCCGTTCACGGACTCGGAGAAAAAGAAGCGCAGCTCGTACACGCCCTGCGGGGTGTGCGCGTACTTGCTGGAGACGGCGCGGCTCACGGTCGAAGGGTGCACGCCAACTTCTTCGGCGACCTCTTTAATCATCATGGGCTTGATGTGGTCCATGCCGTAATCGAAGAAATCGCGCTGGCGGCGAATGATGGACTGGCACACCTTGACGATGGTGTGCTTGCGCTGCTCGATGTTTTTGATGAGCTGGATGGCGGCGCTGAAGCGCTCCTTGACGTAGTTGCGGACGTCGCGGTCGGCCGCATCGCGGGCCAGCAGGCGGCGATACACCGGGCTAAGGCGCAATTGCGGCAGTTCGTCTTCGTTCATGAAGACCTGCCACTCGTCGTCCACCTTGCGGAAATAAACGTCCGGCTCGACCAGCCGCGCTTCGGTCTTGTTGTAGCGCAGGCCGGGCCGCGGGTCGAGCTTCTTGATGACTTCCACGGCGCGCTTCACCAGCTCGATGGGGCGGTTCAGTGCGCGGGCAATTTCCTTGTGCTGGTTGTTCTGCAGCGATTTGAGGTGGTCGGAGACGATCTGCTGGGCCAGCGTGTTACCCGGGTCAAAGGCTTTGAGCTGTAGCAGGAGACATTCGCGGAGGTCGCGCGCCGCCACGCCGATGGGATCGAACTCCTGTACCACCGCCAGGGCCTCTTCGACGTCGTCCATGGAGTAATTGGCCGCGGAGGCGATTTCCTCGAAGGTGGCGGTGAGGTAGCCGTCCTCGTCCAGGTTGCCGATGATGGACTCGGCGATTTCGCGCACGGTTTCGCTGCAAATGCTGACGCGCAACTGCCATTCGAGATGCGCAGCAAGATTTTGCGGGGAGGAGAGGAAGCGGTCAAAGGATGGCCGCTCGATTTCTTCGTGCTCGTGGTGCGTGTATTCGCCGCCGGTGTCCAGGTACTGGCTGAAGAAGGAGCCAAAATCGAATTCGTCGAAGGGGTTGGGCGCTTCCGTTTCGGGAACCTTCTCGGTCTCGGCCTTGACGAAGGTTTCCTCGGTGTAGCTTTCGCTGGCCAGTCCGTCGTCTCCCACTTCCTCGAGCACCGGATTGGCCACCATCTCCTGGTTAATCATCTCGCGCAGCTCGAGGCGATTCAGCGCGAGCACGCTGACCATCTGCACCAGACCCGGCGTGAGGATCTGCTTCTGCGAAACCTTCAGATGGAGTCGTGGCTGTAGCCAGTTCATGTCAGTTCAAGTGGAAGTGGTCGCCGAGATAAATGCGGCGCACTTCGGGATCGAGACTCAGCTCCGCCGGACGTCCGGCGCGAAAAATTTTCCCGTCGTTGATGATGTAGGCGCGGTCGGTGACACGCAGCGTGGCGCGCACGTTGTGGTCGGTCATCAGCACGCCGATGCCGGCGTCGCGCAACCCGGCGATGATGCTCTGCAACTCCACCACGGTCTTGGGGTCAATGCCGGAAAAAGGCTCATCTAAGAGAATGAACTGGGGTTCCAGCACTAGCGAACGCGCGATTTCCAAGCGGCGGCGCTCACCGCCGGAAAGGGTGTAGGCCTGGTTGTACCGCACCGTCTCCAGCCCCATCTGGGCCAGTAATTCCTCCAGGCGGTCACGGCGCTGCTCCGGGGACAACGGCAGGGTCTCCAGCACGGCCAGCAGGTTTTCCTCTACTGTCATGCGGCGAAAAACCGATGGCTCCTGGGGCAGGTAGCTGATGCCGCTGCGGGCGCGCAGGTACATTGGGAGGTCGGTAATGTCGTTCTTGTCCAGCAGGACGCGCCCCGTATCGGGACGCGCCAAGCCGACGAGGATGTAAAAGGTAGTGGTCTTGCCGGCGCCGTTGGGGCCCAGGAGCCCTACCACCTCGCCCTGGGCAATCTCCAGATTCACGTTATCGACGACGGAGCGTCCGTAGTAGGACTTGCGCAACTCGAGGGCTTGCAGCTTTGGCATAGGGGTTCATTTCTCTACACGATGACGGCTGAGCGTGCGCGAACCTTGTTCCGAATCCACGAGGATCTTATCATCGGCCAGAAAGAAGGTCAATTGACGGCCGGTAGTTGTGCCCAGGATGGTATCGTAAAGTGTTGGACGGCCACCGGATAGGACGAATTTGCCCTCCGCGGCAAGGTACTCTGCGCGCTCCGCGGTGCCGCGGCGATCGCCCTGAAGAACGGTGACACCGCCAGTGGCAATCGCCTTGCTCAGAAGTTTTGGCCCATTATTTGCAGGCGTCAAGTGAAGTTCCAAATCCTTCGATCGAATCTGTCCAATCGCAGATTGCGCGTTGACATCGCCCTCCAGCCGCACCCGGCTTTCGGCGCCCCAGTAGGTCATGCGAGCGGCGCTGGCCTTCCAAATGTTGCGAGCCGCCGCCGGGACTGCCCGTCCAGCGCCGCGCGCAGCAACAAGGGCGGCGGGGCCGGACTCCTGCGGCAGCAGCGCCAGCACGTTTTCGCGCGCCTCCAGGCGCTGCTCATCGCGCAGGAGCGTGATAGACGCCGCTTCGATCACGGCGTCGCCTTGCCAGAGCCGTGCATGGCCTGAATAAACCGCGCGCCCGGAGTTGCGATTCGCCAGCAACTGGTCCGCGGAAAGGTGCGCCGGCTGCGGGCCCAGATTGGTGGCGGAGTTGCGCTCGACGGAAGTGTAGCTGGTGCGCACGCCGCCTTCCGCGCGGATTTCTCCGCTGCGTTGTTGGAAACTGAGCGATGCCGCGGAGGTAGAAGAAACACGGTCGGCGACGCTGGCGGAGCCCGTGAGCGTCAGCGTGTCCGTGGCGCGGACCATGCGCGCACGGTCGGCCTGGGCGTTGCGCTCGCCTTCGCGGAAGCGCACGCTGCCGCTTTGCTCGAATTCCGTCCATTCGCCCGACGGCGAGAATTTCATGGCCAGCTCGCGCGAGGAAGTGACCTGCGGCGGCCGGTTGGGCAGACGGCGCTCGATTTCTACGCCGTCCGAGCCGCGCAGCTCGCGGACAACATTGCGCTCATCAAACTGCGCCGCGAGGCGCTCGCCGCGGACGCGCGTGGATTCCTCGCCGTTGCGAATTTCGAGTGTCGCGGAAGAAAGAGTCTCCGCACGTTCCATGCGGCGCTCCGTGCGCTTGCGGCCGGCACCCATCTGGATGCGCAGCGCCTGCGTTTCCAGGCGGCGCGATTCGCCGCGCTGCTGCGAGTCCAACGAGACATTGCCACTGGCCGTCAGTAGTCGAGCCAGGTTGCGCCCCGGCTCCATTTCCACTTCCGCGCGCTGCGATTGCAGGCGATCCTCGCCGCCGCGGTTTTTCAGACGGGCGGTGACGTTGCCGTTTGCTTGCAGGCGCTCCATCCAGCCGGCGGGATCGAACTGCGTGACTATTTCCTGCGCACTCACCGCAAGCTGCCCGCGCAGCTCGGACGATTGGTACTGCGGGTTGCCGCCGGCCACCAGGCGGCGCGCGCGCAGCGCAGCGTCAAACTCGAGCGCCAGCGCGCCGGCTTTCAGCAGGCGTTGGCCCTGCTGCACGTGCACCGGCGCGAGCAGCCGCATCACGCGCGAGTCGCGTTGATATTCGAGTCCCGCGCCGGTGAGCACTGCAGGTTCCGGAGGCTTTTTGTCTTTGCCGGAGGAGGTCAGCGTCAGTTCGACATCGCGGTGCATGGTGAACTTGGCATCGCGCGTACTGTAGGTGACGCCGACGCCGCGGCCGTTGCCGTAGGGAAAACGAAAGACGACCGGGTTATCCGTGTGCAGTTCGCCGGATTCGCGGTCGAGCGTGACGTTGGACGTCGTGACATGCAGCGCGCGCTCGCCGGGCCGCTGCTTCGCTTCCTCCGCGCTCTCCAGCGCAATCTGCACGTCCCCCGCGCAGGTGATCTTGCCGGAGGCGGGCGCGTAGTCGCATTCTCGCGTGTGAATGTTGTCGAAGCGCTTTCCAAAACGCCCGTAGATGGTGATCCACACATCCTGGAGTTGCGCGAGGCCGCCGACTTTGTACTCCGTCGTGCGCGAAGCGCGGATGGTAAAAAGAGTGCGCTCCCCTTCCACTTTGCTGAAGGAAAACTCCTCGGATTGCTTTTGTACCGCGGGAGGAATCACTTTCGGCGCATCGCGCCGTGCGCGTGCCGCCAAAAAAGAACGATAGGCGTAGAAGCCCGCCACCGTCAGCACCAGCAATATGGCCAGCGTGGCGGCCCAGCGAGCATATCGCGCAGCTTCCGATCTGAGCATTTCCCTCGAAACTCCGATTCCCCAGCCTGGGGGGGGTAGATGCTCATTGTATGACGAGTGGCCAGCGGTCTGTGACTCAGGCTGAAAAATCTCCCGAATTATTTTGTTTCGACGAGGACTTCGTGGCCGGAGGCGAGGTCGCGCGCGGAGGGAGTGACGATGGTCTTGGGGCCGGTGAAGATCTTTTCGCCGCGGCGGATGGCGTTGCGCACGTCCGTCTCGCTGACAAACTCCGCAGCCTTCGGATGCGCGGCTGCTGCGGGGGAAGAGGCTTTTGCCGGCGCAGGAGCAGTAGCGCAAGCCGCGGGTGCTGCGGCGGGACGCGAGCCGAGGAGCGCAGTAACAGCGGCGGAAGCGACGTCTTTGGGCGAGGGCATTGGATTCGCCGATGGCGAAGGGTTGCCAACGGCAGGAGCGGAACCCGCACCGCGAGGAATTCCGAATTGCCCCATCACGCGCTCGACGATTTTGGAAATCGTCGCGCGGTCGGGCGCGGCGATGGCCGAAGCAACAACAGCAGGCGCGGATTGGGCGGATGGAGCGGGCGGCGCAGGGGCCGCAGCGGCAGCCGAAGCTGTGGCGGCAGCCGCGGCAGCAACCGTCTGCACAGGAGCGGGCGATTGTCCTGTGGATGCGCCGGATTCAGCGAGCAGCCGGCGGTCGGCGGGGATGGTGCGATGCTCGATGGCCCGCGATTCCCACGCGATGCGCTTGATATTCATCAAGTGGTGCGGGCCGATGTTGTCGGAGGTGATGTTCCCGCCCAGCGCGCCGCAGCCCAGCGTCATCGCCGGAAAAAGATTTGTCGAGTATCCGATGGAGCCGTGCACGGCGGAGGTGTTCACGCAAACGCGGAACGCGGGCACGCCCGCGCCGAACTCGCGCGCGACGTTTTCGTTCGCCGTGTGCACCGCGGCGGTGTGCCCCGCGCCGCCGAAGCGCAGCAGCTTGTTGCACAGCTCGATGGCCGCGGAGGTGTTGGCCACGGAGTAAAACGCCAGAATCGGCGAGAGTTTTTCGGCAGAAAGCGGATACTCTCGTCCCACGGCGGTGAGCCGCGCAATGAGCACGCGCGTCTGCGCCGGAACTTTGATGCCGGCCATTTCTGCGAGCATCGTGGCGGGCTTGCCGACAATCTGTGGATTCGGCGCGGTCGCCCCGGGACGATAGACCAGCGCGCCAACTTTTTCCGCTTCTTCAGCGGAAAGAAAGTACGCGCCCTGCCGGCGGCACTCCTCGAGCACGAGGTCGCGGATGTGGTCGTCGCAAACGATGGCCTGCTCGGAAGAGCAGATGGTGCCGTAGTCGAAAGTTTTTCCGGCGAGGATGTCGGCGACGGCTTTGCGCACATTGGCAGTGCGCTCGATGTACGCCGGCACGTTTCCCGGGCCGACGCCGTACGACG
Organism: Acidobacteriota bacterium; assembly: GCA_023481105.1. Taxonomy (GTDB): domain Bacteria; phylum Acidobacteriota; class Terriglobia; order Acidiferrales; family UBA7541; genus JACQDE01. The sequence continues at coordinate 45,088 of JAMCWK010000127.1, read as the reverse complement.
GCTTGCCGGAGCTGTACGCGGCGCGCACCAACCCGGTGCCGCCCGTGGCAAGGATGACGCCGACCTCGCGGTGGCGCATCAGTTCCTGCGTGCCCTGCATGGTGGTGTGCGCCATGCAGCCGATGAGTCCTTCCGGCGCGCCAGCCTTCAGCGCGGCGCGGGAGAGCACCGCGGCGGTTTCGCAGATGCAGCGCGCAGCGGAAGGATGCGGGCTGAGCACCACCGCATTGCGCGCCTTGATGGAAATCAGCGTTTTGTAAATGGTCGTGGAAGTCGGATTGGTGCACGGAATGACCGCGCCCACCACGCCCACCGGCGTGGCCACTTCGACGAGGCCTTTCTCGCGGTCTTCGCGCAGCACGCCAACCGTTTTCATCCCGCGAATGGCATTGTGCACTTCCACCGCGGCCAGGTGGTTCTTGATGATTTTGTCGGGGACGTTTCCGAAGCCGGTTTCCTCGACGGCCAGCCGCGCAAGCTGCTCGCTGGCAGCGCTGGCGGCTTCCGCGCACGCGGCCACGATGGCGTCCACCTGCTCCTGGGAAAATGCGGCGAATATTTTTTGCGCGGCGGCGGCGCGCGCGACGAGTTCGCGCGCTTCTTGTACGGAGAGTAGGTCGCGGTCGCGGAGAGTCAAAACGCTAACCCTTGCTGCTGAAATTTGAAGAGTGCGCCTGCGCTGCGCTCAGGATGACAAATAAAATGGCCGCCGCTATTTCTTGCCCGGCACTTGCCCGCCGCCGGGAAGAATCTTGTCCACGTGCTCGTGCGGCCGGGGGATGACGTGCACAGCGACCAGTTCGCCCACGCGGCGCGCGGCCGCGGCACCGGCATCGGTGGCTGCTTTCACCGCTCCGACGTCGCCGCGCACCATCACGGTCACGTAGCCCGCGCCGATGTATTCCTTGCCGATAAGGACGACGTTGGCAGCCTTGACCATCGCGTCGGAAGCTTCAATCGCGCCGACCAGGCCCTTCGTCTCGATCATTCCCAGCGCTTCATAAGACATGCGGCCCTCGCTCGTGACGGCGCTGCGCCGTCGTCCACACCCGGACGCGCGGGGAGAAAAAACACCACGCCTGCCCAGAATGCAAACGGAGACTAGCACGAGGACTACTTAGTGACAAGGGGAGAGGCTGTGGAAGAGAGTTTGGATGAAAGCAGAATCAGAACCCGGGCAGCACGCCGATGCCCGCGGCGGCCACGCTGTCGCGCGTGGTGTTCTTCACCAGGTACATGGCCTCGTCGGCAAGATGCAGCAGCCCGGCTTTGTTGTTGGAGTCCGTGGGATAGGACGCCACGCCGACGCTGGCCGTGATGTGAATTTCCATGTTGGCGTCGCGCAGCCAGACGCTTTCGCGGATGATGCGGTGCAAGCGGCGGGCCACGATGAAGGCGTTGTCCTTGGAGGTTTGCGGGAGCAGCAGCACGAATTCGTCGCCGCCGTAGCGAAAGGCAAAGTCAATCAGGCGGCAGTGACTCTTAATCATCACCCCGATTTCGCCGAGGAGCTTGGAGCCGGTGAGGTGGCCGTGGGTGTCGTTGACATTCTTGAAGTGGTCGAGGTCGATGAAGATGAGCGAGAACTGGTAGCCGTAGCGCTGGGAGCGATAGATTTCCGTATCCAGCATGAAATTCAGGTGCCGCGCGTTGTAGAGGTTGGTGCAGTCGTCGGTGATGGTGAGCTCGTGGATGCGCTGCACGTGGCGGGCGTTCTCGATGGCGATGGCCGCATAGTCGGCGAGAGCCTCGAGCAGGGCCATGTCGCGGCCGCCGAAGCCGTCAGGGCCGACGCAGTTGATCAGCTCGATGACGCCGAGGCAGTGATCGCGGAACTTCACGGGCACGGCCACGATGGAGTGTGTCTCCATCTTGGTTTTCTCGTCCACCTGCGCGAAGAAGCGCGTGTCTTTGCTCACGTCGGGCACGATTACGGTTTCGCCGGACTTGGCCACCCAGCCGGCCAGCCCCTGCCCCATTTTGATGCGGATGTCTTTTAGGATATCCGACCCGGCGCCGATGGCGATTTCGAAGTACAGCTCCTGGCGCAGCTCGTCCACCAGCAACAGCGACCACGTGTCCGGCCGCAGGAACTCGTCAATCTTTTCCATGATGGTGCGCAGGACTTGATCGAGTTCGAGCGTGGATGTAAGGGCTTTCCCCAACTCGTGGAGGACGGTGACCTCGCGCGTGTCGGAGGAAGGGGCCGGATTGCGGCGGCGTTCGACGCCGCTGAAGCCTGTGTTCTCTTGCACAGTTCGCCTGGCGGCAGAGCCGGACATAGTTGCCGGAGCCGAACGTCGGCCGGCGTAGGCTGATTATATGCAACCGCGTCGCGCGGAGCAACGCGCCTGCTCCGTCGGGTTTCCTGAGCCGCATTGACAGCCCGAGAACGCGTGCCTATAGTGCCAAGGAGAAAACGAAAGGTAAAGCGGCGCAGTTCGAGCCACCATGACGCACGGAGCCTTCGGCGAACGTCTGAAACGCGAACGGGAAATGCGCGGCGTGGGCCTGGAGGAAATCTCCGCGGCCACGCGCATCAGCACGCGCTTCCTGGCGGCGCTGGAAAACGAGCGTTGGCACGAACTGCCCGGCGGCGTCTTCAACCGCGGCTTCATCCGCGCCGTAGCCCGCTATCTCGGGCTGGACGAAGAGGCCATGATTGCCGAGTACGCGCTGGTGACTCGCGACGCGCCACAAGTGGCGGTGTGGGTGGACTCGCCGGCGCGCGCGCGAGCTCCGCTGCTGCCGTGGGTGATTCTCGCGGTCATCGCGCTGCTGGCCGTGGGCGGGTGGTACGCGTGGCAGCACTATGCTCCGCTGTGGCAAGCGTGGCACCAGCCAGTACTTCCGCCACCCAGTGCGACACCGACGCCACTCCCCCCACCGCCTGCGGCAAGCCCCGCGGCTGCGGCCGAGCCTGAAATCCTGCAACTGAAAATTGACGCGATAAAGCCAACACGCGTGAAAGTGACCGCAGACGGCGTGGTGAAGTTCAACGCAACCATGCAGGTCAATCAGAGCCAGCGCTTCGAAGCCAAAGAAAAATTCGAAGTTTCCTCGGAGAATTCCAGCGCGGTGTTGCTGGAGTTGAACGGCCAGATCATGATGTTCGAGGAGCCGCCCGACGCGCCGGGACGCATCACGCTTGACCGCAGCAAACTGAAGAAAGCGCAGGGAGGCAGCCATTAGCGCAGAACTGCTGGCGGAAATTCGCTCCGGGCGGACCACCAAAGAAAGAAAAATGGCCATCTGCTCGAGCGGCGCGGGGCTCTCCGTGGACGAGCGCGCGGAAATGTTGTGCGTGCTGGCCGGCGATGCCGACGATCAAATCGCCAACCGCGCGGGGAATTCGCTGGTGGCCATGCCGGTGGAAGCGTTCATCCCGGCGCTGGCCAGGGAGGATGCGTCGCCGAAGCTGTTCGAATATTGCGCCGCCAACCTGGCGGAAAAGCCCGGCGTGGCCGACGCCATGGCCAAGAACAAGGCCTGCCCGGCGGTGCTCATCGCCCGCGTGGCGGCGTACCTGACCACTTCGGCGGTGCAATCGCTGGTGGACGATCTGGCGCGGCTAGCCGATCACCCCGTGATTGCCGAGGCGCTCGCGGCGAGCCCTTCCGTCACTGTGGAACAGAAGAAGCTACTGGAAGAATTGCACGCCGAGGGCATGGACGAAGCGGCGCTGGCGGAAGCGTTGGACAGCGTCGAGCCGGACCCCAAGAGAAAACAGACCATGATCCAGCGGCTGGGCAAGATGCGCGTGGTCGAGCGCATCAAGCTGGCCCTGGTTGGCAACCGCGAAGAACGCATGGCGCTGATCCGCGACGCCAACAAACTCGTGCAGCGCGCCGTGCTGCAATCCCCCAAGTTGACCGGGCAGGAAGTGGAAGGCTTCGCGTCCATGTCCAGCCTGAACGACGAAATTCTGCGGCTCATCGCCGCCAACCGATCGTTTATCAAGAACTACTTGGTGGTGAAAAACCTGATTACCAACCCCAAAGTGCCGCTGGACGTCTCCATGCACCTGCTGCCGCGCCTGCACGACACGGATATGAAATTCCTGACCATGAACAAAAACGTGCCGGAAACCCTGCGCACCTTGGCCGCAAAAATCATCCGCAACAAGAAAATGGGAGTGAAGTAGCAGCCGACTCGTGCTCGATTTATTTGGCCGGCGCGGCCAGTGACTGCTTCACCTTCTCCGCAAGTTCCTTGGCCTTCGCCAGCACCGCCCCTTCATTCAACGTGAGCACGCGCCGGTTTTGCATCACCGTGCGGCCGTTGATGATCACCGTGACCACATCCGTGGCCTTCAGTGAATACACGATCGAGGTGTAAACGTTGTAGCTGGGCACGGCGTGCGGCAGATCGGTTCGCAGCACGATGATGTCCGCTTTCTTGCCGGCCTCCAGCGAGCCAATCTCTTTTTCCATGTGCAGCGCGCGGGCGCCGCCGATGGTGGCCAGCTCCAGCGCCTGCTCCGCGCTTAGCGCCTGCGGATCCATGCGAAAAACCTTTTGCAGCTTGGCCGCCAGATCGATTTCTTCCATCAAGTCCAGATCGTTGTTGCTGCCCGCGGGGCCGTCAGTGCCGAGGCCCAGGCGCAATCCCGCGCGCAGCATGTCCACCACCGGCGCCACGCCGCTCGCCAGCATCATGTTGCTCGAGGGATTGTGCGCGCATCCCACCTCGCGCTTCACCAGCGTGGCGATGTCCGCGGCGTCCACCCAGACGCAGTGCGCGGCCAGCACGTCCGGGCCGAGGAATCCGATGCGGTCGAGATAGGCGACAGGTGAAACTCCGAATTTCGCGCGGATTTCGTCGTTCTCGCGTTTTGTTTCGGAAACGTGAATCAGAATCGGCGCGTTGTAGCGCCGGGCCAGCGTCGCTGCATCGTTCAGCGACTGCTCGGAATTGGTGTATGCCGCATGCGGCGCAACGGCCGCGTGAATCAGCGGATCGCCTTTCCACTTTTTCAGGTAATTTTCCGTGTAGACAAGGGCTTCGGCGTGGGTCTTGTTGTCTGGCGCGGGGAAATCGATCCACGTTTCGCCCAGCACGCCGCGCATCCCTGCGGCCTTCGTCGCGCGGGCGATGGCGTCTTCGAAGTAATACATGTCCGCGTAGGTCGTCGTGCCGCCGCGAATCATTTCCAGCGCTGCCAGCCGCGTGCCCCAGGTGACGAACTCCTCGGTGACGTTCTTCGCTTCCGCCGGAAAAATATACTTTTCCAGCCACTCTTGCAGCGTCGTGTCGCCGGCGATGCCGCGCAGCAGCGTCATCGGCGCGTGATTGTGCGTGTTAATCAGTCCGGGCAGCACAATTCGTCCGCTGGCGTTGATGGAGCGCGCCGCGGAATATTTTCCTATGATTCCCGGCGTCGGCCCGATCGCGACAATAGCGCCGCCGCGCACCGCAATCGCACCGTCTTGAATGACGCGCCGCTCCGCATCCATGGTGACAACCGTGCCGCCGGTGACCAGCAAATCCACGCGCTGCTTAGCCACCGCCTTCGCTGGCACCGCTGTCTGCGCAAGCGCGGAAGAGAAGAAACCGCAGATGAACACAGATAAACACAGATATAGTGCAACAGTCGAAAACCGAAATTCGAAAAACGAAAAACGGAAGCGCCTTCCCACGTTGAGCATTGTTTTCAACCTCGGTTCAGATTTTCAGCCTTGTATTCTATCTGCGTCCATCTGCGTTTATCTGCGGTTCCGATTGATTTCTAAAGGAACGACGAATCGAAGGGCTGGGGGAAAAGCTCTGCCATCTGGTGCGTTTCGCTCGCACCCTTTAGATTACCGAGGATCACCGGCACGTTGCCACAGAATTCCCAGATAATTTGCCGGCACGCGCCGCACGGCGGAGTGAGCTGCTCCGTGTCTGTCACTACAGCGATGGCATCGAATCCGCGCTCGCCTTCGGAAATCGCTTTGAAGATGGCCACGCGCTCGGCGCACACGGTTAGGCCATACGTCGAATTTTCCACGTTGCACCCGGTATAGATTTGCCCGGACTTCGCGCGCAGCGCCGCCCCCACGCGAAAATTCGAGTACGGCGCATGCGCATTTTCTCGCGCCGTCCGTGCCGCCGCGATGAGTTTGTCGTTGTCGCTCATACGAGTTTCGTTCGTCTGGAACAGCGCGAAAAACATTAACACAGAGGACACGGAGAGCCACAGAGCCCTCAGATAAAGAGCCGGTAAGATACCGGCGCTACGAAGGACTGAGTCAACAGCGCCCTACCACAGCCGACGCGAAGGCTCCCGCTTGAGCTTCACGCCATGCACCAACGATGCTATTCCTAGCGCAACAACAAAAGCGCCCACCAGAATAGCCAAAGGATCGGCCGCATCCAATCCGACAAAATGCGCGCCGAAGAAACCCATCAAGACTACGCCTGCACCAAGCAGCACGCCAACCACGCCAAAAAAATAGGAACAGCCAAGTTCAAAAAAATATGTCGCTGTCTTTTCCTCTCTGCTCACGCAACATCCTTCGCCATGCGGGGAATCACCGCCCTCAGCAGCGCAACAAATTGCCCTTTCACGCGCTCGCCGGTTTCCAGCACCTCCTGGTGATTGATGGGCTGGTCGAGGACGCCGGCGGCCATATTCGTCACGCAGGAAATCCCCAACACTTTGATGCCCATGTGCCGCGCGGCGATGACTTCGGGAATCGTGGACATCCCAGCCAGATCCGCGCCCAGCGCGCGCATGGCGCGAATCTCCGCCGCGGTCTCGTAGCTCGGCCCGCCGATGATGCAGTACGTGCCTTCGTAGATGTTCAGCCCCAGCCGCTTCCCTTCCTCGACTGCCGCGTTCCCGTACGGCTTGTGATACGCGGTGGTCATGTCGAAAAAGCGCGGGCCGAGGCGCTCGTCGTTGGGCCCGATGCAGGGATTCGCGCCGAACAGATTGATGTGGTCGCGAATCACCACGAGGCAGCCCTGTTTGTAGCCGGTATTGATGCCGCCCGCAGCATTGGTCAGGATGACGGCGCGGATGCCCATGCGACCGAAGACACGCATGGGGAACGCGACGTCCTGCATCGAGTAGCCTTCGTAGAAATGCACGCGGCCCTGCATGCCCGCCACAGCGACGTCGCCAACTTTGCCGATGACCAATTTCCCCGCGTGGCCGATGGCCGTGGACACCGGAAAGTGCGGAATTTTTTTGTAGTCAATGCGTGTGGCGCCAGAAAATTCATCCGCAAACGCACCCAGCCCCGAGCCCAGCACCAATCCAATACGCGGGCGCAGCTTGGTTTTCGAAAGAATGAATTTTGCCGCGCGCTCGGCGCGGGCAAATTCACTGCTGCCGGACTTGCGTTTCGCGGCCATGGCTACATCAGAATTCCAACGATAGACGCAGACATCAAGTTGGCCATGGTGCCCGCCAGCATGGCGCGAATGCCCAGCTTGGCGAGCTCCTCGCGCTTGTTCGGCGCCAGCGCTCCGATGCCGCCAATTTGAATGCCGATGGAGCTGAAGTTGGCGAAGCCGCACAGCGCAAACGTGGCAATCGTAAACGAGCGCTCACTGAGCGTGGCCTTCATCGGGCCGAGTTGCGAGAAGGCCACCAGTTCGTTCAGCGCCATGCGCGTGCCCAGCAGATTGCCAATGTCCAAGCAATCTTTCCACGGCACGCCGATCACCCACGCCACCGGCGCGAAGATAATTCCAAAGATTTGCTGTAGGCTTTCGGGGAAGTACGCGACGCCGCGATTGCTGAGCCAGCCGTGCACGCCGCCGAGAATGCCGTTGGTCAAATAAATCAGCGCAATAAAAGCGATGAGCATGGCGCCGACGTTGATGGCCAGACTCAGCCCGTCAGATGTGCCGCGGGCGATGGCCCCGAGGAAATTTTCTTTTTTCTCTTCTTCGGTGCGATGCAATTCCACTTTGCCCGCGGTTTCCGGCTTTTCCGTTTCCGGCACCAGCATCTTGGCGATGAGCAGCGTGCCCGGCGCGGTCATGATCACCGCAGTGAGGATGTGTTTCGGTTCGACGCCGAACGCGATGTACGCGCCCATGATGCCGCCGGAAACGTGCGCCATGCCGCTGGTCATGATGGTCATCAGTTCGGAGCGCGTCACGCGCGGCAAGTACGGCCGAATCGTCAGCGGCGCTTCCGTCTGCCCCATGAAAATGCTGGCGGCGACGTTGAGCGATTCCGCGCCGCTCGCGCCCATCAGCGCGGTCATGGCCCGCGCGGCCCACTTGATGATGAACTGCATCACGCCGATGTGATAGAGAATGGCGAAAAACGCGGCGATAAAAATAATCGTCGGCAGCACCATGAACGCAAAATAAAAACCCAGCGGCTGCTCCTTCATGCCGAGCTGCCCGAAGACGAATTTCGAGCCTTCGTACGAAAAACTGAGCAGCCACTTCACCGCGTCTCCGGCCTTTTCAAACATCCTGCGCCCGCCTTCGTATTTCAGCACGAAAAACGCGAAGGCCACCTGCAATCCGAGTCCCCACACCACCGTCTTCAGGCGAATCGCTTTGCGGTCGGTGGAGAAGAGGTACGCCAGCCCGAGCATGGTCATCAGGCCGAGGATGCCGGTGAAGCGTGCTATCTCCATCGCAAATCCTCCGCAAGAAACGAAAGTCGATATTCGAAAAGCGCCGCAAATGCCGGCGTAAGTCAGCCAATTAAGACGCACACATTAACACAGCGAAGCGTGCCTGCAAGCAGGGAACATCATCGCAAGCGCTCTTTTGGAGTGCGGCGGCTCGACGCTGCTTTTTGAAGTGAGAAATGTCAAGTCGCGCAGCAAGAACGCACGGACCTCGACGCGGCGTTACTTTCCGCCGATGATGCCGTGCACCAGCGGCCTTGGCCGCCGTGGCGGCTCGGCTTCGATGCGGTAGGCCAGCTCGATCAAGCGCCGTGCCTCGTCCAGCCGCGCATCGGAATTATAGTGGATGGTGCACAGCGGCTCGCCGGTCACCACGCGGTCGCCGCGCTTTTTGTGCAGCACGACGCCGACGGCGGGATCAATGCTGTCCTCTTTCTTTTCGCGCCCGCCGCCGAGCACGCAACTCGCCACGCCAATCTGTTCGCACGCGATGGAGCCGATGAATCCGGAGCCGGGGCTGAGCACGTCACGTGTACTGCGCGCTTTGGGCAGCTTCCGCGGATCGTCAATCGTGGCCGGGTCCCCACCTTGCAGACGCACGATCTCGCGGAATTTCGCCAGCGCCTTGCCGCTCGCAATCATCTGCGCCGCGAGTTGCTTCCCTTCCTCGAGGGTTGCTACGCGGTCGCCGAGTTGCAGCATCCACGCGCTCAGCTCGACGCACAATTCGTACAAATCGTTGCGTACCTCTCCGCGCATGACGTAGATGCACTCCTCGATTTCCAGCGCGTTGCCCGCGTAGCGCCCCAGCGGCTGGTCCATGTCGGTAATCAGCGCGACGACGCGTTTGCCCATGCGCACGCCGGTTTCCACCATCAACTCCGCCAGGTGCACGGCGTCCTCTTCGCGCTTCATGAACGCGCCCGAGCCGGTCTTCACGTCCAGCACCAGCACGTCAATTCCCTCCGCCAGCTTTTTGCTCATGATCGAGCCGCAAATCAACGCGGGGCTTTCCACCGTGCCGGTCACGTCGCGCAGCGCATAAAGTTTTTTGTCCGCGGGCGCGATTTCCGCCGTCTGTCCGATCAGCGCGCAGCCGCATTCGCCCAGCACGCGCCGGAATTCCCCGAGCGACAAATTCACATTGAAGCCGGGGATGGATTCCAGCTTGTCCAGCGTGCCGCCGGTGTGTCCCAGCCCGCGCCCGCTGATCATGGGCACATACAATCCCGCCGCGGCCACCACCGGCGCAATCACCAGCGAAGTTTTGTCGCCCACGCCGCCGGTGGAATGCTTGTCCACTTTCTTTCCGGGCAGCGCGGACAGGTCCAGCACTTCGCCGGAGTGCAGCATGGCCTCGGTGAGCGCGGCGATTTCCGCGCGCGTCATCCCGCGCAGCAGCGTAGCCATCAGCCACGCGGATAGCTGGTAGTCCGGCACGGATCCGTTCGTGCACCCATCCACAAGAAATTTGATTTCCTCGCGGGCCAGTTCGCCGCCGTCGCGCTTTTTTCGGATGAGGTCAACGATGCGCATGGTCGAAGGTGAGCGGCTCAGCTTTCTGCGGTCCGTCGAAGTTGCGCTTCACGCCCGAGTTCGTGTGGCTGAAGGTGGAATTGCGGAATCTCCGCGGGACACCGCACGCGCACCGGCAGCACCACCGTGCCGATGCCGCGGCTCACATAAATCTGCGTAGGGCCAAGCCGGTCCCATCCGGAGCGGAAACGCATCTGCTCCGGCTTGCGCCCGAAGACCGTGCCCGCCAGCGGCAAATTAATTTGTCCGCCGTGCGTGTGACCGGAAAGCACCAGTCCGACTTGATGCACTGCCGCGCGGCGAATAATTTTCGGATTGTGCGAAAGCAGAATCGTCGGCACGCCCGGCCGGATACCGCGCAGCGCGCGCGGCAGGTCGGCGCCATAGCGAAAATCGTCGATGCCCGCGATGGGCAGCGCTTGTCCGGCGTGACGCACCAGCGTGTGCCGGTTGCGCAGCACTTCGATGCTGTGGTGTTGCAACGCGCGCGTAACCGCACCGGCGTCCACGCGGAAATCGTGGTTGCCGAGCACGGCAAACACGCCGTGCCGCGCGCGCAGCGTCCCCAGAATCGCTGCCACCGGCTCAATGTACCCGCGCGAGTACGTGACAAAGTCGCCCGTCAGCGCGATCACGTCCGGCTGCAGCCGGTTGGCCATCTCCACCGCGTCCAGCACGGCATGGAACGGCAGGAACAGCCCGTGGTGAATGTCCGTCAACTGAACGATGCGCAAACCATCAAAACTTGCCGGCAGATTGTGCAGGCGAATGCGGTGCTCGGTGACTTCGATGCGGCCATCATAAACGCGGCGATGCAGCGCGCGATGCCGCTCCGCCCCGGCCAGCGAATAATCTTCCACGAAGCTCGACCCGAAATCGCGCGACCACCGCTCCACCAGACGGTCCCACCGCCGCACGAATTTTCCCTTCCGCGAATGCGTCTGTGTTTCCCAGGTTTCGTTCTCGGAGAATGGGTGCCGGAGTGGTTTCATGGCCGCGAAATTACGCGATGGCGCAGACTAGCACCGCACCGGAAGCGAGTCAACGCTGCGTAGCGCGCGCCGCAGCGTGAAAGACAGCACTGCCGCTCACACGATTGTTCTTGAATCTCCGTTGCGGTACTCTTCATCCATTATTTCTATCCGTGGCAGGACTTCGGAAACGAAGGAGGGATTATGCGTCATCCTGTGGGCTGGAGCCGTCGAGATTTTCTGACCTCGGCATCGTGCCTGGGCGCGGCGATGGCCTGCTCCCGGTTGCTTCCCGCGGCGTGGGCCGCGGATTCCATCGCACAGGACCCGCGCGTGGCCGCGACGCCGCTGCTGGACAAGGGATTCGCGTCTTCGCGCAAAATCGGCGACGGCGTGTACGCCACCATCGCGGACACAACGAAGGGCTACGACGCGCTCTGCAACGGCGGATTCATCGTCGGCCGCGACGCCGCGCTGCTGATTGAGGGGCATCATCTGCCCACCGCCGCCGCGTTCGAGCTGGAAGCGTTGCGCATGGTCAGCCAGGCGCCCGTGCGGGCCGCGCTCAACACCCACTACCACTTCGACCATTCTTTCGGCAACGCCTTCTACGGCGCGCAGCGCTTCCCCATCATGGCGCACGCCAAAAGCGCGGGCATGATCGTGGAGCGATACGCTTCGTTGCAATCCGGTGGCGCTCCCGCACTGCTTTCCGGTTTTGAAAAAGCTGCGCAGGAGGCCAGGGACGAAATCCGAAAACAGCGCGCCGCGGGAGATTTGCAGGCCGCGAACCTGCTGGTGAATTCGTCTCTGCATACGGCGCTCACTCTGCCCAGCGAACCGCTCGATCCCGCGAAGCTGCCGGTGACCATCGAACTCGGCGGCCTCAGTGCCGTCATCGAAGCGCACCACGGACACACCCCCACGGACATCACCATCCGCGTGCCTTCGCAGAACATTGTCTTTACCGGCGACTTGCTCTTCAACGGTTCCTACCCTGTCGCTTTCGACGCCAACATGGCCGGATGGATGAAAGCGCTCGATACTTTTGCCAAGTGGGGCAAAGATACGCTCTTCGTGCCCGGCCATGGCGCGGTCTGCGGGCAGGAAGCCGTCGCGCAGGAACGCGGCGCTCTGGAAGACCTCGGCAACCACGCGCAAAAAATGTTCAAGGCCGGCGTGTCGTGGCAGGAAGCGGCGCAAAGGTACGAGATTCCCGAAAAATTCAAGAAGCTGGGATATTTTTCGTGGGGATTTTGCATCGGCGGCGCCATCGGGCGTTACTACGAAGAATTGGCGCCGAAACGCTAACCCGGACTGGCCGGGCTGCGTTCCGCAATGTCCGTGGTCAGCGCGCGCATTTCGTCGTGGATGAGTCCATTCGACGCGAGGCAGGTCGCATCGCCGGGATGGTACGGCCGCCCGTCAAACGTGGTCACCATTCCGCCGGCTTCGCGCACGATGAGCGTGCCCGCCGCGGTGTCCCACGGTTTCAGTCCAAATTCCCAGAAGCCATCAAAGCGCCCGCAGGCCACGCCGCACAAATCGAGCGCGGCCGAGCCGTCGCGCCGCACCCCGTGCGACGCCAGCGTGAAGCGCCAGTAATAATGTATGTTCGGATTCTCCACGCGCTTGTGCGCGGGAAATCCCGTCCCCAGCAGGCCCACGGCGAGCCGGTCAATCTTGGAGACGTGGATTTTCTTCTGATTGAGCCACGCACCCTGGCCTTTCGCGGCGGCGAACAACTCGCGCGCCACCGGGTTAAACACCACGCCGGCGATGGGCTCCTCGTCTTCGACCAGCGCGATGGAAACCGCGAAGCACGGATAGCCATGCGCGAAATTTGTCGTGCCGTCGAGCGGGTCCACGTACCAGCGGTAGTGTGAGCGCGCCGCGCCTTTGGCGAGATGTTCGTGCCCGCTGCCCTCTTCGCCGACGATGGCATGCGTGGGAAAAGCCGTGCGCAGGCGGCTCACCACGCACTCCTCCGAGCGCCGGTCCGCCTGCGTCACCAAGTCCACTTCCCCTTTGTACGTGATGGTCGCCGGGTGATCGAATTCCGCAAGCAAAATCGCGCCCGCTTCCCGCGCAATTTCCGTCGCCACATCCAGAAATTCTCTCATCGCCGCTATTCTATACGCTTTTCCGCCCGTGTAGCCCGCCTCTTCAGAGGCGGGGCATTTCCCGTATATCCTGCCTCTTTAGTGGCGGCGTGTGCCTCCGTCATTCGTCCCTCGTCTTTCGTCCTTCCTCTTTCCTCCCTTCCTCTTTCCTCATTTTTCGCTTGACAAGCGAATCCCATTAAGCTAACATATGTATGTGATATATATCTCACAGTTTACAACCGCCCCGCACTCCCCGGCGAACGTCCAACCCCTTTCCTGTCTGTCACTTGCGCACTCTTGGACATTTCTGCGCGCACAGAAATCGGGTCAACCCATTTCGTTTCAATGCGCTACACACTCTTTCGCAAAAGTAGGGGGGAGGGGGGAGGGTACAGACAGGGCGCATACGAGACACTGGTGGCCGAGCCACTCGGAGATCCCGAGATCATCGATTTCGCATTTCCTGCTTTCTCAACGGTTTGCGGATTCGATGATCCCCGGGGGGGTATATGCATCAGGAATCTGCACGCGCAGCGCGCGTCACATTTCCCCGGGCGTGAAGTATCCCTTGCGGTGGTGGATGGTATAGCGGTCGGCCGCGCGGTCAGCGGCGTCGGAGGAAATGACTTTCACTTCGATGCGGCGAAACGTCGCCGCGGCGGACTGCGGCGGGCGCGGCGTGGGGTAGTAGCCTAGGCGGTACTGCGTGCGCAGCTCGCGGTCCATGCGGTCGAAGATGTCGTTCAGGGCGGCGACGTCGCGTGGGAAATACATGGAGCCGCCGGTGACTTCGGTGATGGTAATCAGCGCGTGTTCGCCCGCGGTGTTGCGCCCGCCTTCGGACTTCACCGGATTGATGAGGATGGTGTATAGCATGGTCCCCGCAGCCAGCGCGGCGCGTCGCGCGTCGTCAAATTTCGCGCGGCTCGTCGTTTCGCCGCCGTCAGTAACCAGCACGAGCACGCGCCGACGGCCGAGCGGGCGTTTCTCCAGCGCTTGCGAGCCGAGCACAATCGCGTCGTACAACGGCGCTCCTCCGCCGCCTTCGATGCGCCGGACGGATTCTTCCAGCCGCGCCACGTTCGCGGAGAATTCGGAAAGTTGCGTAACCACGTCGGAAACTTCGAACACGGCCAGCCGGTCGCCCGGCCTCACCGTCTGGCGAATGAAGCGCGCTGCGGCTTCCTTCTCGAAGGCCAGTTCCTTCAGCGTGCTCAGGCTGGAGTCAATTAGCAGCGCGAGGTCCAGCGGCTGCTGCGTTTCCGCTTCGAAAACTTCCACCTGCTGCTTCACGCCTTCTTCGTGCACTTCGAAGGCCTCTTTGGGCAGATCTGTCACCCGGCGGCCGTTTTTGTCCAGCACGCTGGCGATGACGCTGACCAGGTTGACTTCGGCCTTGATGCGCCGGTCCTCCTGTTGCGGCGGCGCGAGCTTGCGGGCCTGCGGCGCGGCGGGCAACGACACCAGGAGCGCCGCAGACAAGAGGCATGCTGCAACGAGGGCTGAGCGTTTCATCTACTTAGTAGATTCGCCGGAGGGGGAAAAAGGTTTTGTCGAGGGAACCGCGCCTTCCACCCACACCGCGCCGTCGCGGAAGAATTCCTTCTTCCAGATGGGCACGCTATGCTTGAGCGATTCAATGGCGAAGCGGCACGCGTCAAAGGCCGCCGCGCGGTGGGGCGAGCTGACAGCGATGAACACGCTGGTTTCGCCGATCTCCAGCCGGCCCAGCCGGTGCACGATGGCCATGCGATGAATCGGAAATTGTTTTCGGGCTTGCTCGCTGATGGCGCGCATTTTTTTCAGCGCCATGGATTCGTACGCCTCGTATTCGAGGTAGAGCGTCTTGCGGCCCGCGGAGTTGTTGCGCACAATGCCGTCGAAGGCCACCACTGCGCCATCCGAAGGGGCTTTGAGTGCCGCGACGATTTCCGCGGCCCGAATGGGCTCGCGGACAATTTCGCAAATGTCCTCGAGCGTTTCGGTCCCGGCCCGCTCCGCAGACCCTCCGCTGACCGGCGGAAGGAACGCCACTTCGTCTCCGGCGCGCAGCGGCGCGTTCCACTCGGCGAACTCTTCATTCACCGAGGCCACCAGCGATGGCCGAAACGCGCCGAGCGCAGGAAACTGGCGGCCGTAGCGCGCAAAGAGGTCCTCGAGCATGGCGCCGTCGTCCAGCTCGGCCCAGTCTTCGGCGCAGCCGGTGATGTCTTTCAATCGCCCAAAGAAAAGTACGCGAATGCGCATCGCAGCGATTGTATCGCGCGTAGGACAGGCTTTCTAGCCTGTCCGCATTTTTCGGAGCAAATGAAACAGGCAAAACTTCTAACCGCTGTGAAATTTGAAAGCAGAAATCCTTTGCCGGATTTCTTGACGCCAGCGTGAGACGCAGGTAGCGTGAGAGCGACAATTTACAATTGAGGTGCAGATGAGAATTTTGGTCTCCGGTTCGTCAGGGCTCGTAGGAAGCGCGGTGCTGGCGGAGTTGCGCCGCGCCGGCCACACTGTGAACCGCCTGGTGCGCGCAGGCGGCACTGGCGCCCCCGGCGATGTGGGTTGGGATCCCGTTTCCGGCAAGATCGAAGCGGCAGGACTCGAAGGCGTTGATGGCATCGTGCACCTCGCTGGCGCATCCATCGCTGAGGGACGCTGGACGGAATCTCGCAAGCAACTGTTGCGCACGAGTCGCGTGGACGCCACGCGACATCTGGTGAACGGCCTGCTGCGCCTCACGCGGCCGCCGAAAGTGCTCGTCTCCGCCTCCGCTGTGGGCTACTACGGCGACCGCGGCGATGAGCAGCTCACCGAAGCGTGCCCGGCGGGCAACGACTTTCTTGCGCAGCTCGCGCGGGATTGGGAAGCGGAAACGCAATGCGCAACGCAAAATGGAATTCGCACGGTGATGCTGCGCTTCGGAGTGATTTTGTCCTCGACGGGCGGTGCGCTGCCGCGCATGCTACTGCCGTTCAAAATCGGTGTGGGCGGACGGCTGGGCTCGGGCATGCAATGGATGTCCTGGCTCACGCTGACCGAGACTGTTGAAATCGTGCGGCACGCGCTCGAAAACACGGCGCTGAGCGGCGCGGTCAACGCCGTGGCGCCCAGCCCAGTGCGCAACATCGAATTCACCAAAGTGCTGGGGAGAGTGCTGCGCCGGCCGACGCTGTTCCCTGCCCCGGCATTCGCATTGAGGCTTGCGCTTGGTGAAATGGCCGAAGCGCTGCTGCTTTCCAGTCAGCGCGTGGTTCCCGCGCGCTTGCAGGAAATCGGCTACCCTTTTCAGCACCCTGCCCTGGAGGCGGCGCTGCGCGTGGTGCTGATGCGATGATGGAAAGACTTCGCGTGGCAATCTCTCTTGCAAGCCTCCGTGCGACTTTTCGTGCCGGAGCGGGTTTCTACCGCAAGAGGCCCGGCGAAGGAGCGGCGAAAAAACTAGCGTAATTCCTTGACATGCCGACAGGTTTTGTTAGGATGATGCAGCGAAGAGACAGTTACGGTACTACTGCACGTCGTGCTGTTCGCTAGGTGTACGGGGGAATGACGACATGATGGCACGAAGGGGCCTGGCAGTTCTTCTCATCGCGCTGCTGGCCGTTCCGGCCGCTGCGAGTCCCGCCACTGGTTCCCGGGCTGTAGCGATTCCTATCGGCACCATCTCCCAGAGTGATGCTGCGAACGTTGGAGGCGCCGGCGCGCTGCCCGGCACCACGGTGTTCAGCGGCGACATAGTCGAAGTGAGGCCGCAAGGCTCCGCATCGATTCTGTTGAACGGCGGAATGCAGGTTCGTGTGTCGTCCGCCAGCCGCGTGCAATTGCGGCGCTTGCCCGGCGGTGCAAATCAGGTGGAACTGGAAATGTTCAGCGGTGCGGCGCTCTTCCGCACGAGCGAGGCGGCGCCTGTAGTGGGACGCTTGGCTGATGCGACGGTGCGCGCAAAGGGCACGAAGCCGGCGGTGGGTGTAATCTCGGTGCTGAGCCGGAAAAAAGCAGTCATCGCCGCGGAAAAAGGCGAGTTGCTGGTGAGCACATCACACGACAGCAAGAGCGTGACGTTGCGCGAAGGCGAAGCCGTGGATGTGACGCTGTCGGCGCTGCCTGCGGCGGCCATGCCGCAGGGCGGCGGCACAACGGGAGCGGGTACGCTGACGGGCAAGCAAGTGGCCGTCCTTGGCACAGTGATTGCCGCGGTGATGACCGCCATCGTTGTGTGGCTGGCTTTGGACCACAGAAAACTGACCGATCAGGAAAAGCAGGACGCCGTCAGCCCGTTTAAGTTTCCATAGAGATTTTTTGCAAGCGAAAAGGCGTGGCGCCGGTTGGCAGCCACGCCTTTTTTGTTTTGGAGAAAGCGAAGGACGAAAACAGAGCGCGGAATGCTTCCCACGTTACTTGACCACGTTGAGCGTCACGTCCACTTTCAGCACGTGGCCGCTCACCGGATCAGTCGCAACGGTGGTTTGTATGCTCTGGCCGTCGCGCAGGAAAAAGTCAAAGCGCGAGCTGAACTCGCGCAGGACTGGCCGGCCGCTGAATTCGTTCGTTCGCACCGTGGCGCCTTCCAGCGTATGCACCGAGGAGCGGCTGACCTGGATGTTGAGGTGATAGCGCCCATCCGGTTGAGGCTCAACTCGCGCATCAATGTCGGTGCCGACATTCATGTACTGCATCTGGCTCTGCCCTTCTTTGGTAGTCGTCTGGATGGGAACTTTCAGACCCATACGCATGCTAGAAAGGGCCCACGAGCGGTCGAGCGAGGCAATCCCAGAAAGAGTGTAGGGCATGCTGCTCACTCTCTTTTCGCCGTCGAATTCACTGAACGTCACCTGCAGCTTCACGGGCGCACTAGCGGCCGGCTTTTCCTGTCCGGCGACAGCCGACTTTTCCTGCGCAGCCGCGGCGCCAGCCAGCACGAGCGCCAGCACGAGGTAGCCAATCGCCATACGAGTCGTTTTCATTGTCAACTTCCTCCTAATTGGATTTGAATTTGAATGGCCAATATCATTTCTCCGGAGATCCTTTGGGCGGCGCGGCGCTTTCCAGCGGAACCACTTCGAGCGCCGGGATTTTCAACTCTTCGATGGTCATGGGCTTCAACACCTCGCTCATCGGCGCCGCAATTGCAGTGAGCGAAGCGCCGTCGGCTTTGCCGCTCCAATTGGCGTTGAGCAGGCGCGTGACGGCTACCATTTCACCGCGAGGAACGAGCACTTCGGGTTCGCGAATGACAGCGGAATGCCCTCCGCGTTGAGGACGAATCGCGCGCGGGACCTCAGCACGCAGCGGCTGTGTTTCCGCTGAGACCGCGGCTTTCGGAGACTTTTCCGCCGGAACCACAATCGCTGGCGGCGTCACACGCGCGGATTGCGGCGGGCGCGGCGGACGGCCGATGGTCAGGACTCCGACGAGAACGACCAGAACCAAAACAGCGGCCCCAGAGATAAATTGCCAGCCGGCAAACCATGGGCGCGGCGCAGCGTTTTTTTCTGCGATGCGGCGGCGGACGTGCGCGGCGAAATCTCCAGAAGGTTCGGGAGCGACCATCGCGGCGAGGCCGCGATCAATGGAAACAAACAGCGCGACATGTTTTTCAAACGCCGCGCGACAAGCAGCGCACTTCTGCAGATGGGCCGCCAACTCGGAGTCAAAAATTGCAGATGCCGGGTCCCTCGACTCCTCTCGGGACAAGCTAAAGCCCGGCGCTACAGTCTCCAACGCTGCGGCAGCGTCGGCGATTCGCAATTTGTAGTTTTCGCAGCTCATTGCGACATCCATAAGATTCCAGATGGCGGGCTAAAGCCCGCCCCTACAAAAGCAATTCCGATAATTTCTTGCGCGCGTGGAAGAGGCGCGACTTGACCGTGCCCTCGGGCAAATCCAGCAAGAGACCGACTTCGCGCGTGTCGTGGCCCTCGATGGCAGAGAGCACCAGCACAACGCGAAGTTTTTCCGGCAACTCGTCCATTGCGCGCGCCAGGCGCTGCTGGAATTCGCGCGATGCGCGAATGTCTTCCACGGTGCGCTCGGGCGAATTCAATTCATCCATCATCACAGAGGTCTCGCGAGCCACGCGGCGTCGCGCGGCGCGAATGCGGTCGAGCGCCAGCCGCCAGGTGATGCGCACCAACCAAGCGCGAAATCGTTCGCGGTCGCGCAGCCGAGAAAAACTCTGGTACGCGCGAAGGAACGCTTCCTGGGCGACCTCTTCGGCGTCGTCGCGATTGCGCAGCACGCCCAGCGCAACGCGGAACGCCAGCGCGGAGGAGTCCGCCAAGCGCTCTTCAAATTCGCGTTCGAGCGAGGTGTCCAGAATCACAGCGGCTTCCGGATACGTGCCCACCAGCGCATCCATTTCGACTCCCACCTACCAGACGCCGGAGGGCAGAAAACGGTTCAAAGCATACAGTGGCGAGTGGTGAGTGGCGAGTGGCGAGAAGAAAGACAGAGATTAGAGGTCGAGTTGGGAGAGGAGCGATTCGAGATTGGCGTCGTCCACGATGAGGTCGGGGCGCGTGGTGGCGAGATCTTCGATTTCATCGAAGGCCTGAAAGAGGCGCATTTTGGCCGCGGCGTACTCTTCGGTGCCGGTCATTTCGCGGCCGAGCTTTTTGCCCCACTGGCGGACGGCATCGCGGCGCACGAACACGCGCAGCGGAAACGCGTCGGCGCGGTCCCTGGCGACCATGTACACGTAGTCGGTGCCGGAGTGGATGCCGCGGCGGGATTTTTGCGTCTCGAGGAAATAGTATTGATAGACGTAGCCGCTGGCGGCGGAATAGTTCTTCACGCGGCGGGCGTGCTCGGGGCGTGCCATGCAAAGGATTATAGCGAAATTCGAAACTCGATATTCGGCGGACCAAGAATAAGGCGGCGTGATGCTTCGAGACGAAAATAGAAAATGGAAAAGAGAAAATAGGCAGAAATGCGGAGCAACTCGAAGTGGAAAATGGGGTTCGAATAGTTATGGTAATATCTCGGTTACCCTCTGGGTGGGGCTTGCGCACTTGAACGAACTTCTGCTTGCTGTTGCGAAACGCCTGGGAATCCAGACATTGCGCCGCCGAGCCGCGGCCATGGCGCTCGCGCTGGCGCTCGTGGCGATGAATGCGGCGTGCGGCGGCGGTGGTGGAGGATCGCCTCCGCCTCCCCCGCCTCCTCCGGTGAGCGTGACGGTGGCGCCCGCGACGCAAAGCGTGTTGCTGGGCGCGACGCAACAGTTCACCGCAACGGTTACTAATGCGTCAAGTACGGCGGTGACGTGGAGCGTGAACGGCATCAGCGGCGGCAACGCCACGCTGGGCACGATTGACGCGAACGGGCTCTACCGCGGGCCATCTATTCTTCCCTCTCCTGCCAGCGTGACGATTCGCGCTACCAGCGTAGCCAGCCCGGCCAGCTTCGGCTCGGCCTCGGTGACGGTGACGAGCGACGTGGTAGTGAGCATCACCGCACCCGCGCAAAATGCCAGCGTGGAATTGGGCGCGCCGCAGCAAGCGACTGCCGCAATCACAAGCACAGGAAACGGCGCGGACCCGAGTGTCAATTGGAGTGTTTCCGGCAACGGTTGCGCGGGCGCGGAGTGCGGAACAATCAATTTGGTGAGCGGGCTGTTCACCGCGCCGGGGATTCTGCCGCCCACGCCGAACCGCGACGTGACGGTGACGGCGACCAGCGTGGCGGATCCCTCGAAGTTCGCAACGCTGACGCTGCGCATCGTGGCGAATTTCACGTTCTCGATTATTGGCCCGGCGGGAAACACGATTGATAATGCCAAGTCATTTCAGTTTGTGACGATTTTCTCACCAGTGCCCGGCTCAAATCCGAGCACAGCCGTGAATTGGAGCGTGAGCGGGCCGGGGTGCGCGGGCACGGCGTGCGGCACGATTGATCAGACCGGGCTGTACACAGCGCCGAACCTGGCACCGTCGCCGCCGCAAATCACGATTACCGCGATTGCGGTGGCAGACACATCCAAGGGACAAACAACGCCAGCGATAACGATTAATTCAATCATCCTTGTGGCCATTTCGCCCGCTTCGCTGAACATGGAAATTGAAGAGCAGCAGAATTTCACGGCGAATGTCGGCGGGACGCAGAATCAAGACGTCACGTGGAGTATCTCCGGCGTGGGCTGCGGCAACCCGGGCAATCCTTGCGGCTCGATTTCCAACCCGGGCCCCGTGGTCGGGTCGATCCCTGTAATTTACACCGCGCCGATAACCATCCCGAGCACGGCGATCACGATTACGGCAACGAGCGTGGCGGACATCACCAAGACCGCCAGCGTGACACCGACGTTTTTCAGCACGATTCAACCGAGTTTGACCCCGAGCGGGGCGACGCGCGCAGTGAATCACCGGCAAACGCTGGATGCAGTGCTGGTTCGGACATCTACAGGAACTGCGCCGGTGGCCAACGCCGTGGAGTGGCGCGTCAATGGCGTGCTGGGTGGCGACACAATCGTGGGGCAGATTTGCACGCAGGCGCTCGACGGGACCCCGTGCACGCAAACGGCAGTGACACAATCCGGCGCTCCCGCCACGCCGTTCAAGGTGGATTACCTGGCGCCCGCCGTTGTGCCCGCAGGCAGCGTGACAATTGAAATGCGCAGCCAGGCGGACACCTCCAAGTTCACTACCGCCAGCATGACGGTAGCAGCGAACGTGACGGTCAATGTGTCGCCCGGCACATCCACACTGCCGACCAACGGGACGCAGCAATTTGTCGCCAGCGTGGTGGGGACAGTGAATCAGGCGGTGACGTGGAGCGTGAACGGCATCCCGGGCGGCAACGCCACGGTGGGCACCATTGACGGAAGCGGGCTCTACACCGCACCAGCCTCCGCACCGGCCGGTGCAGTCACCGTGACGGCCACGAGCGTGGATGACCCGTTGCAGAGCGCTAGCGGCACACTGACCGTCGCCGCGGGGGCGTTTATCAGCAAGATTTCTCCGGCCAGCATTACCGCGCTGACGGTGAGCAGCACCGATTTCGCCATCCGGGTGCAAGGGCTGCTGTTTGCCGCAAGCTCACCGGGGCCCGGGTCCACGATCATTTTCAATGGGAACAACCTCACCACTAACTGCGGCACCGGCACGACCTTGTGTACAGCGACGATCCCAGCGTCAAGCGTGACCAATCCGGGCGACTATGGCGTGCAAATCAGGAACCCGGACAATTCCGTGTCCAACCAGGTGGCGCTGAAGGTGCTGGACGCGACGTCGCAGAGCAGGGATATCAACGACGCGTCGGTGCCGGTGGTCACGCTGACAACGGCAAGCCCGGATGCGACCGGACAGGACATTCAAGTGGTGGAGCCAACGACGGCGGGAAGCCAGAACGAACATTACAACATCGATCAAGTTGGTGTCGTCACAGGAAACTCGTGCAGCCTAACCGGCACAGGCGTCATACTCACGCGACCACAGGCTAGCACGCAGGACTTCGACATCGGCGTTGGAAGCACCATCGTGGGCGCGCCCAGCCTGTTGCCCACGGATACTTTTACTATCAGCGGGCCGAGCCCCAACGACATCACGATCTTGAGCGTCACGAGTATCGGTGCTCCCGGTTGCACAATCAAAATCACGCTTCGAGTCGGGAGTACGAGCCAGCTCGGGCCGCGGACGATTTTTGTGGAGAACAAGAACCGGGAGAAGGCCGCTCTGGTGGGCGGTATCGAGGTGAAGTGAAGATGAAACGGCGAGGAGTGCTTTGGGTGCCTGTGGCGACGCTGATTCTAGCGCTTTCCGCCGCGGCGACGACGATTTTGAAGATGGACCTAGATGAACTGACGCGCGCGGCGCGCGTGGTGGCGCGCGGGAAATGCGTGGCCAGCGAGGCGCGGCTGGACGGCGGTTACATCTGGACGTTCACGACTTTCGAAGTGACCGAGACGCTCAAGGGAAGCGCGCCGCGGCAAATCAGCGTGCGGTTGCTGGGCGGCAAAGTGGGACACATGAAGGCCACAGTGGACGGCGTGCCGCAATTCCGCACGGGCGAGGATGTTTTTCTGTTTCTGGAACCGACGCGCGAAGGGGACCTGACGGTGACGAGCTGGGTGCAGGGAACGTTCCGTGTGCAGCGGGATACGCAGACCGGCCAGGAAAGCGTAACGCAGGATTCAGCAGCGCACGCCGTGTATGACCCGACGACGCGGCAGTTCAAAGTGAGCGGCGTGCGCCACATGCCCGTGGAGACGTTTCGACTGCGCGTGCGGGAAGCCGTGGAGCGGCAGCGGACAGGCAGGCTGCCATGAAGCGAAGCGAGACACCAAACGTAAGACGAGCTGCTGCGTGCCTGCTGGCACTGGCCGTGCTGGTGCAGCCTGCGCTGCCGCCGAACGCGGAGGCCTACGTGCTGAACCGCAATATCGCCGCGAGCGGAAGCTGCCCCGTGCCGCAACGCTGGGCAGCCACCACGCCGGGAATTGTGGACCGGCAGTGGAGCACTTCTCTACCGACGAGCGTAATTACGCAACTGACTCCACCGGAAACGGCCATCCAGCAGGTTGACCGGGCCATCCGGAATTCGTTCGACGTGTGGACGAGCGTGGATGCGCCGGTGGGTACGACGCTGACGCCAGCTTCGCTGGGCGCGTTGACGCAGACAGCAACCCCGAATATCTGTAATTTCCAAGATGGGCTGAATTCAATTTGCTTCAACCAATCGCATTCTGCGTTTTCGGGAGGAGTCCTGGCGTTCACCATCGCGAATTCTTATGACCAGATCGGCCCAGCTCCGGTGCCAAATCACCCGAACACAACAATCATTGGCGAAATCGTGGATGCGGACATCTATTTTCGCAACAACTCCTCGAGCATCACTTTTGCGACGCGCGAGGCGCTGGCCGCCAATCCGAATGCGTTCGATTTGGAATCGGTGCTGATCCACGAACTGGGACACTTCTTTGGGTTCAGCCACTCCGGGGTGATGCGAGCAATGATGTATCCGTTCGCTGGGCGAGGCATCATCACCGGCGGAGTGCGCTGCGCGTCGGGATCCGTCTGCGACTTGCCGCTGGCGGACGACGACCGTGCGGGAATGCGCGTGCTGTATCCGAACGCGGCGAATCCGAACATCGGCTCTATCAGCGGGTTCATCCTGCCAGCGAACCCGCTGACGCTAGCGTTGATACCATCCGCAACGGCGGGCAAGCCACAACCGGCGCGGCCGGTGACGGGAATTTTCGGGGCGCACGTGGTGGCGGTGGATGCGGCGACGGGCGCGGTGGTGGCAGGGACGATGGGAGGATGGTCATGCACGCCGGGGCAGCAATTGCCCAGCAACTTTGATGGCTACTACAAGATTGAGGGCTTGCCGGTGAACCGGAGCTATAAGATTTTCGTGGAGCCGCTGGACAGCCCGACGACTTCCTCGGACATTTCCAATGCGCTCGATGCGCTGTGCTCGCAGAACGCCACGAACGATGTGTGCACGCCGCCGACGGTGCAGACGGGATTCACGACGAAGATCAAGCCAAATTAAAAAAAAGGGGTTGGGGGTTGGGGAAGGAAATTCCTGCGCGGCACTATTCTGAAACACTTCTGATGACTAGCTTGTGAAATTCAAGAATGTGCAAAGCACCGAGTGCGTCGCTGTGCGCCGGGGCGGACAGCAACGCACGGTAGCTAGGGCTTCGCAGGCGGCGCTTTGGCCGGAGCCGGCGGCTTGGACTTGAGCTCGGTGAGTCGCTTGTCGATGTCCTTCATTTCGGCAATGGCTTCATCGAGCGTGGCCGTCAGTTGGTCAATTCGTTTCTGGAAGGCGGCGCGAGACTCGTCGGTTTTGGCGTTGGCCATTTCCAGCTTGACGAGATCGATGGCCTCGTATTGCTGGCCAATTTCATAGCGCTTCGCCCCCAGTTGCTTCTCCGCTTCCTCGACGGTCTTGGGGAGAAAGTCCGGCTTTTCTTCTTTCTTTTCTCCGGCAGCGGCAGCCTTGTCCGCAGCGGCCTTTTCCTTGGCTTGCGCAGCTTCCTCTTCCGCTTTCTTGCGCTTCGCTTCCTCGTACGAGTCGGCGGGGCGGCGCAAGGTGTCGAGGTCGTCATTGCTCCAGACTTTTTTCACCTTGGGCTTGGCGGGCTCCTGCTTAGGAGGCGGAGCCTGCTGTGCGCCCGCGGCGCAGGTCATCAGCAGCAGCGCTGATACCGTAACCAGGGCTTGGATCATTCGCTTCATGGAAGCACCTCTCCATTTCTACTCCGAAACCTCACGGAACGATAGCACGCGATAGACGACGTTGTTCGTGGCATTGCGAATGGTGCAACTGTCGTAGTGCACGCCGTTGCCGCCGCCGCCCGCCCAGTCCAGAAGTGTGGGGCCGGGTGCGGGGCCGGGGAGCAGGCTGCCACCGCCCGCGCCAGTGGGATCGTCATTGTGCGTGCGAGCCAGCAGCACGGCGCCTTCGTAGGAATTGTTGCCGCCGCCGCTGACGCTCATGGTGCCCTGGCCGATGACCAGCACGATGCCGCGCCAGCCGACCGAACCGCCGGCGGAGAAATTGCCAGTCACCACAAGAATGCCGTATCCAGTTATCTGCCCCTGAAGATTCAAATCGCCATTCACAACCGTAATCGTCGGCGCATTGGCCGTGCCATAGTTGGGCAAGCTGGCGGCCGGGCCTTGCACGACCTGATCGGCATTGGCGGTAATCGTGGCCACCAGCGCTTCCAAGCTGGAAACCGTCTGCATGTTTGGAGAGAGTGAGCCGCTGACGTTCTGCACATCTGGCGCAGGTCCGCTGCCGGTGTACTTGCTGAGACGGTTGGGCGGAATGGCGGCCGTGATGGCCGCATCGTCGCCCGGGGAGAGCACGCCGAGGGCGGGGCGAGCAGGATCGGGCGGCGTACCGCAGGAGGCGGCGTCGTTGCCGTTGACGGTGTACACGTTGGAATTGGCCGGGAAAAGAGCAGAGCCATTCCCGTCGAAAGTCAGCGCGGAGGCGAATTGCAGGTTCAGCACCACGGCGGAAAGATCGTACTGCAGGATGCGGCGGCTGCCATTGGGCATGACAGCCAAGGTCGTGGCGCGAAATACCTGGCGTCCGGTGCTGGTGAGATTCTGATTGGTGCCGTCATAAAAGATGGGAATCGCGTTGTCGAGGACCCCGTCGCCGTTAATGTCAATCCCGCTGGAGCGCTCGGTCTTCGCCGTGATGCGGACCCACTTGAATAGCGGGCCGGGGGTATTGGCCAAGGCCAGATTGGAGATGGAGGCGGTGGTCAACACGGTGGCGCCTGTGACCGCAGCGCCAAACTCTACCTGATACTCATTGTCGGCGTAGGCATTGGTGGCCACCAGATTGGTAGGGCTGACGACTTCGCCCGGAGATGGATTCAGGATGTAGCGAACTTGCCCGACTGGCAAAGTGGTGCCCACGGCCGGCAGAAAATTGGCAATCGAAAAGAGGGAGCTGGGATGTCCCGGCCAGAGCCGGCCACGCACTTCCTCCAGCCCGGCATAGCCAGCGTAGAAGGCTTGCGTGGTGCTGCGATAGTTGGCGGCCACGGAGGTCTCCGTGCCGGACATCACCACCAACGCCACAGCCACGCCGCTGATCAGCAGCAGCGCAAAGATGGCCACCAGCAAGGCAACGCCTGCCTGGGAGCGGGCCGCAGAGTTTTTCATTGGGAAGCGCATAATTGACCTTCCTTTACGGATTCACCCGGCGCGAATAGCCGGTGAGCGTCACGACGATTGGCTGGCGCGTCTTGGGGTCTACGTTTCGCGCCAGAACAATCAGGGTAATGTTCACAGAGCGAATGGCGGTCGAAACGTTGGCCGCCCCCGCGTCGAATTGATAGGTGAACACGGGCACGGGCGTGTTGCCCGGGAAAAGCCCCGGGTAGAAGCCCTGCAAGAAAGCCATTTGTGCTGCCGTCGTGTTGTTCATTACGTTTTCAACGTAAGGAACCATGACGGCCTGCGTGGAATTTTCGGGATCGGCACCGGCGATTTTGGTGGCCATGCCGCGCTCCAGCACGGTGCCGTTGAGGCGGTAGCGGACCCACTCCAGGCCATTGTTGGCCAGCGGATCGACGTCCGTTTCGATAATCAAATCGAACGGCGCCGGGCCGCCGATGGCGTTGCAGTTGACGCCAACCGTGCAGGGAGTCGCCGGATAATTCGGGCTCCAGCCAAAGGGCAAAGCCACGCGCTCGGGGTTGGCGGCAATCACTGCCGGACTGAAATTATTGGCGGGAGGGTATCCGGCGATGTGGATATCGCGCACCATGAGGTCCATGGCCTGGCGCGCACCCTGAAACGTGTCCATGCGATCCGTCTCCGCCTGGTAGCGCTGCTGGGAAGCGATCAGCAAGCCGAATACGGCGGCCATCACCACGGTGAATACGGCGACGGAAATGAGCATTTCAAGAAGCGAGAAACCGCGCCGGTTGGCAGTGTGGAGTTTCATCGCTGCACCCACGCTTCCACCGTGACAGGCACGGTTACGTTGCGCGGATCGCGCTTCCACACGCCGACGAGAATGCGCTTGGAAACGACCGTGGCGCCGGACAAGTTGGTGATCACCGTCCAGCGCACTTCATAAGGAATGCCAATGCTGTCGTTGGGATTGGTGTACATGAAGTTGTAGCCAGCCACTGCATTGACGCCAAAATCGACACGTACCAAATTGAGCGCGCCATTGGGGATAGCGCTGACAACCTGGACGGGATTGCCGACGAGCCCGGCCGCTCCGCCCAGCAACCTCACGTTGCCGTCGATGTCCGTGAACTGCGTGGCGGTTAGAGGCTGGCTAATCATTTGGTTCAGCAGCCGCTCGGCCACCACGACCGCCGTGGAATCGTAGCGGTTGCGCATGTTGGACTGGATGGAGATGGGTATCAACTGGGCCACAGCAGCGATGCCAAACATCAGCACGGCCATGGCGATGAGCAGTTCCACCATGGTGAAGCCGAGTTGCCGCGCGCGTGCCGGGCGAAACACCGTTTTGCGTTGGTTCCAGGATTGCATTTCTTCCCTACCTTTTCTGCCAGGGCCCGTTCGCCGTGGCGCGCCATTGCTGCGTCTTGCCTGTAGGGAGCACGCTTACGGCAGCGTAGCCCTCGTTGGGCTGATTCGGATAGCCAAAGACAAAAACGTAAACCACCGGAGCGCCCACGCCGAAATTGACGGTGCCATGGGAATCGAAAGCCACTGCTGCCGGCGAAACCTGCGTAGCGGCGTACCCCATCGAGGCCAGGGACAATCCGGTGCCTGCGGGGAGAAACTGAATCTCGAGGGGAAACGAATCCTGCGGCTCGGTAGCATCGGGCTGGCCGTTGTTATTCCGGTCCACCCAAACGACCGTGCGATTGGCCATGGCCATCATGCGCCAGGAGAGCGGCGGGTTGCTGCGGTTCAGGCGTACGGCGTCGAAACGCGCCAGTTGCAGATTGCCCGTAACTCTGGCAGCCATGCTGCTCAAACGGTAACCGCGCATCGTACGGGTGATGGAAGGAAATGCGATGGCGCTAATCACCAGGATAATGCCGATCACAATCAGCAGTTCCAACATGCTGAATCCACGATGGTCACGCGAGGGAACAGTGCAAGTTCGCACCGGAGCACCTTCCTTTGTTTGATTGCTCATAGGGCAAGTCCCTTTTTCTACCCTCACGGGCTGCTTGTCAATAGCTCGTGTTCCTATTGAGCAAGCGCAAGGCCACTTGGCGCGGCGTCTGGCTCAATTCATTGAAAAACAGGGGATTAATGGCATTCTGGCGTAAGGGGTTTCCATCCAGAATCTCTCGGAATGCAAGGCGTCATGTTTCAAAAGGTTCCAATCTGGACGAGGCAAGCCAAGCGGGGTTTTTTCGCTTGCGAGCAAGGGACGCGGAGGGGCTAAGCTGCGCAACAAGTGCAGATGAGGTGGTGAAGGACTTCTGCGCACGAGGTGACGGAGTCCAGCTCGACATACTCCTCGGCGCCGTGCAGGCCACGGCCGCGCGGGCCAAACACCACGCCGGGAATGCCGGCCTCCGCCAGCAGCGCCGTGTCCGTCCACGCGGACATGCCGGCAAGTTCGGCCGCGGCGGTGACATGCAGAATCGCCGTGGCCGCAGCACGAGCAATCGGCGCGTCCGGCTCGATGGAATACGCAGGGCGCGAGGACATCGCGCGCAATGTGGCGCGAAACTCCGCGTCGTGAGCGTGCAAATTGTCGAGCAGCGCGCGCAGCTCGGATTCGACCGTGGGCATGGATTCGCCGGGGAGAGTGCGGCGCTCGATTTGCAAACGGCATTCGGCGGGATAGCTGGAAAGCTCCTGGCCGCCGGAGATGAGAGAGGCGTGCAGCGAAGCGGTGCCCAGCAGCGGATGCGACGGCTTTGCTTGCAGCGCGCGATCGCGCTCGTCGAGCCGATCGAGCACGCGGCCCATCATGCGGACGGCGTCGCGACCTTCGGCGGGCAGACTGCCGTGCGCGGCGCGCCCGTGCGTGACGATTTCAAACCACGCGTAGCCCTTGTGCGCGATGACCAGCTTCAAATCCGTCGGCTCAAGAACGATGGCGGCGTCGGCTGCGCAGTGTTTCAGTAGCGTTTCCGTGCCGATGCTGTTGCACTCTTCGTCCACCACCGCGGCGATGACAAAAGGCCGCGCGAGCGCCACACCGCTTTGCTCGATGGCAGCCGCGGCGGCACACATCGCTGCAACGCCGCTCTTGATGTCCAGCGCGCCACGGCCGTAGAGACGGCCATTTTCTTCGCGCGGCGTGAAGGGGTCGCGCATGTCGCCGGCGCCGACCGTGTCGAGGTGCGCGACGATGAGCAGCGCGGGCTTGGCATGAGGCGCGGCTTGCGATAATCCCATCGTGGCCACCACGTTTGGCCGACCCGGCGCGGCAAATTGCAGCTCGGCGGCAATTCCCTGCCCGCGCAACCAGTCGCGCAAAAACTCCGCCGCGGCTTGCTCGCCTCGCGCACCCGGCACCAGCGACGGATTCACGGAATCAATCGCCACGAGGTGTTTTAGCAGGTCAACCGTGAGTTGGTTATCGATTGACACGCGGCACTCCCGCGAGGCGTTCGAGTTCGGCGACTTCGCTATCGAGCTCGTCCACGAGGCGGGCCATATCGGGCGAGGCGTCGCCGGCGCGAAAGGCGTCCACCAGCGCGCGGTAATACCACAGCGAGCCCTCGCGACCGCCATGGAAGCGCCGCCAGACTTGCTCGCCAATCATGCGGTAGTCGGAGAGAATCTCGCGCACGTTGTAGAGCTTGTCCGAAGCGGAGACGAGTTGGACATCGGGCGACGCGGTGCGCACGTGCGCGATGTACGCTTCCTTGCGCGCGCGCCAGGGCGGCTTGGGCGTCTGGTCGCTATCGGTGCAGCCTTCGACAATGCGCGCGACGCGCTCGCCGAACTGCGCGCGAATTTTCGCGAGCGTGGGAGCGCCGCCGCAGTCTTCGACGGCGTCGTGGAGCAGCGCGGCGATGGCCTGGTCTTCGTCGCCGCCGTGCGTGAGCACAATCGCCGTGACGCCCATCAAGTGCGCGATGTACGGCCGCGTGGTGCCCTTGCGTCCCTGTGTGCCGTGCAGCGCGTGGGCGAGGAGGAACGCGTCGTCAAAACGCTTGGTCAGATAAGGCGATTCTCTGCGCGGTGTCATTGCCAGACTTTCCGATTGCTGCCGGTACTCATTTCTTCTTGCGCGTCCCCTTGTGCAGGCGCGTGCTGCGGCGCTTGGTGGCTGATTTTTCCACTGGCGCCGCGGCACGTTCGTAGGCGCGGCCGAACCAGCGCACCGCTTCTTCCAACATTTTGCGCGAGTCGAGCGGAATCTCCACCCAGCCGGCGAATTCCAGGCGGCTCTGCTTCAGCCAGGGCACCTTCATGGCGCGCGCCGCGTCGTCGGGACGCAGGCGCACCCAGACAAACGTGGATTCGTCGGGACGGTTCACCCAGTCGGGCTTTTTCTTCGGCAGGCCGCGGTTGACGTAAGCGCCGAGAAAATGCTTTTTGCGGAAAAACGCGAGGCAGCCCATCATCGGGCGCGCCTTGATGTCCGGCCAACCGAGCAGTTCGGCCCGCAGGGCTTCGCCCAGTTCGTCGTCCAGCGGCCGCAAAGTCCAGTCGGTCTCACGCATAGCGCCTATTGTGCCAGAATTCGCATTGGGCGTGCCTGCTACCCCGGGAGGATGAATCGAAACCGCAGACGAACGCGGGTTAACGCAAATGAGAGATAATCTGAAGATGAACAGTATGCCGTAGTCAGCATCAGTTGGAGTCTAAAAAACATGTTGACTTTCTATTCGGGCAACTTCACTTCGTCTTGGCGCAAAACAAGCGTGACCGGCAAACACGTTGGAAGATTTCTCTTACTCTGCTGCTTCTCTTTTTTTCTTGCCGACGATTTGAATTCGCAGCAACCCAAATCGAAGCAGCAGAGCAAGGCTGCGGTCATAGTGCTTCCTCGGCATGACCTTTATGCGAACACAGCTCAAAAAATACTTCCGCTGCCCATCTCGGACGGTCGCTTGGTGGTCATAGCGGGTGCCAAGGTGTACATGCTTGGAGCAAGTGGGGCCGTAACATGGAGCGCTGTCTTGGACAATCATGTTTATGGGGTGGCTCACCGGCCTTCTAGCAACGAAATTGGCGTGATTGGTGATGATCTCGCTTTTTTCAGGTTGGACCTTACTACCGGCAAAGAAATCTGGCATGCAACAGTCAACGGGCGCGCGAGCTTCGCCGACATAAAGCCATTCCGAAATGGGTACCTCATTGTAGTCGACCTTACAGGATATCGAGTGTGGCCAGGCGGGTTTGGACCACCGAAATCAGACCAACTTCGCTACTATGGCGCTTCGGACGAGGACTACTGGAGCACAGATTTTCCAGTGGGAGCACACCTTTCAGTGGCGGGCGATAAGATTTACGCGGTGAAGTTTGGAAAGAAAGACGTTACCCTGCAAGAAATCAAAATTCCCTCTCCAATGTCAAACTGAGGATTAGTTTGGTAGCGCTAGCGGGAATCTCGCAGATCCGCCTCGGGTGGAGAACCTGGGAACAGGGGAAGTGAATTGGCCCTTCGACTTCCGCTCAGGGCAAATTTTCGCACGGCAAAAATTTGGTAGCGCTAGCGGGAATCGAACCCGCATTTCCACCTTGAAAGGGTGATGTGCTAACCGTTGCACCATAGCGCCGCCGGAGTGTGCAACAACGATTCGATCCAGTTTAAGGGGATTTGCGGGAATTGACAAGCGCAGTGGCGGAAACGAGAAAATAGAAAAGGGAAAATAGAAAACAGCAAAGACAGACTTGCAGAGAGCGCACTACCCCAGATTGGCGGACCTGTTTTCTCTTTTCCGTTTTCTATTTTCGATCTTAGTGTTTGATTTCGTCGCCCCAGATAGACTTGAGAAAGCCAGTTCGGCCGGAGCCGATTTTGTAGCGGTTGTACTCGCCCGGATTTTTCAAGTAGTATTTCTGGTGATATTCCTCGGCGGGCCAGAAAGTGGACGCCGGCAAAATCTCCGTCACGATAGGTTTCTTGAATTTGCCGGATTTCGCCAAGCGCTCTTTGGAAGCCTCCGCCTGCCGCTTTTGCTCTGCGTTGTGATAGAAAATCGCGGCGCGATACTGCGGGCCGATATCCGCAAACTGCCCGTCGGCCTGCGTGGGATCGAAACTCCTCCAGAAAATATCCAGCAACTGATCGTAGGAAATCTGCGCAGGGTCGTAGGTGACCTGCACGGATTCGCGATGGCCGGTCTGCCGATTGGAAACCTGCGAGTACGTGGGATGCTTCTCTTTTCCGCCGGTGTAGCCGACCACAGTGGAGACCACTCCCTTGGCGTAATCGAACGGCGGCTGCATGCACCAGAAACACCCGCCGGCAAATGTAGCGATTTCGAATTTCTGTTTCGCGGGCGGCGCGGGAGCCTTTTTCGGAGCACCTTGTGCCGTCAACGGAGCGGCGCTAACTAGTGCGAGTAGCAATACGGATAGCAGAGCCTTCTTCATGGGCGCGGTTCCTTTCTGATTCGGCTACGCAATGAATAGATGCATGGAGACGTAAGAACGGTGCTGAAAATTCACGAAGAGAGATTCTTCGGCCCGACAAAAACCGTCGGGCCTCAGAATGACAGAATGAGCATGCGAAGGCATCGCTAGCCCTGGCGGTCCTGGAATTCTTCGTGCCAGGCCATTTGGATGGCTTCGAGCTTGCCTTCGTTGGACATTTTGGGATCGCCGGTGAAGCCGGCGAGCTCCGTCACCCATTTGTGCAAATCCGTGAAGCGGACGGTGAGCGGATCGAGGTCCGGGAATTTTTCGGAAAGCTGGATGCCGATTTCTTCAGAGTCATCCCAATCGAAAGTGGCGGGCATGTTCGTCCTCGCATGTAGCGGTGGGTTTACCCCGCCGCAATTCGCACGGGCATAAAGCCCGCGCTACATCAGTGGTCCGCTTCTTTGGCGAAATTGCGATTCCACTCGGGGATTTCGACCACAACGTCTTTCGTGCCGTCCGGGACGCACTGGCAGCCAAGGCGCGACTTGGCGGTAACGCCGGCGGCTTCGTCGAGTTGGTCCAACTCGGCGTCGATCGCTTCGTTGCAGGACTCGCTGCCTTCGTGAACGATCACATGGCACGTGGAACAGGCGCACACGCCGCCGCACGCGTGATCGAGGCCCATGTGGTAGCCCATGGCGATGTCGAGAATGCTGCCGGGGAGGCCGTCGTGGCCGTAGGGAACTTTCGCGGGGTCCACTTCGACTTCGGTGGGCTTGCCGTCGCGAATGAACGTGATCTTGTATTTCTTCGTTGCCGGCGTGAACTTCGCTTCTTCGATGTAAGGATTCTTGCCGCCCATTTCACACCTCTTCCAATCGTTTGCCTTCGACGGCGACGTGCAGGACGCGGTTCATCATCAACTCGGCAAGGTGCATGGTGGCCTGGTTGAGCGCGTCCACGCGCGCGCGAATGAGTTTGTAATCGCTGCCCAACACGGCGGCCCGCAATAACGAAATGGCCGCGTCAATGTTGCGGCGCTCGTCGGCGGCGAGCTCCGCAGCCATGTCGTCGGCGAGTGCCTTGGAGGTGGCGAGCAGAATGCTCTCCGCCTCGGTGCGCGCCTCGATAAGCTGGCGCTCGGAAAAATCCTGCTCGGCGAACTCGATGGAGTCTTCCAGCATCTTCTCGACTTCCGCGTCGTTCAAGCCGTAACTAGGCTGGACTTCGACGGAGCGCGCCTCGGCCGTGTGCAGGTCGCGCGCGTGGACTTGCAAGATTCCGTTGGCATCAATCAGGAATTTCACTTCCACGCGCGCGTGGCCCGCCGGCGCGGGCGGAATCTTCAACTGAAAGCGCGCGAGCGAGCGGCAGTCCTTGGCCAACTCGCGCTCGCCCTGGAGCACGTGAATGTCAATGCCGGTCTGGTTGTCCACGCCGGTGGTGTACAGCTCCTGGGCGCTGGCGGGAATGGTGGAGTTGCGCGGAATAATCTTGGCGATGACTCCGCCCATGGTCTCGATGCCGAGCGAGAGCGGCGTGACGTCCAGCAGCAGCATATTCTTTACGCCGCTTTCGAGAATGTCGGCCTGCACCGCGGCGCCCAGCGCGACCACTTCGTCGGGGTTCAACTCAAAGTGCGGCTTGCGCGTGAAGAATTCCTCGACGCGGCGGCGCACCAGCGGAATGCGCGTGGAGC
Source organism: Acidobacteriota bacterium (assembly GCA_023481105.1). GTDB lineage: Bacteria > Acidobacteriota > Terriglobia > Acidiferrales > UBA7541 > JACQDE01. The sequence continues at coordinate 10,234 of JAMCWK010000127.1, read as the reverse complement.
CGCCGACCAGCACGACCTCGTCCATCTGCGCGGGCTTGAGATGCGCGTCGGCGAGCGCTAGCTTCACCGGGCCGATGGTGCGCTCGATGATGGGCGCGATGGCGCGCTCGAATTCTTCACGCGTGATTTCGCGCTTGTACCAGCCACCATCCGGGGCGGGAAATTTTACGAAGGTTTTGTCCACGAGCGAAAGTTCGTGCTTGGCGGCGATGACGGCTTCGCGAAGCATTTGCGCGTGCTCGCCAAGTCCGGAGAAACCGTTCAGGCCAATCTTCTGGATCTCTTCCCACTCGGCTGCGCGCAGCACGTTGTCAATGTCGTCGCCGCCGAGGTGCGTATCGCCGTTCGTGGAGAGCACCTGGTAGATGTCGCCTTCGCCGGTGGAGACGAGCTTCAACACGGAAATGTCGAAGGTGCCGCCGCCGAAATCGTACACGGCGACGAGGCCGCGTTGCTTTTCGTGCAGGCCGTAGGCGAGCGCCGCAGCCGTAGGCTCGTTGACCAGGCGCAGCACTTCGAGTCCCGCCAGGCGGCCGGCGTCCTTGGTGGCCTGACGCTGCGCGTCGTTGAAATACGCAGGCACGGTGATGACGGCGCGCTCCACCGGCTCCTTGAAAAAATCTTCCGCCCAGCTCTTCAGCTCGCGGAGAATGAAAGCGGAAATTTCCGGCGCGGTGAAGACGCGGTCGCCGAGCCGCACGCGGATGACGTGCTGGCTGTCGGGATCAATGCGGAACGGAAAAAGCTTCAGCTCGTCCTGCACGTCGGCGACGCCGCGTCCCATCAGGCGCTTCGCGGAATATATGGTGCGGTCGGACTGCGTGAGCAAACGGCGGCGCGCCGGTTCGCCGACCACGACGCTGCCGTCGGCGTCCACGCTAACTACAGAGGGGCACAGCGGTGAGCCATACGGCCCGGGAATGACGCGCGGGAGGCCATCCGCGACGTACGCCACGAGGCTGTACGTGGTGCCGAGATCGATGCCGACGGTGCGGGCCATCAAGCCTCCGCCAATTCTTTCTGCACGTTCGCGACGAGGTTGCGGATGTAACTGCGACGATTCAGTACGTCATTCATTCGGGACATCAATGCTTTGCGTTGCGATTGATCCGCGCCGGCGTCGAAAGCGGCGTCCCATTCGGTAGCGATGCGTTTCAACTCCTCGTCCACTTCGCGCAGCTTGGTTTCCAACTTTCTTTCTTCCGCCTCGAGGTGCTGCTTCAATGAAGCCAGGTGACTGTCATCGGTGCTGGAGGCGCGTGCGGTGCGCAATTCGTCCAGTGATTCGTTCAGCTCGAAGACTTCTTCCAGCAATTCCGGCGGCGCCTGTTGTTTCGCGGCGCCTTCCTTGCGCATGCCCGCATGTGCCAGCAAATATTCAACGCGGGCTACGGGGTCGCGCAGGGCGCGGTAGGCGTCGTTCAGTTGCGAGGAGCGCTCCAGCGATAGCTCGCGCTCGTATTCGCCGGCGCGCACAAAGTTATCCGGATGCAGCTTCCAGCTCAACTGGTGAAAAAGTTTTTCGAGCTCCGCGCAGTCCAGCCAGAGTTTTTGCGGCAGTCCGAAGAAAGCAAAGTAGTCCGTGCCGCGGGCCAGGGGCTGAATCTTGCCGCAAGCGGCGCAGAAATGCCCGCCGGAGTGCGGAGCGTGGCAGCGCCAGCAGACAGTCCCTTTTTTGGTGATAGCAGTCATCGTCACAATTTGTGATTCGCGGGCAAACCACCCGCGGAAAAGATGAGTGATTGGTGATTGAGTGATTTAGGATCTTGGGGCAGTGTTGTGGCTTCGCAATCAAACAATCGCGCATTCATACAATCGCTCAATGTTAGGCGGTGAAGGAGCTGCCGCAGCCGCAGGAGCGCGTGGCCTGAGGATTCTGGAATACGAATCCCTGGTGCATCAGGCTTTCCTGGTAATCGAGAGTGGTGTTGCTCAAATACAGGAAGCTCTTGGGGTCCACGAAAATGCGCGCGCCATTTTCCTCAAAGACTTTGTCGCGGTCGCGGACCTGCGTTTCCAGGCGCATGGCGTAGGACAAGCCGGAGCAGCCGCCTCCCTGCACGCCAACGCGCAACCCGCCGGACGCCGCGGGCACGCCTTCCTTCACCAAAAGCTTGCGGATATGCTCCGCAGCCTTTTCTGTAATGTGAATCATCATTCTTTGCGCGGGCACCGGCTGCGGCGGCCGGAACCCGCCCCTTTCCCGGGCGGCGGTTCGCTTACTGCTGCGCAGCGGCGGCGGGCTGCTCGGCGGCGCTGGCTTGCTTCTTCTTCCAATCGTTCAGTGCGGCCTTGATGGCGTCCTCGGCCAGCACCGAACAGTGAATCTTCACCGGCGGGAGGCTGAGTTCCTTGACGATTTCGGTGTTCTTAATCGCCAGGGCCTCCTCGACGGTCTTGCCCTTCACCCACTCGGTGGCGAGCGAGGAGCTGGCAATGGCCGAGCCGCAGCCAAAGGTCTTGAACTTGGCTTCCTCGATGACCTGGGTCTGCGGATTGACCTTCATCTGCAGCTTCATGACGTCGCCGCACTCGGGGGCGCCGACCAGGCCGGTGCCCACGTTGGGATCGTTCTTGTCGAGCGAGCCGACGTTCCGCGGATTGTTGTAGTGGTCTACGACTTTGTCTGAATAAGCCATGATGCGTTTGCTCCTCTTCGTTCAGATCACGAACTAAATTCTTCTCCGCGCCGACTAGTGTTCGCTGGCGGCGCTGGCGCTCCACTGCATCTTGCTGATGTCCACGCCTTCCTTGGCCATCTCGTACAGCGGAGACAGCTCGCGGAGGCGCACGACGGTCTCGATGACGCGGTCGGCGACGTAATCCACTTCCTCCTGCGTGGTGAAGCGGCCGAGGCCGAAGCGAATCGAAGTGTGCGCGAGGTCTTCGCCGACGCCCAGAGCCTTCAGCACGTAGCTGGGCTCGAGCGTGGCCGAGGTGCAGGCCGAGCCGCTGGAGACGGCCACGTCATTGATGCCCATCAACAGCGATTCGCCTTCGACGTAAGCGAAGCTGATGTTCAGGTTGTGCGGCAGGCGATGCTCCATCGAGCCGTTGATGAAAATCTCGTCCAGCTTGCCGAAGAAGTTGTCCTTCAGACGGTCGCGCAGGCGGCGCAAGCGTTCGGATTCCGCGGCCATTTCCTGCTGGCAAAGCTCACAGGCCTTGCCGAAGCCCACGATGCCGGTAACGTTCAGCGTGCCGGAGCGCATGCCGCGCTCGTGCCCGCCGCCGTCAATGATGGCGGCAAGCTGCACGCGGGGATTGCGCCGGCGGACGTACAGCGCGCCAACGCCCTTGGGACCGTACAGTTTGTGTGCGGAGATGGAGAGCAGATCAATGTTGTCCTTCTGCACGTCCACAGGGATTTTGCCGACGGCCTGCACGCCGTCCACGTGGAAGAAGATGCCCTTTTCCTTCGCGATTTTGCCAATTTCCACAATGGGCTGCACCACGCCGATTTCGTTATTGGCGTACATGATGGAGATGAGAATCGTCTTCGGAGTGATGGCGCGGCGGAGGTCGTCGAGGCTGATGCGGCCGTCTTTTTCGACGGGCAGGTAGGTGACTTCGCAGCCGGCCTTCTCCAGGCGCTTGCAGGTGTCCAGCACGGCCTTGTGCTCGGTCACCTGCGTGATGATGTGGTTGCCCTTCTCGCGGTACATCTCCGCGACGCCCTTGATGGCGAGATTGTTGGACTCGGTGGCGCCGCTGGTGAAAATAATTTCTTTGGGCGACGCGCCAACCAGGCTGGCAATCTGCGCGCGGGCGTTCTCCACCGCTTCCTCGGCGGTCCAGCCAAAGGCATGGTTGCGGCTGGCGGCGTTGCCGAAGTTCTGCGCAAAGTACGGAAGCATCGCTTCCAGCACACGCGGGTCAACCGGCGTGGTGGCGTGATAGTCCATGTAGATGGGGAGTTTGACGGCCATGCGTTTCTCCTAGACTCGCAATTCGACGACGGAAGAGCCGCGCGGCTCTTCCGCAATCTGGGAAATCGTTACGGTGCTGAGCACCTGCAAAATGCTGTCGTTCACCTTGCGCAGCGGCTCGCGCACCGTGCACTTCGCGGTCTGCTCGCAGTCGCCGCGGTTCGTCGTGCAGGACGTGATGAACAGTGGCCCTTCGATGGCGCTGATAGCTTCCAGTGCGGAGATCTCAGACGGTTTTCTTGCCAGCGTGTAACCGCCGCTGGAGCCGTGTCGCGAAGCCACCAAACCGTGCCGCGCCAGCTTTTGCAGAACTTTGGCCAGCAACGGCGAAGAGATGCAGTAAGTCTCTGCGATGTCCGACGCGCTAAAGGAACCCTTGCCGTAATGCGTGGCCAAGTGCCGCAAGGCGATGAGTCCATAGTCCGCTTTCTTTGATAGCTTCAGCATATGCAATACGACTGATTCAGTCGCATATGAATATTACGCCGACTGCGCGTTCGTGTCAAGAGCAGAAATTCACAGCAAGTCCAATCATTAGAGCATATTAAATCACGACTAGTTTAGTCCCATTGGTCAAATGCAGTACAGCGAAGCGACAGATTGGCGGGTCGAGCGGCTGCGCCGGGTACGTGAAGTGGCAAACAGATATGCGACCGCGTGGCAAGAATCTGTCGCGGCAAAAGTGGGCTGAACTCAAAGCAGAAAACCGAGTAAGCAGTCAGGAAATCAATTGCTGCGCTCGCAAGCCCAGCAAATGATTTTTTCACGGCGGGTGCCAAGCGCTCTGAGTTAGAATGGCCGCGCGGAGGAGCGCAGCCGAGATGAAGCAAGTGCTGGCCATCTATCCGGGCTCGTTCGACCCCGTCACCAACGGCCACCTCGACCTGATCGAGCGCGGCTCGAAGCTCTTCGACCGCCTGGTGGTGGCTGTGTTGCAAAACCTGGAAAAAGATCCGCTGTTCAGTGTGCCGGAGCGCGTGGAGATGTTGCGCGAAGTGACCCGGCCGTGGGCCAACGTCGAGGTGGACGTCTTTGACGGCCTGCTGGTGGAATACGCGCGCCGGCGCAAAGCGCAGGCGCTGCTGCGCGGCATCCGCGCCATTTCCGACTACGAGTACGAGCTGCAGATGGCCATGATGAACCGCAAGATGGAGCCGAACATCGAGACCGTGTTCATGATGCCGTCGGTGAAGTACAGCTACCTGAGCTCGCGGCTGGTGCGCGAGGTCGCGCGCCTGCACGGGCCGTTGAAGGATCTTGTGCCGCCGCTGGTGGAAGAACGCATCCGCGCCAAAGTAACCTAGGAGCCTCACCGTGCAACTTGCCGAGCGCATCAACGCCATCGCCGTTTCGCCCACTCTCGCTGTGATGGCCGAAGCGGAGCGGTACAAAGCGCGCGGCATTGACGTGGTGGACTTCGGCCCCGGCGAACCGGACTTCCCTACTCCGGAGCATATCAAGCGCGCCGCCATCACTGCGCTCGAGAAAAACTTGACTAAGTACACGCCCACGGCGGGCATCGCGCCGTTGCGCAAAGCGATTTGCGACTGGCACACGGCGCAGTTCGGCTCCACCTACGCGCCAAATGAGTGCGTTGTCAGCGTCGGCGGCAAGCACGCCATTTTCAACGCCATCAACGTGCTCATTAATCCGGGCGACGAAGTGCTCATCCCCGTGCCCTACTGGGTGAGCTTTCCGGACATCGTGAAATACGCCGGTGGCCGGCCGGAATACATCAAGACGGAAGCAAAGGACGGCTTCCGTCTGCGTGCCGAACAGGTGGACCGCGCCATCGGGCCGCGCACGCGCATCCTCATTCTGAATTCGCCGTGCAATCCTTCGGGCGCGGTGGTGCCGCCGGATGAATTCCTGCGCATCTACGAAGTTTGCAAGCGCCGCGGCGTGTGGCTGCTCTCCGACGAATGCTACTCCCATTTCGTGTACGGCGAGGCGCGGCCGTATTCGATTGCCAGCGTTGCGGACTCCAAGCCGCACCTCATCACCATCGGCTCGTGCTCGAAAACATTTTCGATGACCGGCTGGCGCGTGGGCTACGCGCTGGCGCCGGCGCCGCTGGTGGAAGCGATGGTGAAGCTGCAAAGCCAGTCCACGTCGAACGCGACCTCCATCGCGCAGCACGCCGCCGTGGAGGCGTTGACGGGGCCGATGGAATCGGTGGGCGCGATGCTCGCGGAGTACGCTAAGCGGCGCGAGCGCATCATCGCCGGGCTGCGCGCCATCCGCGGAATTACTTGCGCGGAACCGCAAGGCGCGTTCTACGTGTTTCCGAACTTCGACGCGCTGCTCGGCACGGGCATTCAGAGCACCGCCGAGCTAGCCAAGCAATTGCTCGAAAAGGAACACATCGCCGTGGTCCCGGGCGAGGCCTTCGGCGCGGCCGGCTACTTGCGCCTGTCATACGCCACGTCCATGGAACGCATCGAGGAAGGCTTGAAACGGTTCGGGCGATTCTTTCAGTCCGCGAGCGCGGCCCCGTGAAACCCGTTCCGGCGCGCATCGAGCCTCAATTCGTGCCGCGCATCTGGGGCGCGCGCACGCTCGCCCCACTTTTCCCGGATAAGACGAATCTGCCCGAGCCCATCGGCGAAGTCTGGCTGACGGGAAATGAGTGCCGCTTCGCGTCGGGACCCTACGCCGGGCGCACGATGGCCGACGCGTGGCGCGCCATGCCGCCGGAGTGGGCCGGTACGCGGATGAACACTGGCACGGCGTTTCCGTTGTTGGTGAAGTTTCTTTTTCCGGAACAGATTCTCTCCGTGCAAGTGCACCCTGACGACACCTACGCGCGCGAGCATGAAGCGACACAGGGCGGCATAGGCAAGACGGAAATGTGGTACGCGATTGAAGCGTGCGAAGGCGCAGAGGTGTTGGTGGGCTTGAAGCCAGGCACGACGCCGGAAAGTTTTCGCCGCGCCATCGCGGAGGGCACGGCGGAAAACTGCCTGCGGCGGATTCCGCTGCACGCCGGCGAAGCCGTGTACGTTCCCGCCGGCACGATGCACACCATCGGCCCGGGACTGGTGCTGTGCGAAATTCAAGAGAATTCGGACATCACCTATCGTGTGTACGATTACAATCGCAAAGACGCTGCGGGCAAAGCGCGGCCGCTGCACATCGAAAAGGCGCTGGCGGTCACGAATTTCGGCGCGCAAAGCGGCGGCAAGCTAGCCCCGTGCGCGACGGACCATGGCACACTGACGGAAACGTATTTCGCCGCGTGCCGCTACTTTGCCTCCGAGCGCTGGGATCTTTCCGCGCGCGTCGGCGCGGTGACGTCGCGCGAACGCTTCGAGCTGCTTATTTTCCTCGAGGGCAGCGGCCAGATTGAGTGCGGCCACGAGCGGCTGGAGTACGGCGCGGCGCAAGTGTGGCTGCTGCCGGCGACGCTGGGTGCGTATCAACTTTCGCCGGACAAAAACACGTCGTTGTTGCGCACGTACGTACCGGATATTTTGCGGGACTTCGTCGCGCGGCTGCAGGAGCAGCGAGTAGGCGAAGATCAGTGGTCGCGGATCGTGTTTCCATGAGCACAAGCGAAAAACTGCAGGCGCACGCCATCATCCTCGCCGGAGGACGCGGCACGCGCTTCTGGCCGCGCAGCCGCACGCGCACGCCCAAGCAGTTGCTGAATATTGTCGGCAAGAAAACGATGCTGGCGCAGACGGTAGAGAGGCTTCGGCCGTTGTTTCCGGCGTCGCGTGTATGGGTGGTGACAAACACCGAGCAGGCGGCCGCAGTGCGCAAGCAACTTCCGCAAATTGCATCATCGCGCGTTCTGGCGGAGCCGGTTGGCCGGAACACTGCCGCGGCGATTGGGCTTGCCGCCGTGCATCTGGCGCAGCAGTCCAGTGACGCGCTGATGGCTGTGCTGCCCGCGGACCACTTCATTGCCCACGCTGATGTGTATCGCAAGATTGTTGCGGCGGCGCTGGAGGTGGCCGGCCAGGGACGCTACCTCGTCGCGCTGGGCATTCCCCCGGCTGGCCCCGAAACTGGATACGGTTACATTGAATGCGCGGACGCGGTACCGGACGTGTTCGGCTCGCCGGTGTTTCGCGTGCGGCGCTTTACGGAGAAGCCGGCGCAGGACACGGCGAAGGAATACGTCGCGTCGGGGCGCTACTATTGGAATGCCGGCATGTTTTTCTGGCGCGTCTCGACATTCCTCGAGCGCCTGAAGAAACATCTGCCGGTGACTCACGATGCGTTGATGCGATTGGCCGACACTATCGGCACGCGGCGCTACACGGCCGCGCTGAAACGGATTTATCCAAAGCTCGAGAATATTTCCGTGGACTACGCGGTGATGGAGCGCGCCACGCAGCCGGGCGAGCCGCAGAGCGTGCTAGTTCTGCCCGCGGAGGTCGGCTGGAGCGACATCGGCTCGTGGGCCGCAGTGTATGAACTGCAAGCGAAAGCCGCCGGAGATAATGTCTCCGTCGGGGCGCACCTCGCGCTGGACGCTTTCGGAAACCTGGTGTGGAGCCCGGAAAAATTTGTGGCCACCGTCGGCGTAAGTGAATTGATTATTGTGGAAACTCCCGACGCGCTGCTCATCTGCCCGCGCGATCGCGCGCAGGACGTCGGCAAAATCGTGAAGTGGCTCGAGGAAAACAAGCGTAAGCAACTTTTGTAATTCGCATTTCCTCTACCTCCTCTACCTCCTTTACTTCCTCTCCCTCCACTCCTTCCTTTATACTTCCCTGCGTATGTCGCAGATTGTGTTCGGCACCGACGGCTGGCGCGGCGTAATCGCCGAGGACTACACGGACGAAAATGTCCGCAAGGTGGCGCAGGCGATTGCGCGCTACGTCGTGCGCTGCGAAAAAGCGCAAAACGGCGTGCTCGTCGGCTACGACACGCGCTACGGCTCGGAGCGCTTTGCGCGCATCGCCGCGGAAATCATTGCCGCCACCGGCACGCCGGTGTGGCTGGCGGATTCCTTCTGTCCCACGCCGGCGATTTCGCTGCTGGTGCGGCTGCGCGGCGCAGCCGGCGGCGTGGTGATTACCGCGAGCCACAACCCGTACAAATGGAACGGCGTGAAGTACAAGGCCAGCTACGGCAGTTCGGCTTCTCCGGCGATCGTTGCACAAATTGAAGCGGAACTCGCGCGCGTGCTCGCCGACGGCGCTCCCGCGCTTCCCCCGCGCAAAGATTTGATCCACTCGCTCGACGTGCGTGCGCCATATCTCGAAGCGCTCGAAAAATTAGTGGACTGGGACCGCCTGCGCGCTGCGAAATTCCGTTTTTGCGTGGACCCCATGCACGGCGCGGCGCAAGGGCTGCTGCGCGAAATCCTCACCAAGCACGGCGTGACGTGCGATGAAATCCGCGGCACGCGCGACCCGCTTTTCGGCGGTGTGAACCCGGAGCCCATCGAGCCGCACGTCGAAGCGCTGCGGCAGGCCGTCATGAAGGGTGGCTACGACGGTGGCTTTTGCGCCGACGGCGACGGCGACCGCATCGGCGCGATGGACCGCGATGGCACGTTCATCACGCCGCACCAGATTTTTTCCATTCTGCTGTGGCACCTGGCGGGCACGCGAAAACTTTCCGGCGACGTGGCCAAGACGTTTACGGCGACAAAGATGGTGGACAAGATTGCCGCGAAGTACGGACGGGAACTTTACGAGACGCCTGTCGGCTTCAAGTACATTTGCGAGCTGATGCTGGAGCGCGACATCCTGTTGGGCGGCGAGGAAAGCGGCGGCATCGGCACGAAACTCCATCTTCCGGAGCGCGACGCCACGGTCTGCGCGCTGCTGCTCGCGGAGGTGATGGCGTGGCACGGCAAAAATCTCGGCGAACTCGTCCGCATGCTGCACGCTGAATTCGGCGAGCATCACTACGGCCGCGTGGATCTCACGCTGAAGCCCGGGCAAAAAGAAAAGGCCATCGAATATTTCAGCCGCTCCAAATTGGACCGTGTGCTCGACTGGCCGGTCGTGCGAAAAGAAGACATGGACGGCGTCAAGGTGTATCTCGGCGAAATCGGCTGGGTGATGCTGCGCGCGTCGGGCACCGAGCCAATGCTGCGCGTCTATGCGGAAACAACAAAACCGGAGACGACGCGGCGCGCGCTCGAAGGCGTGAGTGCACTGGTGCAGAAATTGTAGCGAGCTGCCAATGGACAAGATTAACCTGGCGGAAAAACTGGCGCGGGTGAGCGAATACTGGAGCCCGAAAATCGTGGGCCAGGTCAACGACTCGCTCGTCAAGGTGGTGAAGTTCCAGGGCGAATTCCTCTGGCATCACCACGACAACGAAGACGAAATGTTTCT
>JAMCWK010000068.1 GCA_023481105.1 Acidobacteriota bacterium | reverse complement strand
AAACGAATGAAGCTCCAGTAGCAGTAACGTCCACAAACGCCGCGACGCTGGACACTCTGGTCGCGGAAACGCTCACGGGGAATCCCGAACTCAAATTCTACGAGGCGGAAATTCTTGCCGCGAAAGGCGGGCGCAAGACCGCCGGCCTGCTCGCCAATCCCGAAGTGAGCGGCAGCGTGGGCAACAAGACCGTGCGTAGTGGCGGCTTGAGCGCCGAAGGCGTCGCGTGGTCGGTGTCAGTTGTGCAGCCGTTTGAATCGCCGGGGCGCATCGGACTCCGCAAGGCTATTGCCAACCGAGACATTGAACTCGCCGAACTTGGCTACGCGCGTTTCAAACTCGCGCTGGCCGGGCGGGTGCGGACGCTGGCTTACGGGTTGTTTGCCGCGCAGGAGAAAGCGGCAGCGGCACGCGAAGTGGCGGAAAGGTTTAAAGCGTTGCGCGAAGTGCTGGTGCAACGTGATCCGGCGGGACTCACGCCGTTGCTCGAAATCCGCGTCATCGAGGCGACGGAACTCACGATGCAACGCAGGGCGAGCGATGCCACGCTGGCCGCGCAATCCGCGTTGCTCGAACTGAATCAACTGCGCGGCGTTCCACCGGCCACTCGGCTCGCGGTGAGCCAGACCGCAATAGCCTTCCGTCCGGCGGAGAGCGTGGCCATGCTCACGGCGCTGGCGCACGCGAACAATTTCGAGCTGCGGGTGCGCGCGGTGGAACTGGCGCAACAAGGCTTCCGCGTGGATCTCGCGAAGAATGAGCGCTTCCCGGACATTTCCGTCGGGCCGACGATCTCTGAAGAAAATGCGGGCGACCGCGAGCGTGTCATCGGGCTGGGCGTTTCGCTGCCGCTGCCGTTGTGGAATCGGAACAAGGGAAACATCGAGACGGCGGTGGCGCGGCAGATGCAGGCAGAAGTATCGCTGAACGTCACGGCGCGCGAAATCAAGCGCAAGGTTGTGGAAGCCGCGCTGACCTATGAAACCAAAGTGCGCGAGATGGGAAGATGGCGGCCCGATTCCGTGGAACAATTCAAAGAGGCGGCGGACCTGGGCGATCGCCACTATCGACTGGGCGCAGTCCCGATTGCCACGTTTGTTGAACTGCAAAAGCAATACCTCGAAGCGGTGGAGAGTCTGTTGGACACGAAGAAGGAGGCGCTCGAAGCGGCGCAGAATCTGGAACTACTCACCGGCCTGAAGCCGTCGCTGGCCACAATGCAGGAGGAAGAGAAATGAAAGCCATCGAACGAATCTCCCTGGCAGCGTTTGCGACGGTGATTGGGCTACTGTTCGCAGGCTGTCAGCCAAAGGTCGCAAGCTCGGCAGCCGTCGAGGAAACCGTCATCCTTGGCCCGACGTTCAGCGCCAAGAAGGGATTGCTTGTGCCCGAAGACACCCGGCGGTCGCTGGGAGTGAAGACGGTCGAAGTCGCGGAGCAGAAAGTTGCCGCAACCATCGAGGTGCAACTGCGCGTTTACCAGGCGGACGATCATGCCAGTCTCGCGAGCGGTGCGATTGCGCCGGAGCAGGCGAAGTTGCTGAAGCCCGGTCAGTCATTGCAGATTCATGCGAGCGACGGGAAGAGCTTCAGCGGAAAGGTGACCGGATTGCGCGACCAGTTGCTGAAGGCAACGGGCATGATTGAAGTGCTGGCCGAAATTCCGGGTGCATCCGCCGGCCCGACAGTTGGCACATTCTTGCAGGCGGCGATCGCGCTGGATTCAAGCGAGAGGGTCGCCTCCATTCCGCGCTCCGCGCTTCTGCAATGCAGCGATGGCTACTCGGTTTATACGGTCAGCGGCGAGCATCTCGTTCGCACGCCGGTCAAGATCGGAGCGGCGAGCGCTGACTTCGTGGAAATCAAAGACGGCCTTTACGCAGGCGACCAGGTGGTGCTGCAACCGGTGATGTCGCTGTGGATGACGGAACTCGCGGCGGTCAAAGGGGGACAGGCGTGCTGCGCTGTGCCTGCCAAGGGGAAATAGCATGGTCCTGAAATCTATCGAACTGTCGCTTCGTCAGCGCGCGTTAGTGTTGCTCGCCACGCTGATTCTCATCGGCGTGGGGGTGTGGTCGGCGGCGCGGTTGCCGATTGACTCGGTGCCCGACATCACCAATCCGCAGGTGCTCGTCAACACGGCCGTTCCCGCGCTTGCGCCGGAGGAAATCGAAAAACTGGTCACGCTGCCCATCGAAAGTCAGATGGCCGGGCTGCCGGGAATGATTGAATTGCGCTCGCTGTCGAAATTCGGATTGTCGCAAGTGCGGATGACCTTCGAGGACGGCGTGGACCTTTACCGCACGCGGCAACTGGTGAGCGAACGCCTGTTGAGCACGGCGGAGAAATTGCCGCCGGGCTTGCAGCCCCGGCTTGCGCCCATCAGCACGGCGCTGGGCGAGATTTTCTAGTATGCCGTCGAGTTCAAGGCCGACGCGACGAACCGAGCAGCCAGCCGTTACGAGCAGCTCATGGCGCTGAAACAGATTCAGGAATACGTCATCAGCCCGTTGCTCCGCAGCACGCCGGGTGTTGCCGAGGTGAATACGTCCGGGGGCTACGAACGGCAAATTGTCGTCATGCCGGATCTCGCGCGACTCGCGAGTGTGGGCCTGACGGTCGAGGAACTTGCGGAGAAGGTTCGTGAAAATACCCAAAACGTCGGCGGCGGATTGGTTGAGATTGGCGGCGAACAAATTGTGATTCGTGCCAGCAGCCGCGTCAGCACAGCGGAAGAAATCGCCGGTATCTCGCTCAAATTTGCCGGTTCAGCGCAGCCGTTGCTGGTGCAAGACGTGGCGCAAGTCGCTATCGGGTCAAGCTATCGCACCGGCGCGGCCACGGCGAACGGCGACGAAGCCGTCATCGGCGGCGCGTTGATGCTGGCCGGCGGCAACAGTCGCATCGTCGCGCGCGACGTGGGCGCCAAGCTCGCGCATATCCAGGAGAAAGTGCCGCCGGGCGTGGAAGTGCGTCCGCTCTACAATCGCTCCGACTTGGTGAACCGCACTCTGCACACGGTCGAGAAGAACCTGTTCGAGGGCGCGCTGCTCGTGGTGGTTGTTCTCTTTGCTCTGCTTGGCAATCTGCGGGCCGCGCTAATCGTTGCGCTGGCCATTCCGCTCTCGATGCTTTTCGCCATCACGGGCATGGTGGAGAGCCGCGTGTCGGGCAACTTGATGAGTCTCGGAGCGATTGATTTTGGCCTCATCATCGATGGCGCGGTGGTGATGGTGGAGAACATCATCCGGCATCTCGCCCCCAAGCAGATGGAGCC
>JAMCWK010000073.1 GCA_023481105.1 Acidobacteriota bacterium | reverse complement strand
TGCAGAAAACTCTGCGAGAAATCCACGCGCGGCAGCCATGCCGCGCGCGCCTGCGCCGTCTGCGCCCGCGCCACGCTCGACTCCTCCGCCTGCGCCTTCAACGCAGGGTTTTTCGCCAGTGCCGTTTGCACGGCCTGCTCCAGCGTGAAGGCCTCGCCTTGCGCTGCGGCAACTTGAGCACGCACGCTGGCAGCGCCGCTGAGCAGCGATGCGACGAGAATAAGTGTCCGCAATTTCGATTTTCTTGTGTTCATCTCAAGTCTCTCTTTGCTGCTGTTTCCCTGACACCTGATTTCTGGCACCTGAAACCTGCTACCTGAGCGATCTCGCCAGCTCCGATCCGCGCTCGAGCCGCGCGGCGAGCACGCTGCGGATCATCCCGCAGGCGTCCTTGATTTCGCGGAACGCCAGGCGGTGCAGCGCCGCGCGGCCTTCTGTGCGCGATTCCACGAGTCCAGCGTGTTTCATCAGCGCGAGGTGCTGCGAGAGATTCATCTTGCTGATGCCTAGCTCGCGTTGCAGTTCCTGCGAGGATTTTTCTCCGCCGGCCAGCAGGTCGAGGATTTGCAACCGGCGCGGATGGGCCAGCACGCGGCAGATGGCGGCCTGCATGCGGTACAGCATTTCGCGCTCTTTCGGAAGCTTCATGGCGCGTTGCGGCGGGCGCGGGAAGGGGGCGAGCGATGCGGCATATTTCATATTGCTTCTTTCTCCTGCGGGGTGCAATTGAAGCAGGCGCGGCGTCCGCTCCCGGGCACCCAGCCAAGCCAGTATACACATGTTGCTAAATATTGCAACATGTTTTTTTTGAGAGGAAGGCCGCCCTCCCCTCCGGGGAAGGCGCCGCTAGGGTGCGGCCTTGTACACAGCTTGTCCGTTGAAGATTGTCTGGACCACGCGCAGCGTGTGCAGTTCTGGGGACTTCATCTTGAACGGGTCGGCGCTGAGCACGATGAGGTCAGCCCATTTCCCCGGCTCGAGGGTGCCGAGAGATTTTTCCTGGAATTCCGCAAACGCTCCGCCGCGGGTGTATGCGGACAGCGCCGTGTCGAGAGAAACGCGTTCTTCCGGCACCCACCCGCCCGGCGGCTTGCCGTCGGTGGTTTGCCGGTTCAAGGCGCAGTGCAAAGCGCGAATAGGGCTGACGCTGATGGCCGCGGGCCAGTCGGAGGAAAACACCAGCGTGGCGCCAGCGCGCAGCAGCCGCTGCCAGACAAACGCCCGCGTGCCACGCTCCTGTCCGGCCGCGCGCAGCCACATCTCATTCGTCCCCGGGTCGGCGTGGATGGGCATCATCGAAGCCAGCACGCCGAGCTTCGCAAAGCGTGGGATGTCCGCCGCGTCAATCGTCTCGATGTGTTCGATGCGAAAGCGCGAATCTCTCTTGCCGTTTGTTTTTTCCGCAAACTCGAAGGCATCCAGCGCCATGCGCACGGCGCGGTCGCCGATGGCGTGGATGTACACCTGCAAGTCTTTTGCGTCGGCCCAAGCCACGATGTTGTTTAGTTGTTCCTGGGTGTAGGGCGAGTTCCCGGAAGTGTCCGGCCGGTCGGAGTACGGCGCGAGCATGGCCGCGGTGTGGGATTCGATGACGCCGTCAGCCACAATCTTGATGGCGCCCACGCGCAAGCGCGACCCGGAAAATTCCCGAGCTACCCCTGCAATTTTCTCCAGGTCGGCCTGGGAGGTTGTTGGGCGGACGGACATGGCCACGCCGACACGCAGCGTCAGCTCGCCGCGGTCGAGCAATTCTTTGTACAACTCCACATCGTTGCGGTCGCCGTGGGCGTTCTGGATGCTGGTGATGCCCAGCGATGCGGCCAGCTTCAGGCCGCGTCGCAGCGCATCGAGTTGTTGCTCGCGCGTGGGCGAAGGAATCTTGCTGCGTACCAAACTTTGAGCGCCTTCTTTCAGCACGCCGGTCGGCTCGCCGCTGGCGTCGCGAACGACTTCGCCGTAGCCCGAATACTTCGTCTGTGCGTTCACGCCGGCGAGTTCAAGAGCTTTGCTGTTGGCCCAGCCGGTGTGCCCGTCGTACGCAGCCAGATACACCGGCCGGTCCGCGACGATCTTGTCGAGGTCCTGGCGCGTGGGAAGCCCGCCGGAAATCCACGAATACTGCCAGCCGTAGCCCTGGATCCATTGCGCGGTAGGGTTTTCCGCGGCGAAGCGTTTCAGCCGCGACTGCATTTCTGCGAGCGAGTTCGAGTCGTTCAGGTCGAGTTGCGTTAGGCGCAGCGCGCCGCCGCCGAAATGAATGTGCGCGTCGTTGAACCCGGGCATGGCGAACGCGCCGCGCAAATCTACGCGCTGCGTTTGTGGGCCGCTTAACGCGGCGATTTGCGCGACGGTGCCCACGGCGACAATTTTTTCTCCGGCGACGGCGACTGCTTCGGCCCACGGCTGCGCAGGATTGCCTGTCCAGATGCGCCCATTCGTTAGCGCCAGAGTTGCGGAGGAAGACGGTGCTGTGGCCGAAGACTTCTGCGGCGCCTTCGCACCACTCTGCGCCAATAGAGCCATGCACGTCCCCAAGCTCAGCACCGCGAGAAAAAACGCCAGTCTCGATTTCATGGTTGATTGCGCCTTTGCCGGTCGGCACCCATCTGTGGCATCAGTGAACCGCCCGCGCGGCCCATGATAGTGAACTCTCTGCGATTTGCAATGCCAAGGGATTCCCCTTGCTCTTTTCTTTCGGGCGGCACTCGTTGTAGAGTGGAGGCGGAACAACGGCCGGGCTGGTGAGGGCGCCCGCAACCGCCGCCCGTCCAGAGAGTGGCGTCATGTCACCTGTCACCACGGCGCCCGTCCCAACTTCCACCGAGGCGTCACCGATGAGCCAGAACACCCTCACCATCACCGACAACCGCACCGGCAAGACCTACGAACTTCCCATCAAGAATGGCACGATCCGCGCCATGGACCTGCGCCAGATCAAGGTGGATGCGGAAGACTTCGGCATGATGACGTACGATCCCGCGTTCACCAACACGGCGTCGTGCATCAGCAAGATCACCTACATTGACGGCGACCGCGGCATCCTGATGTACCGCGGCTACCCCATCGAAGAACTGGCCGAGAAGAGCAGCTATTTGGAGACTTCCTATTTGGTCCTGCACGGCGAGCTGCCCACGCGCGCCCAATTGGACGAGTGGACCTGGAACATCACCCACCACACGTTCATCCACGAGTCCATCCGCAAGTTCCTCGACGGCTTCCACTACGACGCCCATCCCATGGGCATTCTCATTTCCACCGTCGCGGCGCTCTCTACCTTCTATAAGGATGCCAAGAACATTTTCGATCCGGAGTCCCGCCGCAAGCAGACCTTTCGCCTGATCGGCAAAATGCCCACGCTTTCGGCCTTCGCCTACCGTCATAGCCTGGGCATGCCGCTGGCCTATCCGGATAACGACCTGTCCTACGCCGGCAACTTCCTGAACATGCTCTTCCGCACCACGGAAGCGAAGTACAAGCCCAACCCGGTGTTGGAGCATGCGCTGGATGTACTCTTTATTCTGCATGCCGACCACGAGCAGAACTGCTCGGCCAACGCCATGCGTTCGGTGGGCAGCTCGCACGTGGATCCCTACTCGGCCATCGCCGCGGCCACCGCCGCCCTCTACGGCCCGCTGCACGGCGGCGCCAACGAGGAAGTGCTGCTCATGTTGCGGGAAATCGGCTCGGTGAAAAACGTGCCGGACTACATCAAGCGCGTGAAGGCCAAGGAAAAACTGCTGATGGGATTCGGCCACCGCGTGTACAAGAACTACGACCCGCGCGCCAAGATCATCAAAAAGATTGCTTACGACGTCTTCGAAGTGATGGGCAAAAACCCGCTGATCGACATCGCCCTGGAATGCGAGCGCATCGCCCTCTCGGACGATTACTTCATCAGCCACAAGCTCTATCCCAACGTGGACTTCTACTCCGGCCTGATTTACGAGGCCATGGGCTTCCCCGCCTCCATGTTCACTGCGCTCTTCGCCATCGGACGCACTTCCGGGTGGATTGCGCAGTGGCAAGAGTTGCTGCTGGACCCCGAGCAGAAGATCGCGCGCCCGCGACAGGTCTATCTGGGCTACGACAAGCGGAGTTACATCCCCATCGACCACCGCTAGCAACGGCCGGCAGGCCATTCCTGCCTGTACAAAAGTATTCTTGCAGGGGCGGGCACGGTGCCCGCCCCTGCTTTTCTAGTGGCAACTCTTTTCATTAACCAAATGTTGCTCTGGCGCGTCTAACGCATTAGCCTGCAGGGGCTAGGTGCGGGGTGGGCCGCGCCTGGAGAAATGGCAGATCGCCCTGCGGTTCTTTAGCATGACCAATCAATCTTTCGCGCCCAACACGAAAGGAATCTCTGCGCCGATGAAGTTCCGCGGTCGCGTGGCCGCCGCCATCCTCGGCGCCGTCGTGTTGGTGCTGATGATCTTGGCTGTACGCGCTGTCCCCGGCGGCACCGCCAGCGGCAGCGCTCCCGCCCAGACGCCCGGCGCCGCCACGGCTGCCGTGGAATCCCGCGAATTTGTGCGCACGCTGCGCGTTCACGGCACGGTCGAAGCCGTGCAGTTCCGCGCCGTGGCCGCCCCGCGGCTTTCCGGCCCCGGCTTCGGCTCCATGGTCATCACCAAGCTGGTCGCTCCCGGCGCCACCGTGAAGCGCGGCGAAATCCTTGTGGAGTTCGACCGCCAGAACCAGGAAAAGAATTTTCTCGATCGCCAGGCGGAGTTCCGCGACTTCGAAGAGCAGATTAAGCGCCGCAAAGCCGACCAGGCCGCCGCGCAGGCCCGCGACGACACGGAGTTGAAACAAGCCGAGAACGCCGTCACCTCCGCCGAGCTGGAGATGCGCAGGAACGAAGTCATTTCCCGCATTGATGCCGAGAAAAATCAGCAGACCCTCGAGGAAGCCAAAGCGCGTTTCCAGCAGTTGAAGGAAACCTACGACCTCAAGCGCGTGGCCGCCACGGCGGATCTCCGCATCGTGGAAATTCAGCGCGACCGCGCGCGCAACGCCATGAACCATGCGCGCCGCAACATGGACCGCCTGCGCATTCGTTCGCCGCTCGCCGGCATTGTGGTGTTCACGCCCATCGGGCGGCCCGGCGGCATCAGCGAAGTACAGGAAGGCGACGAAGTGCGCCCCGGCACGCCCTTCCTGCAAGTGGTGGACCCCACGGCCATGCAAGTGCGCGCGCGCGTCAACCAGGCCGACGTGCCCTTTCTGCGCATCGGGCAGACCATCGCAGTGCACCTCGACGCGTATCCTGATTTCGTGCTGCCCGGCAAACTGGAACGCCTCGCCGCCATCGGCGTGACCAGCTCCATGAGCACCAAGGTGCGCACCTTCGCCGCCACCTTTTCCATTCAAGGCTCTGACCCGCGCCTGCTGCCCGACCTTTCCGCCGCGGTGGACATCGAGGTCGAGCGCCGCTCCGGCGCGCTGGTGGCCCCGCGCGATGCGCTGCTGGTGGAGAACGGTCAGACATATTTGCGCATCCAGAAGGGCGCCGGTTTTGAAAACGTCGCCGTCAAGGTCCTGTCCGCCAGCGACACGGAAGTGGTTTTTGAAGCCAGCCGCCGCGAGGCCATCGCCCCCGGGGTGCTCGTCGCGCGAAAGATGTAACGTCTGGTCGTAGACAGGTGAAGGTTTTCGGTTTTTAGGAAATCAGAATGTTCGTCACTCTCATCGCTCTCTGGCACCGCCGCCGCTGGGCTGTTCTCGGCGTTTGCGCGGTGGTTGTAGCCGTAGCGGTGTTCGGCGTGGTGCGCCTGACGCGCGCCGCCGGCTCATCGTTGCCTACGGCCGAGGTAAAGGTCGGCGAATTCGTGGACTACGTGCAAGTGCGCGGCGAGGTGAAGGCCCTCAAGTCTGTCTTGCTCACTGCGCCCACCGGCGCCGGCGACATTCTCATCGTCAAGCTCGCGCGCAGCGGCACGCAGGTGAACGCCGGCGATGTGGTGGCCATTTTTGACGCCAGCCAGATCCAGCGGCAATTCGAGCAGCGCCGCACCGACCTCAAACAGGCCGAAGCGGAAATCGAACGCACGCGCGCTACGTGGCGCATGACCGAGGAGCAAAACCTCACCGAACTGGCCAAGGCCAAGTACGACGTGGAGCGCGCGCGTCTCGAGTTGTCCAAGGCGGAAATTCTTTCCGCGATCGAAGGCGAAAAAAATCGTTTGCTGCTCCTCAACGCCGAGCAAAAACTCAAGGAAGTCGAGCAGCGCGTGCAATCCGACCGCATCGCCGCCAACGCCGACGTGGAGAGCCGCAAGCAGCGCCGCGACAAGTCGCTGTTCGACTTGCGCCAGTCCGAGCGCAGCATCGCCGCGCTCACCTTGAAAGCGCCCTCCGCCGGCATGGTCAACCTGATGCCCAACTTCCGTGCGCGCATGATGATGGGGCCGGGCAGCTCCCCGCCCGATTTCCGCGAAGGCGACCGCGCATGGGGAGGCGCCGCCGTCGCCGAACTTCCCGACCTCACCACCATCCGCATCACCGGCCGCGTAGATGAAACCGACCGCGGCCGCCTCAAGGTTGATCAGACCGCCTCGGTCCGCGTGGACGCCGTCCCGGACAAGGAACTCCCCGGCCGAGTCGCCGTCATCAGCGCCCTGGCCAAGCCGGATTTTTCAAGTTGGCCGGTGCAGAAAAATTTCGACCTGGCGGTGCAGTTGAACCAGGGCGACCCGCGCCTGCGCCCGGGCATGAGCGCCAATGCGCGCATCGCCGTGGACCGCACGCCCAATTCGGTTTTGATTCCTTTGGAAGCCATTTTTTCCAAGAATGGCCGCAGCACGGTCTACGTGCAGTCTGGCGGAAAGTTTGAGGAACGCGTTGTCGAGTTGGGTCGGCGCAATGTCAGCCAGGCCATCGTACTGAAGGGACTCCGCGGGGGCGAACGCGTGGCTCTGCGCGACCCCACTCTTAAGGAAGAGGCGGAAGGAAAATAAAGGGCAGCGGGACGCACGTCCGGGCGGCTCTTTCCAATTTCTCGTGAGACACATGCCATGAGCATGAAGAAAAAAATCGGAATCGGCATCACCATCGTGCTCGTGCTCGCCGCGGCGCTGGGTCTGGCCGCCAACTGGCAATCGGTGATGGGCGCCTCGCAGAAAGAGCTCCCCACCATTCGCGTCAAGCGCGGCAACATCGAGCAAAAGGTGTACGCCATGGGCGAGCTGCGCCCGGCGCGCAGCTCCAACCTGGTGGCTCCACCGGTCAGCGGCACGCTGCAAATTGTTTCCCTGGTGAAGACCGGCACGCGCGTCAACGAGGGCGACATCGTCGCGGAGTTCGACCCCAGCGAGCAGGAGTACAACCTCGAGCAGGCCCGCTCCGATTTGCTCCAGGCCGAACAGGAAATCACCAAGGCCAAGGCCGAAGCCGCTGTGGCGCAGGCGCAGGACAAGGTGTCGCTCATCCAGGCCAAGTTTGCCGTGCGCCGCGCCGAGCTCGACGTCAGCCGCAACGAACTGGTCAGCGCTATTGATGCTAAAAAGAATGTGCTCAGCCTGGAAGAGGCCAAGCGCCGCTACGCGCAGCTCGAGCAAGACGTCAAGTCACGCGTCGCCACGCAGCAGGCCGCGCTCACGGTCCTCGAGGAGCGCCGCAATAAGTCCCGCCTCAATATGAATGTCGCGCAGATGAACATCAAGAACATGATTCTGAAGTCGCCCATCAGCGGGCTGGTGGCCGTCAAAGACGCCCAGACCGATTTCTTTATCACGGGAATGGTGCTGCCGGAATTAGCGCCCGGCGACCTGGTCTTTCCGGGCCGTCCCATTGCCGACGTGCTCGACGTCGAGCAGATGGAAATCCTCGCCAAAGTCAGCGAAAACGACCGCGGCAATATCAAGCCGGGGCAGCCCGTGGAAGTGCGCGTGGACGCGCAGCCCGTGCAGATTCTGTCCGGCAAAGTGAAGTCCGTGGCCGGCATGGCCTCGCGCACTGGCTTTTTCGGGGGCGGCGGCGCGGAGCGCAAGTTTGACGCGACGTTTGAGCTGGAAAAGGTCACCGAGGGCATTCGTCCCGGCATCACTGCGCAGGTCATCATTGTCGGCGATGAGATTAAGAATGCGCTCTATCTGCCGCGCCAGGCAG
This sequence comes from Acidobacteriota bacterium, assembly GCA_023481105.1. Classification (GTDB taxonomy): domain Bacteria; phylum Acidobacteriota; class Terriglobia; order Acidiferrales; family UBA7541; genus JACQDE01. The sequence continues at coordinate 50,398 of JAMCWK010000073.1, read as the reverse complement.
TCTTCGAAAAGGAAGGCAAACCCGTCGCCTACGTGCGCACGCGCACCGGCTACGAGCCGCGCGAAGTGCAGATCAAGCACCGCACGGAAAGCCAGGTGGCCATCGAGGGCCTCAACGAAAACGACGAAGTTTCGCTGGTCAACCCGGAGGCCAAGCCGGTCAAGCCCGGGCAGCCGCCACCGCCGGGCAAGGCTCCGGCCGGCGGCGCGTCCGGCGGCACCACCATCCGCATGGGAGCTCCCCGGTGATTGGCGAACGCACTGCCGACGAAGCCCTGCGCCACCGCACCTGGGCTCAGTACATTCCTGATTTCCGTCTCGGCTTTCAAAATCTGCTGCTGCACAAGCTGCGTACGATGCTCACCATGCTGGGCATGATTTTCGGCGTGGCCGCCGTGGTGGCCATGCTCTCCATCGGCGCCGGCGCGCAGCAGCAGGTCATGGCCTTCATCGAGCAACTGGGCGTGCGCAACTTGATTGTCGAAGCCAAGGAAGCCACGGCCTGGGACGAACTGCAGCGCGTCCGCCGCACCTCGCCGGGCCTGACCTTTCGCGACCACCGCGTGATTCGCGCCAATGTCGCCGGCATTGTCAGCTCCACACCGCGCAAGCGCTTCACACCCCAGCGCATGGTGCCCAAGCCGCAGCGCGAAGTGCCGGTCATTTATGGTGTCGAGCCCGCCTACCAGAACATCGCCGGCCTCCGCGTCGTCGCCGGCCGCTTCTTCGACCAAATTGAGAGTGACCGCGCCGCACCGGTCTGCGTCCTTGGCGAAGCCGCTCGCGCCAGCCTTTTTCCGCAGGAAGACCCGCTGGGCAAGACCGTCAAGGCCAACGACCAATGGTTTCGGGTGATTGGCGTGGTCGCGCCGATGGTCAGCCTGCAAACCGACATTTCCGGCGTCCCCGCGCAGGACCGCAACAACGTCATTTACATTCCGCTGTACGCCGCCTTTTTCCGCTTGGAAGACAACCGCAGCGAAATGCGCGATGAAGTGGACGGCATTTATCTGCAGCTCGAGCCCGCCGCCGATTCCTTGCAGACCGCCGAAGTGGTTCGCGGCCTGCTGAACGCATCGCACCGCAACACGGGGGACTTCAGCGTCATCGTTCCTGCCGAGTTGCTCGCGGAGCAGCGCCGCACGCAGCGCATTTTCGACATGGTGATGGTGGCCATCGCTTCCATTTCGCTGCTGGTCGGCGGCATCGGCATCATGAACATCATGCTCGCCAGCATTCTCGAGCGCACGCGGGAAATCGGCGTGCGCCGCGCCGTGGGCGCGCGCCAGCGCGACATCGTCCGCCAATTCCTGATTGAAGCCATCCTCATTTCTTTCTGCGGCGGCATCATGGGCATCGGCTTCGGGTTCGCCATGTCTGGTTTAATTGCTCAGTTGGCCGGCTGGACCACGATTGTCACGTCCGCGTCGGTGGCTCTGGCGTTCCTGGTGTCCGTTTCGGTGGGGTTGGTCTTCGGCATTTATCCGGCCACCAAGGCCGCGCGCCTCGACCCCGTCGAGGCTATCCGCTACGAATGAGGCAGTGGCTGACTTTCCATCGGTGTCATTCCGAACGTAGCGAGGAATCTGTTGTTTCTCTTAATGGGAGGGCTGTGATGAAGCGCCAGTTGAGCGGATTATTTCATTCTCGCGTGCTTGTCTTCCTCTACCTCTTCTGCTTCCTCTATCTTCTCTACTTCCCTTCATCCGCTCACGCGCAGACTTTCCCCACGCCGGACTACTGGCGCCGCGTCGTTTTGCGTCCCGTTTCGCCCGCGCAGATTCCCGGGCCGGAGAGCTTGCAGGATTTCGTCGCCGGCGGCAAGTTGCGCCTCACCCTCGACGACGCCGTGCAGCTCACGATCAAGAACAACACCGACGTGCGCATCAACCAGCTCACCTACGAAAATTCGCAGTTCGCCGTCAAGCGCGCCTACGCCCCCTTCGACCCGCTGTTCACCACCACGTATTCCGCGAACCGCTCCACGACGCCGAGCATCAGCCAGCTCGAAGGCGGCACCATCGTTTCCTCTCTCAGCCAGCAGAGCCAGTCCAGCTACGCGCAGACGTACCAGACCGGTACGCGCACGACCATCAACTTCAACTCCTCGCGCTCGGTCAGCTCCAATACCTTTCTCAACGTCAATCCCTCCATTTCGGCCAACATGAGTTTCAACATTTCACAGCCGTTGCTGCGCAACCGCGGCCTCTACCCCAATCGCGCGCCCATCGTGATTGCCCAGCGCAGCCAGAAACAGTCGCGTGCCAATTTCGAAGTGCAGGTCAGCGATTCCGTGCAGCGCGCCATTGACCAATATTGGGGCGTCGTCCAGGCCCGCGAAAACCTGGCTGTGCTGCGCAAATCCCTCGAGCTCTCCGAAGCCACCTACGCGCGCAACAAGCGCGAACTGGAGCTGGGCGCGCTCCCGCCGCTGGATATCTACCGCTCCGAATCGCAGGTGGCCACGCGCCGCGTCTCCGTCATTCAGGCCGAGTACAACCTCAAGCAACTCGAAGATGATTTCCGCCGCACCATCGGCGCGGATCTCGACCCCTACATCCGCGCTCTCGACCTCGATCTCGTCCAGCCCGCCGAGCCAACCGGCGATCTGCTCGCACTCGATTCGCAAGAAGCATTGCAGCGCGCGCTGCAAAAGCGCCCGGAGCTGGAGTCCCTCCGCCTCCAGCTTCAGAACGACGACACCAGCGTCCGCCTGGCGCACAACTCGCTGCAGCCGGATTTGAACTTTTCGGTTTCCTACTCCGCCAGCGGCGTCGGCGGTAATCAGCAAAACCCCACGCCGCCACCGGCGATCCTCCGCGGCGGGCTGGGCGACGCGCTCCAGCAGGTCGGTGGCTTCGATTTCCCTGGCTACGGCTTTACTCTGCGGCTGAGCCTGCCCATCCGCAGCCGTTCCGCGGAAGCCGATCTCGGCAGCGCCATGATCTCCAAGCGCCGCGATCTGTACTCGCTTCGTTCGCGCGAGCAGGCCATCACGCTGGAAGTCCGCAACGCCATCCATCAGCTTGAGCAGGCCAAGCTTTCCATGGCCGCCGCCAAAATCGCCCGCGACCTCGCCGTGAAAAACCTCGAAGCCGAGCAGCGCAAATACGAGCTCGGCGTGCAGACCATTTTCTTCGTCCTCGACGCGCAGACGCAGCTCGCCACCGCCGAGCAAGGGCTCCTGCAAGCCTATGTCAGCTACCAGCGCGCCGTCACCGCCGTCGAACGCGGCACCGGCGCGCTCCTCGACCGCTTCCGCATCCAGCTTGCGCAGTAGCACAGGCTACCAGCCTGTGCTCTGAACATTTCACATCCCAGTAGCACAGGCTACCAGCCTGTGCTCTGAACATTTCGCATCCCAGTAGCACAGGCTACCAGCCCGTGCTCTGAACATTTCGCATCCCAGTAGCACAGGCTACCAGCCTGTGCTCAGAACATTTCACATCCCAGTAGCACAGGCTACCAGCCTGTGCTCTGAACATTTCGCATCCCAGTAGCACAGGCTACCAGCCTGTGCTCTGAACATTTCACATCCCAGTAGCACAGGCTGCTAGCCTGTGCTACAAGACCGCCGTGCAATTCAATCGGATATATGCCAGAAACCTTCCACATTGACACCCCGAGAACTGTGCTCTGTTTGTGACTTGGCGCTTGCACGGCTCATTACCTGCCTCCGTCATCGTGGCCCTTAAGAAAAGAAAATGGCAAAGCGCCGGCCACCGTTATGCCTATGCCGACCGTGCGCTCGATAGTGCTGTGACAGGACCTATGTGGCTGAAGGATCCTCGCATCGCGCTGATCATTGTCAAAGCTCTCTTGGCAGGCGAATAGCGACTTGGTTTCTACCGCCTGCACTCATATGTTGTAATGGCCAATCACGTCCACGTACTCCTCACACCGAATGTTCACGTGGCGCGCCTCATGCGCGGAATCAAACGCGAAACTGCACTTTTTGCGAATCGAATCCTGGATCGGGTGGGGCAGCGCTTCTGGCAAGACGAGTCTTACGACCGCTGGATTCGATCTTCGACCGAATTCGAGCGCGTAAAGCTGTATATCGAATCGAATCCTGTTAAGGCCGGATTGGTCCGGCGGCCGGAGGACTGGCCATGGTCCAGTGCCTCGCGCAGCGAGTAGCACAGGCTACCAGCCCGTGCTCTGAACTGCATTAGGCTTGCGGAGCGATGCGCTTCAGCAGCTCTTTGAATCGGGGATCGTTTCGGATCGGATCAAACATTGGCTCTACCTTCAGAAAGGTAAGCCGGCCGAGGCGCTGTTGAAATGCGCGCTCCAGTTCCTCAATGGCGCGAGTCGTATCCCCCAGCTCCACATACACCGCCGCCACGTAGTAAGGCGAATAGGCGCCACGGGTGGCCCGTTTCAATTCTTCCAGGGTGCGCAGCGCATCCTTCTTGCGCCCGGCAGCAGCATACCCATAGGCGAGTGAAGCGCTCCCTTCGCCACTGCCGGTCAGTTGAGCCCCCGTTTCGAATTGCTCCACTGCTTCTTTGTGCATTCCTTTTCGCGCGTAGGCCCGGCCGAGGTGGAAGCGCACCCCTGCGGATCTCGGCTGGCTCTCCACCGCGCGCAGGTATTGCGCGATGGCCTGATCGAACTGGCGCGCATGATAGTAGCTGGCGCCGATAGCCACTGGGATGGAGTTCGACAGCGGATCGCTCAGCAAGGCTCGCTCGAATTCCTGCCGGGCTTCCTCAAAGCGGCCGTCGGCCATCAGCAACATGCCGTACCAGTGGCGGGCAACGCTGTAGTTCGGATTGATGGCGATGGCCTGCTTGAAATCCTGCTCCGCCCCAGGCGCGTCCCAGTCGTACCAGCCGCGCACGAGCGCCCTTGCGGCGCGCGCTTCCACTTGGGCAGGATCCAGTTCCAGCGCCCTGCTGGCCGCCGCTTTGGCCCGCAGGTAGGCCTCGCGCGCAGGCAATACCTGATACTCGTCCAGCAGTGCATACACGGTCGCCAGACCCGCCCATGCCCGGGCGTAGTTGGGGTCGAGGTCCAGCGCCTGCTGGTAATAGTCGGTCGCCTGTTTCAACCCATCCGGGGTCCGCTTGTTCCAGTAATACCGGCCCTTCAGGTACAGCAGATGCGCCTCGAGGTTCAGCGGGGCCAGGCTGGCTGTTTGGGACTTGGCCTCTGGAAGCACAACCCGCATTTGGCGGGCGATGGTTTCTGTCAGCTCGCTTTGGAGCGGCAGGATTTGCCCGACTTCGCGTTCGTACGTCTCCGCCCACAGGTGCGTCTGGTCGCTTGACTGGATGAGCTGGGCGGTGACCCGCACGCGGTCGCCTTCACGGCGAAAGCTGCTTTCCAGCACGTAATCCACGCCAAGTTCGCGGCTGATGCCGGCGATGTCCTTGTCGGAACCTTTGTATTTCATCGTCGAGGTGCGCGCGATGACCGCAAGACCCTGTGGGTTCAGGTTGCTCAGCCGCGCGATCACCTCCTCGGTGAGACCGTCGGCAATGTATTCCTGGCTCTCGTCCCCGCTCAGGTTTTCAAACGGCAGCACCGCCAGCTTGACTTTACTCACGGGTGGAGTGGCGCGTGGCCGCAGCCATTCCCACGCCACTAGCGCCACACCGAGGGCCACGCTCACGACGGCGATGGCCGCCACGGCATACTTCGCGCGATTTCCGCGCGCTGCACCGGCAAATGTTTCCGTTCCTCCGGGCCCGTCGCCCGCGGCAGTGTCTTCGATTCTCTGCACTGCGGCCACAAACCGGTACCCGTGCTTGGGCAAAGTTTCGATGTACTCCGCGCCGCCTTCGCCCTCGCCTAGCGCTTTGCGCAGCGTGGAAATATTTTTCGCCAGCGTGGCTTCTTCCACAAACGTATCCGGCCACACGCGCTTGAGCAGGTCGTCTTTCTCCATGGCGTGCCCGGCGTTTTCCACCAGCGCCAGCAGCGTCTCGAATACTTTGGGTGTGAGCGGGACAGGCACACCATCGCGCAGCAATAGCCATTCGCCGGGGATCAGCCGGAAGGGGCCGAACACGTACAAGTGCTTGGATGCCTGAGACATGCCGGCTACCAAAAATCTTTCACAAAAATACGACTTGCGCCGAAAGACATCCTCGCCCGGCTTTGGCACTGTAGCCGTGCGCCGCGCTCAGAGGTCTTCCTGGGGGAGACAGAGCGCTAATCCTATCAGGAGGAAAACCCGCCGTGAAAGTAGAAAAAAAGCCAGCCAAGAAAAAGGCCAGTCTCAAAGTGCAAAGTCAGGAAGATCGCAAGGCTCCCATGAGTGTAACCATCAAGCCCGCCGAGCCTGTCGGGCGGCCTTAATGCGTCTGCCTCCATCGTGATCGCAGGCTTCTTGAATCCGCCTCGCGGTGCGCACCATACGCGCCCGGTAGGCGGACGGATTCTGCGTTTCAGCCGGTGCGCTCCTGCCGCACCGGCCCGCAATCATAAGCATTCGGCATCATGAAGCAGCACGCCGCCGGGGTCTTAGGAATTCCCTGGCTATTTCAGTAGAAAGGACACGAACATGACCGAACAGGAAAAGCCCAAACAGCCCGAGAAAGACAAGTCCCCTCTCTCCGTGGAAAACGAAGAGAGCCGCAAGGCCCCGGCCCGCATCCCGCTGCCGGCCGAGCCAGTTGGGCAGCCGACGAAGGTTGAACCGATTAACGTCTAGCCGGCCCGCCGCCGGAAATTCTCTGTGAAAGGACACGATCATGACAGACCAAGATAAAGCCAAGAAGCCCAAGAACGAGAAGACCCCTCTCTCCGTGGAAAACGAAGAGAGCCGCAAAGCCCCGGCCCGCATCCCGCTGCCGGCCGAGCCGGTTGGCGGCCCAACAAAATCGCCATCTGAGCCGGTCAACGGCTAGCCGGCCTTGCTGGCCGGGCTATATCTCTCAATCCGCAGGTGCACGCTGCGGGACGTCGCCTGATGCGCTGGCCAAAGCACGAAGCGTCTGATGTATTGAGAAGCTTCGTCGGACGCGCGCCCATCCCGCGGGTCGAAGAATGGCAATGGTACCTAAAAAAGTTGTACCGCAGGAGGTGCGCCATGTTGGCTCGGAGAACCCGGAAAAATCGCACTGGAATTTCCGCACCCGGTCTGTGGAAGACCCTGGTGCGCGCTGCCTTGCTCGCGATGGTGTTGTTTGGATGCCTGACGTTGCCGCAGGATAGCACCGCGCAGTCGGGCACACCGGCGCGACGCTACCGCATTATCGATCTGGGCACGCTGGGCGGCACGTACAGCAAAGCCTTCGGAGTAAATAACAAGGGACAAGTTGTCGGCGAATCGCTCACTGCCGCCAACATGGACGTTCACGCCTTCGTGTGGAAGGGTGGCGTCATGAGCGGGGTGGCGGGTCTGGTGGGCGGCCCGGACGAGTTCAGCCAGGCCGTGGCGGTCAACAATGGCGGCAAAGTTGTGGGGACATTCGATCCCAACGTCGCCCCCGGCGATCTCGGCCAGTTGTTTCTTTACGACATTTCGACAAGCTCGCTTTCCTTCCCGCTGAGCCCGGGTTTTGCCGCCGACATCAACGATGGCGGACAAATCCTCGCTTCGAAGGTGTTGCCGAGCGGTGTGCTGAGTGATGTCATCATCGGCAGCGCTGGGGCCGATTTAGGCGCCCTGTTTGGCTTGCCGTTTGACGGCAAGAAAATCAACGCTTTCGGTTTCGTGGTCGGCGGGCCCGCCCAGCCCCCTAACCACCTCAATGGCTATCTTTACACGATCGGTTTCACTCTGATCTCCAGTGGCGTGGGATTCTACGGCACGGACTTGAACGACGCCAACCACATCGCCGGCTTTACCCGCGTGCAGACGAATTTCTTCGGCATTCGCACCCGCGCTGCGCAACGCGTCAACGGACAAGTGCAGGTGTTTGGATCCTTCAACGTTTCGGGCGACGCGACCCCGGCCGCCATCAACAACCTCGATCAGATTGTCGGCACGGAACGTGCCTCCGGCGCCAGAATTCCCTTTCTCATCGAAAACGGCGTGATGAGGAACATCAATTCTCTGCTGCCGGCAGGTTCCGGCTGGCAACAACTGCTGGAAGCCAACGACATCAACGACCGCGGCGAAATCGTCGGCAGCGGCAGGATCAACAACGAAGAGCATGCCTTCCTGCTCACCCCGCTCACCTGTTCCGCTCTGGAGGATTCCGACGGCGACGGCAACGGCGACAACGACGGCGACGCTCTATGCGATTCCTGGGAACAGAACGGCTTGGATGAAGATGGGGACGGGACCATTGACTTGGACCTGCCCGCCATGGGCGCGAATCTCAACCACAAGGACATCTTCGTGGAAGTCGATTACATGGACTGCGCTATCGGCGGCTGCGCCTTCGGCGATATTCACTGGCACCGCCCGGAATCCGGCGCATTCGATCCCGTCATTTCCGCCTTCGCTGTGGCTCCCGTGAGCAATCCGGATAATTCGCTGGGGATTAACTTGCACGTGTTGGTGGACGAAGGACTACCGGAAAGCGACACGCTCTTGTTCGACGCCCAGGGGCCTGGCATCGCCGACGATTTCAACGACCTGAAACTCGGCAACCCGCCCAAGGCGTGCGGCACGACTCTTCAGGACGGACATTTTGGCACTCCTGCCGATCGCGCCGACAACAACTGCCAGCACATTCTGGCCGCTCGCCGGCTCGTTTTTCGCTACGCCATCTTCGGCCACCGCCATACAACCCCCACCACGAATTCGCCGGGCATCGCCGAACTCCCCGGCAACGATTTGCTTCTTGCGCTCGGCGCCTTGTCGCCGCCGGCCAACGTTGCCGGCGCGGCAATCGGCTCGGCCGTCGCGGCTTTGCGCACTATGCAAGGCGATATTTTCATGCACGAATTGGGACACACCCTGAATTTGAAACACGGCGGCGGCGACCACATCAACTGCAAGCCAAACTATCTGAGCATCATGAACTACACGCTCAGCTATAAGAACATTGACCACAGCCGTCCGCTGGATTATTCCCGGCAGCAGTTGCCGCCTCTGGACGAAAACAGCCTCCATGAACCCTCCGGCATCGGCGGACCCTTGGGTCGCAACCTCGTCTTCGGTGACCAGTTCGCGAATGCCATCGTCGCCTCGGCCTTCGGACCGGTGGATTGGACTCTCGACATTCCCCCCGACCCTACGCAAACGAACCTCCCCCTCGACATCAACAACATCCAGCGGATTTCCGCCTGCTATCTGAAGGACTCTGCGGGCAACAACATCACGCTAAGGACATTCCTGACCGGGCACGATGACTGGTCGAACTTGTTGTATGACTTCCGCCTTTCGCCCGAGTTCGCTGACGCTCCCACGCGCACGCTCATCTCGCCCGATCCGGAAATGTCCGACGCGGAAATTATCGCTGTCGCGCAGTCGGTCGACTTCGATGGCGATGGCATCGCGAATTACCCGGATAACTGCCCTGGGGTCGCCAATCCCAACCAGGCCGACACCGATGGCAATGGCGTTGGCGACGCCTGCGAGCCAGTTCCGTCCGACACCACTCCGCCCGTTCTTTCTCTTCCCGCGAACATCATCACGCAAGCCACCAGTTCATCCGGCGCCGTCGTGAACTTCACCGCCACCGCCACCGACGCGGTGGACGGCAACGTGCCGGTTTCCTGCGCGCCTCCTTCCGGCTCCACGTTCGCCATCGGCACGACCACGGTGAATTGCTCCGCCGCCGACCTCAGCAACAATTCTGCGAGCGGGAATTTCACCGTTACCGTCAACGCCCCGCCGCCGCCCTCCTCATCGCCCGTCAGCGTGACGGTCCTCGCTCAGGGACGGCCCACCGCCGACTCGTTTTATGTGGATATTCAACTCACCAACACCGACGCCACGGACATCACCGACCTCCGCATCGACGCCATCCAGACGCCGACCCTGGCCGGTTCTGGCACAGTTTTTCTCAACACTCGCCGCACGCCGCTACCCATCAAACTCGGATTCATGGCTGCGGGAAGTTCCAAATCCGGGCGTCTCTATTTCCTCGTGCCCGTAGGGGTCACGCAGTTTTCGCTCACCGTCTCCGGCAAATTCCGCGACTCCGCCGGTGTGTTGCGCAGCTTCTCGTTTTCACAACCGCTGACCCCCTAGCGACCGCTCTTCAGTTCGGCGCTGCAGCCCAAGGAGATTGACCATGAACGCAACACGACTCAACTTTCCCAGCACTCCGGCACCTCGTCGTAGGCTTCCGGGAAAGCGGTCGGCCTTCTCACGAGCTCTGGCCGGGCTGCTTGCCGTGCTTCTGCTGCCGCTTCCCTACGGGCTGCTCTCTCCGCAGCCCGCAGCGGCGCAGGCCCTGGGCAGCTTTGGAGGTTTTCTCGAAATCAGTCAGGCATTTTTCGGCGAGGGCGGAAGAACCTTTGGCGCGGGCGAAGTGATCACCGTCAGCGGCGCGGTGCCGTACATTCCGGCTTGTCTAGGGATGGCTCGCGCCAACCCGGGCCATATTACGGGCCGCGGTGAGGGCCGCTTCGACTTTTTCCCCGTGGCCGATTTGTACGTCATCCCCGACCCGAGTGGTCCGCTGCCTGCGTTCACCAAGCTGAGCGACGTCAGTGGCAGTCCCAACCGTGTGACCGGAACCGGAGCGGGCGCGTTCGTGGACGAAGTCGTCGGCGTCACCAACCCTGCCGGCAATCTCGCCGCAGGCCGCTACGCCGTGGTGATGGACCAGTGTCTCGACGGCGTCTATGACCCGGGCATTGACATCGTGCTCGGCGACGGGCCGAACCTGGGCTTCGAAGTCATCCTGCCCGGACCCATTCAGCCTATCAATCTCCACCCCGTGAAGCAGGCAGCGCAAAACTACTCGCAGGCCCTCGCCGGCCAGACCATCGTGGGCGGCCCCAATCCCGTCGTGGTTCCGGGCTTCTGCAAACTTTTCGGCAACATGGTCAGCCAAGCCAACCTGAACAAATCATCCGCGCTGTTTAGCTGGGCCGACGTGGCCAAGACGCGCTGCGGGGATTTGATCGCCCACTACAAAGGCATTGCCAACGATCCGCCCGATCCTAATTTCACGCAATTCGCCGAGCTCGGTAATCTCCAGTACAACTTCGCCCCGGCCACAACTCCGCTCGAACGCATCATGCGCGATATGGCCCATGTTCTATCCGAACAGGCCGCCGCCAGCCAGGCTTTGCTCACCAGCCTGGAGCGTTTCCAGGGCGCGCAAGTTGCCGGCAACGACGAGTACATGATGTTGCAGCTCGAGGAAGCCAATAAGTTCATCAACCTGCTGGTCACCAACGGCGGCTCTCTGCTTCGCCTGTACGCGCTGCTCGAATCGCTCGAGCGCGAGCTGCCCAACGATCCCATGGGTGCGCTGCCGGAGTCGGCTGATTTCCTCGCGTATTTTCCGGAAATGCGCCGCGCCATCGCCAGTCTCTTCCTGCCCCTCGGGCCGCAGTTCAAGCGCCTGCCCGCCAATCACACGCCGGACCTGATTCCCAGCGGCCTGCAGTCATGGATCATCGTTTATCTGGAGAAGGACCCGTTTCTGGTCGCTTTGCCGGGGCTCTCCGGAATCCCCAGCGACCGGATAGCGCGCGGTCTGCCCCCCGTTACTTTCAGTCATCCGAACGCGGCGAACCTTGGCCCGTTCGCCACGCCTCCGGCGCGCGCCTATTCATTTGACGCTAGCAAATCCTCCGACCCCAACGGCGACACCCTTTCCTACGCATGGGACTTCGACGGCGATGGCCAGTTCGACGACGCCACCGGTGCCGTCCCTAGTTTTACGTTTGCCGAAGCCGGCGCGCGCCTCGTCGCCGTCAAGACCACCGACCCCGCTGGTAATACCGATATTTCTTACGCGCAGTTGAACGTCGGCGACGTCAACGTGCAAGACGTCATCGTCATGTCCAATCGCGAAGAAATGTACCGCGTGTCCCCGGACGGCACGGTGAACACGCTGCGGCCGCCGCAGCCCAGCGTCACCAATCCCGCTACACTGCACGTGGACGTGAACGGCGACATCTGGGTATTAAAGCCCTCGCGCGGCTTCCCGTTTCCCACCGGCGCGCTCGATCACTACGACTCCACCGGTTTGTTGCTCAACACCATCACTCGCCAGCAAATCGAAACCCTCGCCGGCATTCACATCCTCAATGTCATTGACTTTGTGCTGGACGGACGCGGCGACATCATCATGAGCATCTTGGAGGATCTCGGGCCGGGGTCGATCGAGTATCTGGACTTCCCGATGTTCAACCGTCCTTCTTCGAATATTCCCGGCCGCATCAAAGTGCTCCGCTTGGCCAAGGACGCTTCCCGCGCTTCCGTGATCGCCGACGTGGACCAGAACTACTACCGCACCTATCTCCGCAACGGCCAGCTGGTTCTGGAAGACTTCGCCGGCCGCTCCGGCGGATCGCATAGCGCGGGACTCGCGATTGATCCCAACGGCAAGATCGTGGTGGCCCACGTCAACAACCTGATTTGGCCGAATGTGGGAAGCGGCATCTTCTCGTTGGATCCGGACACCGGGCAGATGACCGAAGTGATCATGGACACGCGGATGAACGATCCGCTCGGCACCTATAACGGCGTACAGCAGCACCTGTTCGCCGGTCTCGGCGGAATCCCCATGCCGCCCTGGGGCGGCATCGGCGGCGCCACGCGCCCGCAAAGCCCCGGCATTGAAGTGGACACCCAGGGCAACTACTTGACGGGCATCGGCAGCAGCGTTGGCGGGCAGTTGCGCCTCTCGCGCACTCCGATTCCTCCGCTCATCACTCCGGACACCACGACTGGCTTGTTCAACTCCTGGGTCATTGAAACCTTTCCGCTCAGCCTGACCAATCCGGGCACGCCCTTCCTGATTAACATGGACATGGCTCTTGATTCCGGTGGCGACGTGCTCGTCGCGGGCTCCGATTTTGCCGGGCTTTTTCCGCAAGGCGTATTTCGCGTCACTCCGCTCGGACAGTTTTCTCAGGTCGCGCCGATCCCTGCTGGAGCCGGCGGCTTCGGCGGCCCGATCCTGTTGGACGTGGTTCCTTACATTCGCCAGGTCGCGCAGCGCGACCTCCCCGCGCTGCCCCAGTTCAAGCTGGAAACGCTGCGCGTCAGCCAGCAGAGCTGTCCCGGCGGCGCCGACCTCAGCGTCTCCGTCACCAACACCGGCAGCGTGGACATCACCACTCCCGTGCGCGTCTATTTCTATGACGGCGACCCGGAAGGCGCCGGCGTCGTCATCGGCTCGGCCGAGGCCGCTGGGCCGATTGCGGCGGGCGCGTCCGTTAGCCTCTCTGCCTCGTGGCCAAATCCCGCTGCGGGAATTCACCAGGTCTACGCTGGCGCCGTGGGCTTCGGAAGCACCCCCGCCAGCTCCTTCATGGTTTGCGTGCCCACGCCCGCGTCCGGTCAGGATGCGATTCAGCTCACTCCGCTCAGCGCATCGGCAAATCTCGGCAGCAGCCACACCGTCACGGCCACCGTGCTGGATATCTACGGCAACGGCATCGCCGGCGTCCCCGTCACCTTTGACGTGACCGGCGCAAACACCGCCACCGGCAGCGCCACCACGAATGCCAGCGGCGTCGCCACTTTCACTTACGCCGGAAACTCTTCCGGACTAGACACCATCGTCGCCAGTTATCCCAATGGCGGCGCCAGCAATAGCGTCACGCAAGACTGGACCGGTGCTCCCAGCGACACCACGCCGCCCGTCCTTTCTCTCCCCGCGAACATCATCACGCAAGCCACCAGTTCATCCGGCGCCGTGGTTAACTTCTCCGCCACCGCGAATGATGCGGTGGACGGCTCCGTGCCGGTTTCCTGCGTCCCGCCTTCCGGCTCTACGTTCGCTCTGGGCACGACCACGGTGAATTGTTCCGCCTCCGACCTGAGCAACAACTCCGCGAGCGGCAGTTTCAGCGTCACCGTCAACGCCCCGCCGCCTCCCTCCTCCTCGCCCGTCAGCGTGACCGTCCTCGGTCAGGGACGTCCCACCGCCGACTCGTTCTACGTCGATCTCCAACTCACCAACACCGACGCCACGGACATCACCGACCTCCGCATTGACGCCATCCAGACGCCGACCTTGGCCGGCACGGGCACGGTGGCGTTCAACACTCGCCGCACGCCGCTACCCATCAAACTCGGATTCATGGCTGCGGGAAGCTCCAAATCCGGGCGTCTCTATTTCCTCGTGCCCGTAGGGGTCACGCAGTTTTCGCTCACCGTCTCCGGCAAATTCCGCGACTCCGCCGGTGTGCTACGCACCCTCTCGTTCTCGCAAGCGTTCACTCCCTAGCGCGATACCTGCGATGCCGGGGCTGGCCTTGCAATTCTGCAAACTCCAGCCCCGGTTTCTTCTTCAGTTTCTGTTCCCGTTGTCTCTGGTTTTGTTCTCTCTCCCTGACCCCTGACCCCCAATCCCTGACCCCTGCTTTTTGATTTCCTTGCAAACCACCGCGGAATCTGGCACAAAGAGCCTCACCCTCTGCGAGGGTGCAGGCCGTAGCATGGGTGTGCGGCGGAGTGCGGCGGGCCGGCAGTCGCCGGGTTCCGTCGTCGCGCGTGTTCGGGTCGCGGCAGAGGGTGCCCGGGCAGGCGCCGCGTTTGCTGGGCGGTGACATGGCCTTCTCCCTGAAACTCGAATTGCCGAGCCATCCGCAGGTGCTCAGCATCGTGCGCAGCGCGGTTCAGCAGTTCGCCATCGTCGTGGGCTTTAACGAGGAGGAGTGCCGCAGTATTATTCTGGCCGTGGACGAGGCTCTGGCCAACATCATTCGCCACGCTTACGACAATCGCTATGACCAGACCATCGAGCTCACCTGCCGCCGCCTGGGCCCCGACTTGGGAACCGACCCCGGCAAGCCGCTCGAAGAAGTTTGCGACGGCCTCGAGTTTATTTTTGTGGACCACGGCCGCTCCGCCACGCCGGCGCAGATGAAAGGCCGCGATCTCGACGACGTTCGCCCGGGCGGCCTCGGCATTCACCTGATCTCGCAGATCATGAATCAGGTCTGCTATGAACCGGGCGAGAATGGCAATCAGCTTCGGCTGATCAAGTTATTGAACCGGAAAAAACAGTAAGGAGAGTGTGCCGTGCAAATCTCTACGCGTCAGTCCGGGACCTCCACCATCGTGGACGTCGTCGGCGACATTGACCTCTACAATTCCCCGGAGATCCGCAAAGTCCTCCTCGAGAACATTCGCGACAAGCGCGTCCCGCGCATCATCATCAACCTCAAGGAGGTCCGTTACATCGACAGCTCGGGCGTCGCCTCGCTCGTGGAAGGCCTCAAGGTCTCGCGCAACATGAGCAGCCGGTTCATTCTCTTTGGCCTGAGCCCCGCCGCCCGCGAAGTGCTCGAGCTCTCCCGGCTCATCAAGGTTTTTGAAGTGTACGAGAACGAGGACCAGGCCCTCGCCGCCACATAAGACGCTGTCATCCTGAGCAAAGCGAAGGATCTCTCTGTATCGAAGGAATTCTTGAATGGCAACACTCGACGCCATCGGCCGCGGCACCATTGACACCTTCGCTTACGTCGGCGGACTCGCGCGCCTCGCCGGCCGCGCCGCCTACTACGTTTTCGTCGCGCCGTTCAAAGGCCGCCCGTTGCGCATCGAGCGCGCGTTCCACCAGGGCATGGCCGTCGGCGTGGAAGCGCTGCCCATCGTTTCGCTGATTACCTTTTTCGTCGGCCTCATCCTCGCCCTCAACGGCGCCTACGAGCTGCGCAAGTTCGGCGCGCTGCAATTCGTCGCCAGCGCCGTGGCCATTTCCATGACCCGCGAGCTCGGCCCGCTGATGACCGCCATCGTAGTCATCGGACGCTCCGGCTCGGCCTTCGCCGCGGAAATCGGCACCATGAAGGTGACCGAGGAAATTGACGCGCTGGAAACCATGGCCCTGCATCCCATCCAGTTTCTGGTGACGCCGAAATTCCTGGCCATGCTGTTCATGATGCCCTGCCTCACTATCTGGGCCGACTTCATGGGCATCTGCGGCGGCCTGATTTTCGGCATCACCTCCGCCGACTTCACCGTCGCCGGCTACTTCCAAGCCACCCTCGACGCCCTCTACAAGCGCGACATCTTCACCGGCCTCATCAAGTCCGTCATGTTCGGCATCACCATCACCGCCGTCGGCTGCTACGAAGGCTTCTCCACCGGCGCCGGCGCCGAAGAGGTCGGCCGCTCCACCACCTCCGCCGTGGTCATGTCCATCTTCCTCGTCATCATCGTGGACGTCATCTTCACCGCCCTCTTCTACTTCACCGGAGCATGAGATGAGTGCCGCCGCCCAAACCACGCCCGCCGCCAACGACGCGATGATCTCCATCCGCGATCTGCGGGTGAGCTACGGCTCGCGCGAAATTTTGCACGGCATCAGTTTCGACATCCGCCGGGATGAGACCATGGTTATTCTCGGCGGCTCCGGCTCCGGCAAGTCCACGCTGCTGCGCACGCTGGTCGGCCTCGAGAAAGCCAGCTCCGGCGAAATTTGGATTCGCGGAAAAAACATGGCCTCGGCCACCGCCGCGGACAAAGAAGAGTTGCGCAAGCGCCTGGGCATGTCGTTTCAAGGCGGCGCGCTGTTCGGCTCCATGACCGTCGGCGAAAACGTCGCGCTCCCGCTCCGCGAGCACACGCAGCTCGACGACGACACCATCCGCATCATGGTGCGCCTCAAGCTCGACCAGGTCGGCCTCTCCGGCTTCGAGAACTACAAGCCCTCGCAGCTTTCCGGCGGCATGAAGAAGCGCGCCGCGGTGGCCCGCGCCATCGCCATGGACCCCGAAATTCTTTTCTTCGACGAGCCTTCCGCCGGCCTCGACCCGGTCATCGCCGCGGGAATTGACAACCTCATCGTCAAGCTGAAGCGCGCCTTTCGCATGACCATCGTCGTCGTCACCCACGAAATGGCCAGCGCCTTCATCATCGCCGACCGCATGGTGCTGGTGGACAAGGGGCACATCGTCGCGCTGGGCACGCCGCAGGAGTTGCAGACTTCCACGCATCCCCGCGTCCGCCAGTTCATGGACCGCATCGCCGAGCCCGAAGTGCACAAGGAAATGGACTACCTCCAGATGTTGACCGACGGCAACGAGGATTGACCCGGTGGGTCGACTCCCCGTGCACGTCCTGCTTGACACCGCGTCTGCCATGTACCACCATGTTCTAACCCCTTCCTGAAAAAGCTCGCAGCGTAGTGTGTGTCCCCTTTCTCCGCCGAGCCGCTCGAGGTGTCTCATCATTTCGGTCTATTCGGAGCTGCTTCCGCGATGAACGGTGGCGAGATCGAGACGCGCACCGCTGAGGTGCCCGTGCTGGTCCTCACCAGCAAGGACCTGACTCCGGATGAAGAAAAAACCATCCGCGCCCAGGCGGGTTCTCTGATGCGCAAGCAGAAACCCTGGCAGGTTGACCTGCTCGATAAGCTGCACCGCGTTCTGCCCCCAGCCTGAACCTCGCATGGCGGCATACGGGCCGCAGGTTCAGGGGTCAAAGCACGTGCGAACTTAAGAGTGATCTCGAAGGGCAACGATTGTCAGTGATGGCGGTAGTTACTCTTCTGCAGAAGTCTCTCCCTCCGGCTCCGCGCTCCGCGCGGCGTATGCTAGAATCTGCAATCCCAAAGGCTGTTGAAGTCTGCTTGCAACGAGGTTTCGCGAAGGGCGGAGAGGCTTCATGCCTGAGCGGATTAAGAGCGGATTCCGGCGCAAGAAGCAACATCGAGCCCGCAAGAGAGCTCTCCAGCAACGCGGCACCAGCGAGGCACGGCTTCTCGCAGAGAGCAGCGAGCAGGTCTTTTTCTACCGCCACGATCTGGAGCACCGCTTCCAGCACCTTTCCCCTTCCGTCCTCGGCGTGCTTGGGTATGAGCCCCGCGAGCTTGTCGGCTTGCGCTACAACCAGATTCTCACCGGCGACCCTTCCAACGAATTGGTGGATGCCATCACCGACACCTCTTTGCGCACCGGGAAGCGCTCCGCGGCTTATCAGGCACGAGTGCGGCACAAGGACGGCCACACCGTCGAGCTTGAGCTGGTCGAGATGCCCATCGTCGTCCGCGGCAGAGTCGTCGGCATGCAGGGTTGCGCCCGCGATGTTTCCGAGCACAAGCGAGCCGAAGCCGCCTTGCGCAAAAGCGAGAGTCATCTTCGCGCCGTCCTCGATACCGAACCGGAGTGCGTCAAGCGCGTGGCCGCTGACGGCACCCTGCTGGACATGAATCCCGCCGGGCTGGCCATGATCGAAGCGGAGTCTGCCGCAGAGGTGATAGGCAAATGCGTGTACGGTTTGATCCTCCCGGAACACCGCGAAGCTTTCCGCCAATTGACCGAGCGCGTGTGCCAGGGCGAATCCGGCGCTCTCGAATTTGAGATTTGCGGCTTGAAGGGCACGCGGCGCTGGCTGGAGACGCGCGCTGTACCTTTGCGTCGGGACGCCGGCGGCACCTTTGAATTGCTCGGCGTCACCCGCGACATTACCGAGCGCAAGCGCGCTGAAGTCGCGCTCAAGGAAAGCGAAGAGCGTTTCCGGTCCGCCTTTGAAAATGCCGTCATCGGCAAGGCGCTGGCCAACCCTGCGGGCCGCTTCGTTCGCGTCAATCGCGCTTTCTCCGAAATCATCGGTTACGGCGAGCAGGAACTGCTCGACAGAGATTTCCAGTCCATCACGCATCCGGACGACCTGGCACAGGACCTGGTTCTTATCCGCCAAATGCTCGACGGTTCGACCAGCTTTTATCAGCGGGAGGAGCGCTATATCCACAAACAAGGCCACGTAGTCTGGGTCCAGGTCAGCATTTCCCTGGTGCGCGATTCCGCCGGCCGCCCCCTGGAGTTCATCGGGCAAATTCAGGACATCACCGAGCGCAAGCGCCGGGAAGAATCCGAACGCAAGCTTATCCACGCCGTGGAGCAGTCCGACGAGATTGTTTTCATGACCGCGCTGGAAGGCTCCATTACCTACGTGAACCCGGCCTTTGAGCGGATCTATGGCTGGACGAAAGAAGAAGCGCTGGGCAAGACCCCGCGCATCCTGAAAAGCGGGACGCGCTCCAAAGCGGAATACGAGCAATTCTGGAGCTCGCTCCTGGCCGGAAAGAGCATTCGCGCCGAGTTCGAGAACCGCACGAAGGATGGCCGGATGATCACCGTCCGGGCGATGGTCAGTCCGGTCTTCGATTCGCAGGGAAAGATGATGAGCTTCATTGCCGTGCAGGAAGACATCACCGCGCAAAAGTCTGCGCAGGAAGCCCTGCTGCAAAGCGAAACGCGCTATCGAAAGTTGTTGGAGGACTCCACCCTGGGGATCTTCCGCGCTACGGTAGACGGCAAGTTTCTCGACGTGAATCCCGCGCTGGTGGAGATCCTCGGGTATTCCTCGCGGCAGGAGCTTCTGTCCGCGAATCTCGCCACGGACATCTACGCGAAACCGGAAGAACGCCAGCACTTGATTCAGCTCTGCCTGGAAAGCCAAATGAACAGGAGCAGCGAGGTCGAATGGCGGCGCAAAGACGGGAAGTCCGTCTTTGTGCGCTTGACCGGCCGCGCCCAGCGGAGCGCCTCCGGAGAAATCGAATATTTCGAGGATTTCGTCGAAAACGTCACGGAGCGGCTGGCGTTTGAAAGGCAGTTTTATGCCGCGCAAAAATTTGAAGCCATCGGTCACCTGGCAGGAGGCATCGCCCACGATTTCAATAACGTTCTGGGCGCTATCATGGGCTGGGCCGAACTCTGCCAGGATTCCGCCGCCGAGAATCCCCGGCTGCAAAAAGGCCTGCGCGTGATTATCGAGCAAGCCAACCATGCCGTCGGTCTGACTCGCCAGTTGCTGGCGTTCGCCCGCCGCCAGCACATGGAGCCGCGCGTCATCAACTTGAACAATTCGGTGCAGGAGGTTTGTAGCCTGCTCGGCAGCGTCATCGGCCGCGACATTGAATTGAAAACTCAGCTGGCTCCCAATCTCTGTCCGACCCTCGCGGACCCCACGCATGTGGAGCAGGTCTTGATGAACCTCTGTGTCAACGCGCGCGACGCCATGCCCCACGGCGGCCAGCTGAATATCGAAACGAAGAACGCCGATGTGGACGAAAGCTATTGTCGCCATCACCCCTACGCACTACCCGGACAATACGTGCAGCTCTCTGTTTCGGACACCGGCGTGGGTATGGACGCCGCCATCCTGGACCATATCTTCGAGCCGTTTTTTACCACCAAAGGGCAAGGCAAAGGCACCGGCCTCGGCCTGGCCACGGTGTACGGCATTGCCAAACAACATGGCGGCTTTATCCATGCCTATAGCGAAGTCGGGCAAGGCACCACTTTCCATGTTTATTTCCCCGTCAGCCAAGGCGCGCCGGAGCCGGAAGGCAAAGAATCCCCTTCCCCGTTGCGCGGGGGGTCGGAAACCATCTTGCTTGCGGAAGATAATGAAAATCTTGCTGAACTCAGTCGCGCGGCCTTGGAAGCAATGGGCTATTCAGTGCTCCATGCACGGGACGGCGAAGAAGCGGTGGCCTTGTTTGGCTTGCATCGCGACCGCATCGCTTTGCTGGTGTGCGACGTGGTCATGCCCAAGCTCAACGGCCCCGACGCATATGCAAAAATGCGCGCCATTCGCGACGATGTCCGCGTGCTTTTCATTTCCGGACACAGTTTTGATTTCCATAGCCTGCGCTCTTTTGTGGAGTCCGGTGCGGAGCTCCTGCAAAAGCCGTTCAGCAAGAAAGCCCTGCTCGTGAAGGTCCGCGATATACTCGACCGCCTGAGCCCCCCTACTGAAAATTGACCCTGCGCCAACTTGGAGAATTGCTCCTCGAAAGCACGGCAGGAATTTGAGCGGCCGCCGGAAGCCATGCTGCCTGCTGACCCGGAAGTCCACGGCCATCGCTCGTAAAGGCCGCTCGGCAACCGCCGCTTGTTATCTCTTGCCTGCTTCCGTACGCCTGCCTGTGTGTTATACTCCGGCCCCGCGCTGAGGGACGAAGCGGCTCGCGCCGTTGTCCTGCAGGCGCTTCGGGTGGACCCGCCGAGGTGAGGAATGGAAGCCAAACGTGAGCAGGCGCTGGTAGGGCTTTTCGTGGTGGTCGCCGCCGGGCTGTTGCTGGCCACCGTCTTCGCGCTGAGCGGCGCCTTTACCCGCACGACCGTCACCTACCGCACCTATTTCAAATATGCCGGCGGCCTGGAGCCTGGCAAGGGAGTGCGTTACGCCGGCGGGCTCAAGATTGGCCGCATCGAAGACGTCCGCGTGGACCCCGGCGATCCCAGCCGCATGGAAGTGATTTTCAGCGTGGCTAAGGGCACGCCCGTCAAGAAAGACACCACTGTCAAGATCGCCGCGCTCAGCGCGCTCGGCGAAAATTATCTCGAGCTCAAGCCCGGCAAAAAAGATGCTCCCGAAGCCAAACCGGGCGACGCGCTCCCCTCCGTGGAATATTTCAGTCTGAGCGATCTCGGCGATACCCTCAGCGACCTCAAGCCCAAGGTTTCCGCGCTGCTCGATGAAATGAACGGCCGCATCGTCGAGCTGAAAGAAACCATCGCGCGCGTCAACGACCTGATCAACGAGGGCAACCGCAACAATATCTCTGCCTCGCTCTCCAACGTCCGCGGCATGCTCGAAGAAAACCGCCCCAAGCTGAAAAGCACGATGAGCAACATTGATGCCACCTCGGCCAAGATGCCTGCCCTGGTGGACGACTTCAAGAAGACGGTGGCCGACGCGGACAAGGCCCTCAAGAATATTGACGAGGTCATCGGCGAAAATCGCAAAGACGTGCGCGAGTCCATCCAGAAGCTGCGCGAGTCGCTCAATTCCGCCAGCTCCCTGGTGAACCAGCTCGATCACACCATGGGCTACAACGCCGAAAACATCGACGAGCTGCTCGAAAACATGCGCATGACCACCGAGAATTTGAAGCAGTTCACCGATACCATCAAGGTCCGGCCGTACACGCTGATTCGCTCGTCGAATCCGCCGGACCGCAAGCCCGGCGCGCCACCGCCGAAGCCGTAACGTCGAAGTTGCGCGTCCGCCCGGTTTTCGTTTTTCGCTTTTCGATTTTCGTGCGAACGAGGTGCTGATCATGATGCGGCGATTCGCGGTTGCCTGCGGGCTTACAGCCATCCTGGCCGGCGTAATGGCCTGCGGCGCGGCACGTCCCAGCAAGTTCTACACGATGGACATTTCCGAAACTGCCGCGACGTCCTCCGCACCGCGCATCCAGACCGACCTGCTCGTGGGGCGCATCAACGCCCCGCACCTTTACCGCGACGACCGCATCGTGTACCGCACCGGCTCGACGCAGCTCGGCACCTACGAATATCACCGCTGGGCCGAGCCTCCCGCCGACACCATCGAAGCACTTTTGCTCCGTGCCTTGCGCTCCTCCGGCAATTTCCGCTCCGTGCAGAGCCTGCGCTCCAACGCCCGCGGCGACTACATTCTTCGCGGAAGGCTGAACGAACTGAACGAAATCAGCGGCGGCGCTTCGGGCGTGGCCGCGCGGGTCAACCTCGAAGTCGAACTCTACAGCCAGAAGTCCGGCACAGTGGTGTGGTCCAAGCTGTACAGCAGCGACGAGCCGGTGAACGGCAAGGAAGTCCCCGCCGTGGTGGATGCCCTGAACAAGAACGTGCAGCGCGCCATGGACCAGATCGTCGCCGGCCTGGCCGACTACTTCGCCAAGAATCCTCCGCCGAAAGAATAGACAGATAGTGCGGACGCCTATTCCGCCCTGCATTCTCGTTCCGGCACTGCCAAAAATTTGAGATTGAGTGATTTAGGAGCCGGCAGGCTCACTATTTCTTGAGATCCTCAATCACTCAATCACAAATCACTCAATCACAAATTCTCCTCTTCCTCCTTCCTCTTTTCCTCGTTGTATAATTCGCGCTCCGTCGCGCTCATGAAGAACCGCCCCAACACGCCCATCGCGTCCTGGATTCCCTTCGGCTTGGGACAGATCAAGCCCAATCACTATTTGGAGATGTTCCGCGCGCTGTGGGAGAACCGCGGCAATCTTCTCTACGCCTGGCGCATCCTGCGCCACGGCGTGTGCGACGGCTGTTCGCTGGGCCCGCGCGGCCTCTCCGACGACGCCATGAAGGGCGTGCATCTGTGCCTGGTGCGCCTGAAGATGCTGCGCACCAACACCATGCCCGCGCTCGATGTGCGAAAACTGGCCGATGTTTCGCGTCTCGAAAAACTCGACAGCCGCGCGCTGCGCGAACTCGGCCGCCTGCCCTATCCCATGCTGCGCAAGAAAGGCGAGCCCGGCTTCTCGCGCATTTCGTGGGACGCCGCGTTCTCGCTGCTTGGCGCGCGCCTGAGCGAAATTTCCGCGCGCGACCCGAACCGCCTCGCCGTGTACACCACTTCGCGCGGGCTGACCAACGAAACGTATTACGTCGCGCAAAAATTCGCCCGCCTTCTCGGCACCAACAATATTGATAACGCCGCGCGCCTCTGCCACGCCGCCTCGACCGTCGCGCTCAAGCAGTCGCTCGGCGTGGGCGCCTCCACTTGCTCCTACACCGACTGGATCGGCACCGATCTGCTCGTGCTCCTCGGCAGCCACATCGCCAACAACCAGCCGGTGGCCATGAAATATTTCTACTACGCGAAAAAAACGCGGCGCGCGCATCCTCGTCGTCAATCCCTTTCGCGAGCCTGCGCTCGAGCGCTATTGGGTGCCGTCCATCGCCAAGTCCGCGCTCTTCGGCACGAAGATGGCCGACGAATTTTTTCAGGTGCGCATCGGCGGCGACATCGCTTTCCTGAACGGCGTGCTGAAATGGCTCGTCCTGAAAAACTGGCTCGACAATTCCTTCATCGCCGCGCACACCTCCGGCTATCAGGAGATGGAAGCCGCCCTCGCAAAACAATCCTGGGAAGAGCTTGAGGAATCTTCCGGCCTGGTGCGCGACCACATGCTGCGCTTCGCGGAAATTTATGCCGCCGCGAAATCCGCCGTCTTCATCTGGAGCATGGGCCTCACGCAGCACCGCTTCGGCGTGGAAAACGTGAAGGGCGTCGTCAATCTCGCGCTGGCCCGCGGAATGATTGGCCGCTCGAACGCCGGTGTCGTGCCCATCCGCGGGCATTCCGGCGTGCAGGGCGCCGCGGAATGCGGTTCCGTGCCCAACACGTTTCCCGGCGGCTTCGCCGTCAACGAAGAAAACGCGCGGCGATTCTGCGAGTTGTGGGGCGCGCCGGTGCCGTCCGCGCCCGGCCTGAGCGCTCCGGAAATGCTGGAGGCTGCCGGCTCCGGCGCGCTCGATTTGCTGTGGTGCGCGGGCGGAAATTTTCTGGACACGCTGCCGGAACCCGAGCGCATGCACGCCGCGCTCGCGCGCGTGCCCATTCGCGTGCACCAGGATTTGTTTCTCAACTCCTCCATGTTCGTCGCGCCGAACGAATGCGTGCTGCTGCTGCCCGGCCGCACGCGCTACGAACAATCCGGCGGCGGCACGCTGACTTCCACCGAGCGCCGCATCCGCTTCTCTCCCGAAATCTCGGGACCGCGTATTGGCGAAGCCATGAGCGAGTGGGAAATTTTCATGCGCGCGGGGCAAGCCGCGCTGCCGCCGGAAAAGCGCCATCTCTTGCACTTCGATTCTGCCGACGCCATCCGCGCGGAAATGGAGCGAACGATGCCGATGTATCAGGGCATTGCCTCGCTGCGCGCCGAAGGCGACTCCGTGCAATACGGCGGGCAGTTGCTTTGCGCCAGAGGCAACTTCGCGAACATGCCCTCCTCCCGCGCCCGCTTCACGCCCTTGGCTCCCCCGGCCAATGACTCCGTCATTCTGAGTGCGCCGCAGGCGCACGAAGAATCTCTCTTCTATCTCGCCACGCGCCGCGGCAAGCAATTCAACTCCATGCTGTGGTCTACTGCCGATCCGGTCACCGGCTCCACGAGCCGCGACACCATCTTCATTTCGCACGAGGACGCGCACCGCCTCGGCCTGCGCGACGGCGACGCCATCCTTCTTCGCGCCACCGCGGCGAATCCGGTGGCCCGCGAGATGCGCGGCACCTGCAAGATCGCCTCGCTCAAGTCCGGCACGCTGCAGGCTTTCTGGCCCGAAGCCAACGTACTCATCTCTTCGCGTCTCGACCCTGCCTCCCACGAACCTGACTACAACGCCTGGGTCACCTTGGAAAAATTATGATCGGCCCCTGTCATCCTGAGCGGAGTCCCGATGTCTCTCATCGGAGACGAAGCGAAGGATCTCGCTTCAACCGATTGTGGCGCTATTCCACTCTGCCACTCTTTCACTCTTCCACTTTCCAACAAATCTATTGACACGCTTCCCCCCGCGTGATATTCCGCATGTATCGATTGTGGTGGTGGCTGCCTACGGGGGGTGGAGTCAACAAGCAGCGAGTGAGTTCGCACTCCGCGATGCGGAGGTGCACGAGTTCTATCCAGCAACACCCCACCCCACCCCGGGAGCGTGAAAGGCCGCCCGGCTTTTTGCGCTCCCGTTTTTTTCTGCCCGCGCGCATACCCAAGGGCAGAATTCGGCCGCTGGTATTTGAGTTTTTTTCAACACAAAAGCAAAACCGCCCCATTTTCCCGGGGCGGCTCTTTTCTATTTTCTCTTTTCTATTCCTTACGCCGACACCGCAGCCGGCGCCGCCTTGCCGCGGCGTTTGCTTTCGTAGAGCGCCTGGTCGGCTCGCTCCAGTAATTTATGCGGCATTTCGCCCGACCGGTAGCCCGCCCATCCGGCGCAGCAACTGACGGCAATCGAAGCGCCTTTGAAGTCCACGTGAATCGTGCCGATGCGCGCCACCAACCGGCTGGCCTTTTCCGGCGCGCAATCCACCAGCAGGAGCATGAATTCGTCGCCGCCCAGGCGCACGGCCAGGTCGGAGATGCGCACCAGCGCCTTTAGCCTCTCGGCAAAACGCTTCAGCACTTCATCGCCGGCGGGGTGCCCGTACTGGTCGTTCACCTGCTTGAAATCGTTCAGGTCTAGCATGATCACCGTCAGCGGATGCCCCGAGCGGTGCGACCGGGCCACCTCTCCTGCCAGGCGCTCTTCGGCGAAGCGCCGATTGTGCAGCCCCGTCAAATCATCCAGCATGGCCATCTTGTGCATCGCCTCCGCGTACGATTCCAGCTTGGCAGTTTCCTCGAGTTGCTCCGCCAGCTTCCGCTGCAGCCGCTTCACCACGATTTGCTGGTAGATGGCATAGGTATTGAACAGCAGCACCGCCGCCGCCAGCCCGCGCACGGCCTGCTCCAGGTTGAACTGGAAGAACGTGGTGGCCCCTTCATAGAGTTTCGGCAGGGTGAAGGAGCCCAGTGCCAGGGTCAGCAGCAGCATGACGGTGACGCTGGTCCACCACAGCATCCAGTCGCGCCGCTGCAGCTTCCGCAGTTTCAGTTGATAATCGGACATGCCACTCCCCGTGCCCGCTTTCCTCGGCAACTGCTGTTCCAAAGTGTCGGGCTAGTCTTCTTCTTGCATGGTCGTTAACTCGCTGCTGGGGCCTATTTTACACCTTTCGTGGGAAAGTTGCCGTTCACTTTCACGGTGCCCTGGCACTCCAAATCAGCACCCCTTTCCAAATTGGGAATGGCGGAGATGCTTCATCTGCTCCACGAAATGATCCGCCTCGCGCGTGGGCCTGGGGATGCGGTAGCCGTCACACACCGCCAGCGCCAATTCCCTCGCGCTGGCCAGCGACACGCGGTGCCCCGGGGATACGTAGATGGGCTTCACGCCGCTCCGCGTGCGCACCACCGCGCCAGTCGTCTCGCCCGCGTCCACTAACGTCGCCCAGCTTCCCGCTGCGCGTCCGGGTTCCTGGTGCGTTCCAATCAGCCGCGACTTCGCGCAGCCGATGGTGGCGCGGTCCAAGAGCACGCCAAGGTGGCAGGCCAGGCCGAACCGCCGCGGATGCGCGTAGCCTTGTGCGTCGCAGAAAATTACGTCCGGCACCGTTTTCAATTTCGCGAACGCGGCCAGCAGCGCAGGCAACTCGCGAAAACTCAGCAGGCCCGGCACGTACGGAAACTCCAGCGCCCGCACCGCCCAGGCCCGCTCGATTTCCCGCAGCTCCGGAAACGAATACACAATCACACCGGCAATGGCGCGGCCTTGGCTGGTTCCTCCGCCGCGAAAATCAAACGCCACATCCGCTCCCGCCACGCTCCGAATGGACCGTGAAAGGACGCTGCCAGCAACGCCCGCAGCGCCATTCGCGTGCGCGATTCTTGCCTTCGGCCTCTTTTCTATTTTCTCTTTTCTATTTTCTTTCTTTTCTCTGTGTCTCTGTGCTGCTCGGAGCCCGCCGTGGCGGGCCTCCGTGGCAAATCGGTCCCGCAATTCCACTCGCCCGCGCAGCTCTTCCTGGATCTGCCGCGCCTCTTCCGGCGTCACGTCCCACCTGTGCAGCTTCCGCACTTTCATCTCCGCGTTTCCTGGCTCCGCTCTGCCACTCTGTAACTCTGCCACTCTGTCACTCTTTACCCGTTTTTCTTCATTGACACTGCCTCAGCGGGAGTATAATGCGCTCCGTCGGAAAGTTTGAAGCGCACGTGTCTGCCTCGGACTGGCCATCCCATCGCCCGGGCAGAAAGAGAGACACTGTGGGGCTGGAAATCAACATCCGCGAAGAAGGCGACGTCACCATCCTGGAGTTGAAGGGGCGCGCCACCATCGGCCTGGGCAACGACATGCTCAACGCCAAGCTCCGCCAGGTGGTGGATAGCGGCGCTCGCAAGCTGCTCATCAACCTTGCGGGCATGACGCAAATTGATTCTTCAGGCATCAGCAGCATCGTGCGCACCTTCGTTACCCTCGAGCGCCAGCAGGGCGCGCTGAAACTGCTGAATCCCGCCGGCCGCGTTCGCGAAGTGCTCGCCGTCACGCGCCTGCTCGCCGCCATTCCCACTTTCGAGGCCGAACCCGCCGCCCTCGCCAGCTTCAAAGCCTGACGCCGCAGTATTCATCTTCGTCATCCTGAGCGAAGCGAAGATCTTTTCCGCCGCGGTTTCGGCGGCGAATCTCTCTCCCTCTTTCCTCATGATTCTCTTTTGCTGCTGATTTTCTACCCCCTAACCCAACCCCCTACACCCTCTCTTCTTCCCTTCACCCCAACATTGTGCTATTCACTACTCATCATGCCCCACAAATTACGCTGGTTTTTCCTCGCCGTTGTCACGCTTCTTGCCGCGCCCGTTCTCGCCCAGCAGAGCGAGCTCGACGCCCTGGCGAAAAAAGTAGCGCAGCGTCTCGCCGCGCAGAACAAGCACATCGTGGTCGTCGGAGACTTCACCGTCGCCCGCGTGGGCGAGCACCCGCTTGGTTCCGCTATCGCCAGGGAATTTCTGGCTTCCCTGCGCCGCGTCGCGCCGGATTTGAAATTCCTCTCTCCGGAAACTCTCGCCGAAACCGCCAAGCGCCTCGGCTTTTTGCCGATGGATTTGTCGAATCCCCTCGCCGTGCAGGCTATCGCCCTCGACGCCGGCGCTGAAGCCAGCGTCATCGGTGTCATCACCAGCGACGGCCGCAGAACCACGGTCGGTATTCACATTACCGATTTGCAGGCGCCGGGCGATCCGTTTGTTCCGCGTCTCGGCTCGGAAATCGGCACCATCCAATCGTCGCTCACGCTCACCGCGGAATGGGAACAGCTCCGCAAGCTGCCCGCGCCCGAGCAGGAAAACGGCATCTATCGCGTCCGCGCCGCGGGCAGCCTGAAGCGCCCCGAATGCGCCAAGTGTCCGCAGCCCGACTACACCAAGCCGGCCACCACGCGCGGCACGCAGGGCATCGTCAGCCTGCTGGTCACGGTCACCGCCGACGGCGATACGCGCGACATCGCCGTGCTCAAGCACGTCCCCGACGGCCTCACCGAAAAAGCCGTGGACGCCGTGCGCAGATGGAAGTTCACGCCCGTGCGCCTCCCCAACGGCTCCGCCGTCCCCGTCCGCGTGAAAATTGACGTCACCTTCCGCGTCGAAGTGTAGCGCCGTAGCACAGGCTTTCAGCCTGTGCTCCTTTCTTGCGCCGCGACTTCTGGCCGGCACATGTAGCGGCGCGCTTCAGCGCGGCAAATTGTGAATCGCGGCACAGGCATTCTTGCTTGCCCTGAACGAGGTGAAGGGCTCGTACAGAGTTGTAGAGGCGCACCCAAGTGTCCGCCCGCCCGTCTTTCGCTTTTCGCCTTTCGCTCTTCATCTCTATCTGTGTTTATCTGTGTTCATCTGTGGTTTCAAACGGTCTTCCCTGGCACCTTTTTGATTCCTTCCTCTCTTCCTCGTTCCCCTTTCCTCCTCTTTTTTCAAATTTCAAATCTCTAATCTCAAATTTCTGTTCTTCCCTGCCACCTACTACCTGCAACCTGCCACCTCTTCTTTGCCGTCTCCCGCGAATTGTGCTATGCAGTACTTGTTATGTGCCGTTGTGCTGACTGGCCGCGCTTATTTCTCGCCGCGGCGCTTTTCGCCTCCTTCGCCGCCCCCGCCTTCGCGCAACATCCGGAGATTGAAAAGCCAGCCGCGGAACTTGCGCAATCACTCTTCGTGAAGTACGGCCATCAGTTCGGCAAGACGCGGGTCGTCGTGATTCCATTCACTCGCCTTCATGGCTATGACAATGAACTGGGGACGGCGTTGGCCGACGAACTCGCACAGTCACTTTCCAAACAGGGAAAAAACCTCGATGTGATCGACAGCAAGGAATTAGTGAAGTTGGGAAAACAGGAAGGTTTTTACCTTGAGGAATGGAGCGATGGGCCGACAATCCGGCGCCTTGCCGCAAAGCTTGGCGCCTATCTCGCTGTCTTCGGAACCCTCGAATCGTCCGGCGCTTTCGTTTATCTGCGCCTTCGCGTCGTCAGAGTCGCCGACGGCGAGGAGATCGCCGCCGCCGGAAGACGCCTTCCCAAAACGTCCGAGCTTGAAAAACTGCTGGCGGCATCGCCAAAGGACTTCTTTCCGCTGTCGGCGCAAGTGGCTGCCGAACCCCCTTTGCCGGCCGGCGTGCTTCGGCCGGGAAGGAATGGCGTGAACTACCCCGAGTGCGCGTATTGCCCGGACCCGAGATTCACGGACGAAGGTCGTGCAGCAAAATACAATGGGTCCGTGCTTCTGAGTTTGACGGTAAATCCAAACGGCAGTGCAAGCGACATCTATCTCATAAAGGCAGCTCCTTTCGGTCTAACCAGGCAAGCAATCGAAGCCGTGAAGGCGTGGCGCTTCAAGCCCGCCAAAGACCGTGATGGTAACCCTGTTGCCGTGCGCGTCCAGATTGAAGTCACCTTCCGCATCCTGAGTTCTCCGTGAACCTTCAGCACTGCGGTTTCTCTTCCTTTTCTGTGTTCCTCTGTGACCTCTGTGCTTCTCTGCGTCCTCTGCGTTAATGTTTTGCTTTTGGTTTTGGTGTTGGTTTTGCCTTTGTTTTTCGCCTTTTCTCATCTGTGTTCATCTGCGTTCATCTCCGGTTTCGGGAGTCCGGTGGACTCCACCGGAGTCCGAAAACCGAACTGCGGTTACAGATTTCTCTCACCAAAAACAAAATCGCCGCCCTTCGGCGGCGCCACTCTGCGACTCTGTAACTCTGCCACTCTGTAACTCTTCGCCCTACCCGCCCTTCTTCAACTCCGCCAGCACCAATTTCGCCACTTCTTTCAGCGTCTCGAAGATGCCCTGCCCGGTGATGGCAACGGCTTCCACCACGGGCTCGCCTTTTTGCTGGAGCTGCTTGACCAATTCCTCCACCGGCAGCACGCCGGGCAAGTCGCGCTTGTTCAGTTGCAGCACGTACGGAATCGTGTTGAAGTCCAGCCCGTGGTCCTTCAAATTCTCCTTGAGGTTGTCGATGGTCTCCTGGTTGGCGTCCATGCGTTCTTCTTGCGAGTCCGCCACGAACACGATGCCATCCGCGCCCTTCAGGATCAGTTTGCGGCTGGCTTCGTAGAACACCTGCCCGGGCACAGTGTACAAATGAAAGCGCGTTTTGAAGCCGCGCACGGTGCCGAGGTCCAGCGGCAGGAAGTCGAAGAACAGCGTGCGGTCGGTCTCCGTCGCCAGCGAAATCATCTTCCCTTTTTGCCCCGTGCCGGTGTTTTCGTAGATCCACTGCAGGTTGGCGGTCTTGCCCCCCAGCCCAGGCCCGTAGTACACGAGCTTGCAGTTGATTTCGCGCGCGGGGAAATTGATAAACGACACGTTTTCCCTCAGAACACAGGGGTGCTACTTATAGCACAAGCCCCTCCGTCCGGCCAACCGACTTTTCGCAAGGGGTGCTTGGGCGGCCCGGGGGCAGGGATTCGCTCCGCTGGCGCATTCCCAGTGGCCGCCATCGTTCCCCGCGCGGCTGTATTTCTCTGCCACTCTGAAACTCTTTAACTCTGTAACTCGTCAAGCTCTTCACCAAGAGATTCGAGCCGGTTTTCGCTCTCTCATTACTCGAAGCTAACGAATTTCAGAGCCATTTGACTTCCACCAAACCCTTTGCTATTCTCCGCGCATGGCTCGCCGCTCCAAAGCCCCCAAACGCCGCCGCGCGCGCCGCAGTTCCAGTGCTCGTTCCGGTTCTAAAATAAAGAAAACAAAGGTGTTGGCAAAGGGGAACCACGGCCGCAAGACGGCCGAGGAGCTAATGGACCCCGCCGTCCAGGCGCAGCACAAACTCTTCGACGAAGCCGTCCGCTATTTTCAGCAGCAGAAATTTCACAAGGCGCAGCAGGTTTACGAAAAAATTCTCAGTGGCCCCAGCAAGGAGCTCGCCGACCGCGCCGGCGTGCATCTGCGCATCTGCCAGCAACGCATCGCCCGGCCGCCGCAGGGCGCCCCGCGCTCCGCCGAGGAGCACTACCATCGCGGCGTGGCCATGATGAACCTGGGCCACTGGGACGAGGCCCGCGAGCACCTCGAAAAAGCCAAAAAGCTCTCCGCCAAATCCGATTTCATCCACTACGCCCTGGCGGCGCTGGACTGCCTGATTGGCGAAATTGACTCCGCCATGGCCCACCTGAAAGCGGCCATCGAGCTGCGCCCGGAGAACCGCTACCACGCGCGCAATGACGAAGACTTTGCCACCTTGCAGGAAGACCCGCGTTTCACCGAACTCCTCTACCCGGAGCGCGAGTTCCCGGCGTAAACTGAAACGGGGACTGCGCCCGCAATGACACCCGCGAAAAAAAAGGTTCGCCAATCGGTCCGCATTGTCGCCGTCGGCGGCGGCACCGGGCTTTCCACGCTGCTGCGCGAGTTGAAGGAGCACGTCTCCCGCCGCAGGTCGGAAGCCGAGCGCATGCCCATTTCCGATTTGGCCGCGGTGGTCACCGTCACCGACGATGGCGGCAGCTCCGGCCGCCTGCGCCGCGACTACGCCATGCTGCCGCCCGGCGACATCCGCAACTGCATGGTGGCGCTTTCCAAGGATGCGGCGCTGCTCAGCCGCCTCTTTCAATACCGTTTTCCCGCGGCGTCAGGAGGCGGCGGCCTGCGCGGACACAGCTTCGGCAATCTGTTTCTCACCGCGCTCACCCGCGTCACCGGCGATTTTCCTGAAGCCGTGCGCCTCTCGGGACAGGTGCTGGCCATTCGCGGGCGCATTTTTCCTTCCACCGCGCAGAACGTCACGCTGGAAGCGGTGCTCGAGGACGGCCGCGTGGTGCGCGGCGAAACGAAAATTTCGCGTTCGACAAAACGCATTCGCCGCGTGCGCCTCGCGCCGCGCAGCGTGCGTCCGCTGCCGGAAGCGCTCGCTGCCATTCGTGATGCCGACCTGATTTTTTTCGGCCCGGGCTCGCTCTTTACCAGCATCATTCCCAATCTGCTGGTGCGCGGCGTCACCGCGGCCATGCGCAAATCCAAAGCCACGCGCATTTACGTCTCGAACCTGATGACCCAGCCCGGTGAGACGCAGGGCTTTTCCGCCGCCGACCACGTCCGCGCCATCTACGACCATACCGGCCCGGGCCTGTTCGACTGGATCATCGTCAATAACGGAAAAGTTTCGCCGCGCCTGCTGCGCCGCTATCGCGCCGAGGGCGCCGAGCAGGTCCGCGTGAACATTAACGAATTGCAGCAGCTCGGCTTGCGCGTGGTGCTCGATAACCTCATCGAAGAAGACGGCGTCGCCCGCCACGACGCCGCCCGCCTCACCAAACTGCTCCTCGAAGAATTCATACACCGTGTGTAGAAATCGAAACTCGAATCTCACCACAGAGGCACAGAGGACACAGAGCAAGCGCAAAGGCTGGTGGCGAGAGAAGAGTTACAGGGTTCAAGAGGTACAAAGTGGCTCCGCCGAGGGGCGGCGCTTTTATTTGCAACATTACTTTGCCACTTCCGCGAGTAGAAAGAGTGGCGAGGCCGCTAAGTGAACATGGCGTCGGCGGCGGCGAGTTGAAGTTTACGGAGCGCGCGCACGCGTTCCTTGTAGCGCTTCTGCGTGAGGCGTCCGCCGCGATAGAGCGTGTAGAGAAAGCGCAGAGCATTGCCGGTACTTTTATCACGGTTGCACTGGTCGCAGCAGGAGACCAAGTTTTCCATGCGCGTGGAACCGCCGCCGCTTAACGGCTCGAGATGATCGAGCGTGAGCGTGGCGCGGCGCAGAGGCTGCCGGCAGTAAAAGCAACGTCCCTTGTCGCGGCGGAAAATGGCGAGGCGCTTGGCGGCGTCATAATTGGCAGCGCCACCTTCGTGCAGATCCACCTTGGCGAAGGCTCCGTCTTTCAGTTCGGTAACGATTTCGCGAGGCAGAAAAACTTCCAAGGTGACACCGCGCTGCGCGCGCTCCTTCACGGCGATGCAACGCTTCTGGACCAGCATGCGGAGCTGATTTTTGACGCTGAGGAAACAGCGCTGGACGCCGTCGCCGATGGCGCGTTTGGTGGTGGTCACGGTGCGCTGGCCGCGCAAGCGTGAGTGGCGCAACAAGTAGTAATAGAGCGCGACTTGCGGGGCCTTCAGCTTCAGCAGCGGCACCACATAGTCCACCGTCTCCGCCCATACCCGCTTCCAATTCACGTTCTCGCTCATCGCAATACCTCTCCTTGCCGTTTACGATCGCGCTTGTTAATTATACTTTTAGGAGCATACATGTAACATATATTAGCTAATGGAAATTTGCGCGTCAAGAGGATTCTTGCCGGGCTGAAGCCCGCCTCTACAGTTGCCCTCCGAAACGCCGTTCTCAGCACATGTAGCGGCGCGCTTTAGCGCGGCCAAGCACCGCGAGGCAAAACATCTTGCCGGGCTGAAGCCCGCCTCTACAGGTGCCCTCCGAAACGTCGTTCTCAGCACATGTAGCGGCGCGCTTTAGCGCGGCATGCTTTAAGGGGCAATCGCCGTACCGATTTTTTATCTGCGTCTATCGGAGTTCATCTGCGGTTCCGTCTCTCTGTTTCTTCTCTGACCCCGACCCTTCTCTGCTTCCTTGCGCGGCGTCCCCGGCGTCCTTATACTTGTTCGCCGCTGCTGAAAAAGCACAGTGTTGGCTGTTGTAGCGCCGCCCTTCAGGGCGGCATCTGAGGGCACGGTACGAATTGCCGGGCTGAAGCCCGGCGCTACATTAAGCTGGAAACCGGGAGAAGAGCCGGCAAGCCGGCGATACGAGGACGTCATGACTAGCGTCACTGTCAAGAACGAACTGAACGTTTACGAATCCGCCGCTGCGCGCTTCGAAACCGCTGCACAGAAGCTCAGTCTCGAGCCCGGCCTCTACAAGTACCTGCAATATCCCAACAAGGAAATCACCGTGTACATTCCGGTGGGCATGGACGACGGCCGGCTGGAAGTCTTCATCGGCTACCGCGTGCATCATTCCATCGTGCGCGGGCCGTGCAAGGGCGGCATCCGCTTCGACCCCGGCGTGACGCTCGACGAAGTGCGCGCACTGGCCGCGTGGATGACCTGGAAATGCGCCGTGGTGGACATCCCCTTCGGCGGGGCCAAGGGCGGCGTCATCTGCGATCCATCGAAACTTTCCCGCGGGGAACTCGAGCGCATCACGCGGCGCTACACCGCGGAGCTGATTGACTGGTTCGGCCCGGAGCGCGACGTCCCCGCGCCCGACGTGGGCACCAACGAGCAGACCATGGCCTGGGTGATGGACACCTACTCGATGCACATGCGGCACACGACGACCGCCGTGGTGACCGGCAAGCCCTTCGACATCGGCGGCTCGCGCGGGCGCAAGCAGGCAACCGGCCGCGGCTGCATGATGGTTTGCAACAAGGCCATCGAGCACCTGAAAATGAAAAAGGAAAGCTGCCGCGTCATCGTGCAGGGATTTGGGAACGTCGGCTCGTGGGCCGCGCGGCTGATGCACGAAGCCGGGTACAAAATCGTCGGCGTCGCGGACATCCACGGTGCGCTCTACAACGAGAAAGGTCTCGACACGACCAAGCTGATGGACTGGGTGCACGTCCAGCGCAAGGCGCTGCCGGATTTTCCGCAGGGCGGCGCGAAAATGTCCAACACCGATATTCTTTTTCAGCCGACGGACATCTTGCTCCCCGCGGCCACGGAAAATCAGATCACCAGCAAAAACGCGCATCAGGTGCAGACGAGAATTCTGTGCGAGGGCGCCAACGGCCCCACTACCTCGCTTGCCGACGGCATCCTGGAGAAAAAAGGCGTCTTCGTCATTCCCGACATTCTCGCCAACGCCGGTGGCGTTACCGTGAGCTACTTCGAATGGGTGCAGGACCGCCAGGGATTTTTCTGGCGCGAAAACGAAGTCAACGAGCGGCTGCAGGACGTCATGGACCGCAGCTTCAACTACGTGGTGCGCTATGCCGGCGAACACGGCGTTCCCAACCGCATCGCCGCGTACATGCTGGCCATCGACCGCGTCGCCACGGCCCTTAAGATGCGCGGCATTTATGCGTAAGGCAGGTATCAGGTAACAGGTGTCAGGTTTTAGGTAGCAGAATGCAGAGTTCTGATTTTTGATTTCATAAATCTGTGTAATCAGCGTAATCTGCGGATTGTCCCGGTTCCCGATTTTCGCTTTTCGGATCATGATGCTTCCTGAAACCATTTCGCCCGGCGCGCTGAAGAGTGAAGACGAGCACCGGCGCGACGTCTGCACGGTGGGCCGCTGGGTGCACGCGCGCGGCTACGTCGCCGCCACCGACGGCAACATCTCCGTGCGCCTGGATAACAAGCGCGTGCTCACCTCGCCGACGGCCATCAGCAAGGGCATGATGACGCCCGACGATTTGGTCATCACCGACATGGACGGAAAAAAACTTTCCGGCCGGCGCAACGCCAGCTCCGAACTCGCGATGCATCTGCTGGTGTACAAACGCCGCCCGGATATCCACTCCGTGTGCCACGCGCATCCGCCGGTGGCCACCGGCTACGCCGCGGCAGGCATCGCGTTGAACAAAGCACTGGTCAGCGAAGTGGTGCTCTCGCTCGGGTGCATTCCGGTGGCGAAATACGGCACGCCGGGCACGCCGGAACTCACCGAAGCGCTGGAGCCGCTGGTGCCGAACTTCGATGCGATTTTGATGGCCAATCACGGGGTGGTGACCTACGGACCAGACCTGCTGACCGCGTGGTTCCGCATGGAGACCACCGAGCATTTCGCCCGCGTCGCCCTGGTCACCGAGCTTCTCGGTAAACAAGTCTTGCTCTCCAGCGGCGATGTAGATAAATTGCTAGCGGCGCGGGCGCGTTATGGCTTGACCACCGCGGCCCAGGTGGGCCCGGAGTGTCCGGTCACCGCGGAGTCGGCTGCGCCGGAGGGCGTTACGCTTTCGCGCGAAGAATTGGAAGCGCTCATCGAAGATGCTGTGCGCCGCGATCGCGCGCAGAGATAAACGGTGTCAGGAATCAGGCTTCAGGTGTCAGAAGTTTGAATGCGCGGGGCCCGGAAATTTTGTTGATAGTTTGGAGGGAAGAGAATGGGTGAAGCACTGGGAATGATCGAGACGCGCGGCTTCGTGGCCATGATCGAGGCGTCGGACGCGATGGTCAAGGCCGCGAAAGTGACCTTGGTCGGCTGGGAAAAAATTGGAAGCGGATACGTGACCGCGCTGGTGCGCGGCGACGTGGCCGCGGTCAAGGCCGCCACCGACGCGGGCGCAGCCGCGGCGCGGCGCGTGGGCGAACTGATCGCCGTGCACGTGATTCCGCGGCCGCACCAGTCGCTCGAGGACGTGCTGCCCATCGGCAGAACGATGGCCGGCTCCGCGAAGTAGCGCGGCGCGGTTCGATGTCCTCGCGACTGTAGCTCGCCTCTGTAGAGGCGGGGATTGTGTCTTCACCATTGGTTTCTCTGGGATGAGTTGGCGCGCGCCGCTCCCGAAGCTTCGAGAATACTCGCCTACATGATTCTTGCCCGCATCGCCGGCACCGTCGTTTCCACGCGCAAGGACCCGCGCCTCGAAGGCAAAAAACTTCTCGTCATTAAACCGGTTTCGCCGGAAGGCGCGGACGAGGCCGGCTACCTCATCGCTGTGGACACCGTCGGCGCAGGCGCCGGAGAAACTGTGCTGGTTGTTTCCGGCAGCTCCGCGCGCATGGCCGACCAGTGCAAGGACCGCCCGGTGGACGCGGCGATCGTCGGCATCGTGGACACCGTCAAGCTCGACGCTTTACAGGAAGCAAGCGTCGTTGCCGGACGAAAGCGGTAGCACTTGCGGTGAGTCCGCTGCGAGAAAGAAATAGAAATCACGACATCTTTGCGCGAGAATCAAATGATGAAATACCGAGTCATTTTGGAGCCCGACTTGGAGGACGGCGGATACGTCGTGAGCTGCCCTGGCCTCCCCGGCTGCCATTCGCAGGGCGAAACGCGCGAGGAAGCGCTGGCCAACATTCGCGACGCAATCGAAGGTTATTTGTTCAGTCTGAAGAAGCGAAACCTGCCGTTGCCGAGCGAAGAAGAGATTGAAGTTCGGGTGCCTTGATGCCGAAGTTGCCGCGCGACGTTTCGGGCGAGCGTGCGGTTCGGGCTTTTGGACGGGCGGGTTTTGTGGTGCACCATCAGACGGGAAGTCATATTATCCTCATTCATCCCGACGACCCGCTGAAAACTTTGACCGTTCCGAATCATCGCACACTCAAGCCCGGCACACTTTCCAAACTGGTCAAAGACGCGGGACTGGCTATCGAACAGTTTATCGAACTCCTTTAGGCTGATTTGGAAATGCAACTCGGACGGATTATCGGGACGGTGGTTTGCACAGTGAAGAATCCTTCGCTAGAAGGGAAGAAGCTGCTGCTGGTGCAGCCGATTAACCGTCACGGAAAAGATAAAGGTAAGCCGCTGGTCGCGGTGGATTCTGTGGGCGCGGGCGCGGGGGAAACGATTTACTGGTGCAAGGGCCGCGAGGCCAGTTATCCGTTTGCGCCAAACGAAATTCCTACGGAAGCGACCATCGTCGGCATCGTGGATGTGCTCAACGTTCCCGCGCAAGAATCGAAATGAACCGGTTTTCGTCTTTTGCCTTTCGCTTTTCGTCTTCACTATGCTGATTGGACGCGTCATAGGAGATGTGGTTGCCACGCAGAAATCGCCTTCGCATGAGGGCAGGAAAATCCTTGTCGTGCAGCCGCTGAATCTGGACGGCACAGACAAAGGCGAGGCGATACTTGCGCTGGACGCGGTGCAGGCCGGAATCGGCGACCGCGTGCTGCTGGCCACTGAAGGCTGGGGCGCAATGACCGCCGTTGGACGGCCGAGTTCGCCGATAGATACAGCGGTCATTGGCGTGATTGATGCCGTTGACTTGCACAACAAAAAATAATCCGCAGATTACACAGATTTCACAGATTCAAAACCGAAAATAGGTTTCCTTTGAGATTTGCTTTGGATTCCCAATTTTCTCTTTTGTAAGTTCGCGTTTCTCTCTGTGTAATCTGTGGATCACTCTTTCTCTTTTCCTTTTTCGTTCTCTCCGCTATCATCGAAGCACATGCGAACACAGATGGCTTCTCCGGCGCCGATGGACCGCGCTGCGCTTGAGCGCTCGGTCGCTCCGTTCGGCTTCAGCCGCAATCTGCCGCAGGAGGCGTACACATCCGGCGCCGTGCTGAACTGGGAGCTGCATCATCTGTACGAGTCCGCATGGGTGTGTGTGGGCCGCGCCGACGATCTCGCGCAGCCCGGCGACTACCGCGCCATCCGCATCGGCGAAGACGGAATCATCCTCGGCCGCGACGATGCCGGAACGCTCCGCGGCTTTTACAATGTCTGCTCGCACCGCGCGCACGAGCTCATCGAGCCTGGACAGTGCACCAGCTCGCGCCATCTCCGCTGCGCGTATCACGGCTGGACGTACAACCTCGACGGCTCGCTGAAGGCTGCGCCGCGCGCCAGCGACCTTCCCGGCTTCGACGCCGCCGGCTTCGGCCTGCCGCCGGCGCGCGTGGAGAGCTGGCACGGGTGGGTGTTCGTCAACGCGTCGAGCGACGCGCCGCCGCTGGCGGATTGGGTGGGCGATTTGGAAGAAATTGTCGCGCCGTACGAGCCGGAGCGCCTGCGGTTGGGCGTCGAGAAGACTTACGAAGTCGCCACCAACTGGAAACTCATCCACGAGAACTACCACGAGTGCTATCACTGCCCGACGATTCATCCGCAACTCTGCCGCGTCAGCCCGCCGGACAGCGGGGTGAACATGGAAAGCTCCGGCGCGTGGATTGGCGGCCGGATGGCGCTGGCGGAGCACGCCGTGACCATGTCCATGGACGGCAAGAGCGGCGGCGTGATGCTGCCCGGGCTTTCCGACGCGCAGCAGCGCAAGCTGGAATACTACGCCGTGCTGCCCAACGTCTTTCTCAGCCTGCATCCGGACTACGTGCTGACGCACCGCATCGAACCGCTCGCTCCCGGGCGCACGAAGATCGAATGCCAGTGGCTGTTTCCGCCAGAAGCATTCGAGAAGGACAATTTCTCGCCGGACTACGCGTTCGAGTTCTGGGACGTTACGAATTTGCAGGACTGGAAAGCGATCGAGTCGGTGTATCGCGGTGTGTCCTCGCGCGGCTACCGTCCGGGGCCGCTGGCACCAAAAGAAGATGCGGTGTACCGGTTCGTGACGCGCATCGCGCGTGCCTACCTCGATGGCGGGTTCTCCCTCGCCGCCCCCGCGGCCGCTTCGCTGCGTTGAGACACATCACAATTGACTTTCCCTTTCGATTTTCCGATAATCGGATTGTCGGACAATCCGACATCAGGAGTTCCTATGCCACCGAGAGCCGCAGGAAGAATCCGCGTAGGGGCCAAGCGACAAGTTACCTTGCCCCGAGAGGTCACACGGAAGTTGCGCTTGAACGAAGGCGACGACCTTGAATTACGCGTGCAGGATGGCCGAATTGAGCTCGTTCCCCTGGCACTGATTCCTCGCGATCAACTGTGGTTCTGGACCCCGGAATGGCAGGCCAAGGAACGCGAAGCGGATGAGGACAAAGCAGCGGGCCGCGTGAAGAGATTTAAGTCGGCGAAAGCGCTGATTGCGAGCCTGAAGAAGTGATCCTTCAACGTTTCAAGTCTTTTGTCTCCGACTACAAGAATCTGCCGAAGGAAATCCAAGCACGAGTGGATGAAGCGCTGGTGTTGTTCGAACAGAACCCCTGGCATCCCTCTTTACGTATCAAGAAAATGAAAGCGACAAAGGATGTGTGGGAAGGACGAGTCACGCGGTCGTATCGTTTTACCTTCGAATGGGAAGGCGATGTCATTACATTCCGACGGGTCGGAACGCATGACATCTTGAAAGAAGAGACGCGTTAGCGACGGCCTGCGTTGACAGTCCTTACCTGATAACGAATAATCGCACGCGATGATTGGACATTTGCGCGGGGTGTTGATAGACAAGCGGCCCAACCAAGTCCTGCTGGACGTGGCAGGCGTGGGCTACCAGGTGCAAATCCCGCTCTCGACGTTTTATGCGCTGGGAGAGTTGAAGGACGAAGTTTCGCTGCTCGTGCACACGCACGTGCGCGACGACGCGCTGCTGCTCTACGGCTTCCTCACCGCGCGCGAAAAACATTTTTTCGAGCTGCTGATTTCCGCTTCCGGCGTGGGGCCGTCGCTGGCACTGAAAATTCTCTC
Source organism: Acidobacteriota bacterium (assembly GCA_023481105.1). Lineage (GTDB taxonomy): Bacteria > Acidobacteriota > Terriglobia > Acidiferrales > UBA7541 > JACQDE01. The sequence goes on along the minus strand of JAMCWK010000073.1, from coordinate 9,374 downwards.
GGGCATGAGCGTGGACGACTTGATCCCCGCCATCCGCGCCGGCGATTTGCCGGCGTTGACGCGCATTCCCGGCGTGGGCAAAAAAACCGCGGAGCGCATCGTGGTCGAGTTGCGCGACAAACTGGCGCAGATGGAAGCTGCGGGGCCCGCGGAAGAAAAACCCGCGGCGCGCGGGGGTCTCGCCGGCGACGTCGTTTCCGCCTTGCTCAACCTCGGCTACGACCGACGGGCCGCAGAAAAAGCCGCCGAGGAGGCGCAACTCAACGGAGGCGGCACAAGCTTCGAAGCGCTGCTGCGCGCGTCGTTGCAAACGCTAAGCCGGCCGACGGCGCGGAGCGGGTAGAAACCCGAAAAACGAAAATCGAAAAACGAAAATCGGAAAAGACAGAACCTGCCCACCTGCCAATCCCGATGTCTCGGGACGGGCAGGTGGGCGCTACAGAGCCTCTCGAAAAGGGAACCTGCGCTACAATTCATCGGCCATATTGGAGCACTGATTGATTGCCATACTATGGGAGTACGAGGTGCCGCGGGAGCATGTGGCGGAGTTCGAGCGGCACTACGATTCCGCGGGCACGTGGGTGGGGTTTTTTCGCAAGGCGGCGGCATATCACGGCACGGTGCTGCTCCGCGACAGGGAGACGCCCGGGCGCTACATGACGCTCGACCACTGGGATTCCTTCGACGCCTACCAAGCATTTTGCACCGAGCACGAAGCGGAGTACCGGCGCATTGACGCCATGTGCGCAACGTTGACGCGGGCGGAGCGGAGGATCGGGCTGTTCCATGTGCTGTAATGCGCAGCAAGGCGAAAATAGAAAATAGAAAACAGGAAAAGCGAAACTCGAAATTCGATATTCGGAAAACACTTTACCGCAGAGACACAGAGACCACAGAGGAGCGCAGAGTCAGTCGAAATTGCGTGTCGAATGAGGCCATTCGGTAACGAGGGCCGAGTTCCAAACATCGAGTATCGAATTTCGGTTTAGGAAATTCGTTGTACACTGGTCGCCGCATGCCACAGGCGCCGCATCGCATCGTATCCGGACAGGCGTTCGATGAGGACGCGCGCATCGAGGCTTCCGTCCGTCCGAAAAAGCTCGGCGAATTTATCGGCCAAACGCGGCTGAAGGAAAACCTGGAAATCGCCATTCAGGCAGCGCGCACGCGCGGAGAAGCGCTGGACCACGTGCTGCTTTTCGGCCCGCCGGGGCTGGGCAAAACCACGCTGGCGCAGATTCTTGCGAACGAACTTGGCGTGGTGATCAAGACGTCCAGCGGGCCGCTGCTGGAGCGCAAAGGCGACCTGACGGCGGTGCTGACGTCGCTCGAATCGCGCGAAGTTTTTTTTCTGGACGAAATTCACCGCCTGCTGCCGAGCATCGAAGAAATTCTCTACCCGGCGATGGAGGACTATCGCATTGACCTGGTCATCGGGCAGGGGCCGGGCGCGCGAATCCATGCGTACAAGCTGAATAAATTTACGCTGGTGGGCGCGACCACGCGCGCGGGACTCATCACCGCGCCGCTGCGCTCACGATTCGGCATTGTGCATCGCCTGGATTTCTACACGCCCGAAGACTTGCACCAGATCGTGCTGCGCTCGGCGAAAATTCTGGCCATCCCCATTGACGACGCCGGCGCGCAGGAAATCGCGCGGCGCGCGCGCGGCACACCGCGCGTGGCCAACAGGCTGCTGCGGCGCGTCCGCGATTACGCGCAGGTGAAGGCCGACGGAAAAATCTGGCTCAACGTGGCGCGCGAGGCGCTGCAAATGCTCGGCGTGGACGATCACGGACTGGACGACATGGACCGCCAGCTCCTGCTCACCATCATTCAGAAGTACAACGGCGGGCCGGTGGGATTGAACACGCTGGCCGCGTCGCTGAGCGAAGAAGAAGACGCCATCGAAGAACTCTGCGAGCCGTACCTGATGCAAATGGGCCTGCTCGACCGCACGCCGCGCGGGCGCGTGGCCACGGCGCTGGCGTATGCGCATATGGGCATCACGGATACGCGGCCTCAGCATCCACTGTTCTGAAAGAACTATGGAACCGCAGATAAACGCAGATGAACGCAGATCAAGACTTGTAGGTATCACGCAAAAAACCATTGGGTGCGCATTTGAAGTAGCGAACAAGCTGGGGTGTGGATTTCTGGAAAAAGTCTACGAAAACGCGCTGGCTCATGAAATCCGCAAACAGGGTCTTGCTGTGCAACAGCAATTTCCCGTTGCGGTGAGCTACGACGGTGTCGTCGTGGGGGATTACGTTGCCGATCTGCTCGTTGCAGGCTGCGTGCTCGTTGAGTTGAAGGCGGTAAAGGACTTTGATGAGATTCACGCTGCCCAATGCATGAATTACTTGAAGGCAACTGGCTTGAAGGTTTGTCTGCTCATCAATTTTGGAAAGCCACGCGTGGACATCAAGCGGCTTGTGAACAAGTACTGAATTTCATTTCTATCTGCGTTTATCTGCGTTCATCTGCGGTTACAATTCCGGTCTGATGTCTGCCACGAAGACAATTTATCTGTCGCTGGGGTCGAATTTAGGCGATCGCGCGGCGAATCTTGCGGCGGCAATCGCGGCGATGGAAGCTGCGGGCATTCGCGCAACGAAGCAATCGTCGCTCTACGCCACGGAGCCGGTGGACCTGCCGACGCAACAATGGTTTCTGAATTGCTGCGCGGAAGCGGAAACCGCGCTGATGCCGCGGCAGTTGCTGCATGCGCTGCGCGAAATCACAACGCGCATCGGCGGACGAAAAATCGTGCGCAAAGGACCGCGGGCGATTGACATAGATATTTTGCTGTACGGGTCGAGCACGGTGCGCTTGCCGGAACTGACGATTCCGCATCCGCGGATGTCGCAGCGGCGATTTGTGCTGGTGCCGCTGGCGGAAATTGCGCCAACGCTGCGGCATCCGCGGCTGAAGCGAACGATTACTGAACTGCTGGCGGATTGCCCAGACGCCGCTCGTGTTCGCCGCTGGCGGCAAAGCGAAAAAGAAATTAGAAAATAGAAAAGAGAAAATAGAAAACAGGAAAGACGAAACTCGAAATTCGGCCGCGAGACTGCCTGCGGCCCATTTTCTGACTTCACCCTGCTTGCTTTCCACATCCCCGCGTAGCAGAATCCTTGCCAGCGCCCGCATTTTGCGGCGGTTTCTGCGCCGACCAGTCATTTTCGGAGGAACCTTTCATGCTTCCACGAATTGTGAAGTGCGCCATGCTTCTGCTCGTGCTGGTGATTTTCGCGCCACGAAGCGGCTCCGCGCAGCAGAGCAATCCGGAAATGCTGAAGGCCATTGACCTGCTCGCGCAGGGCAAAGCCGCGGAAGCGATTCCGGTGCTGGAAAAATTGACCGTGGATGCGCCCAGCGAAGACGCATATTTTGCGCTGGGCAACGCCTTCGTGCTGGTCGGCAAGTGGGACCGCGCAGTAGGGGCGTTTGAAGACGGCGCGGCGAAGTTTCCGCTTTCTGCGCGGCTGTGGAACGGCGCAGCGGTGGTGTACGAGCGGCGCATGGATGTGGCGCGCGCGATTTCGCTCTATCGCCGCGCGGTGGCCATTGATCCCACCATCGCTTTCACCGGCGGCGGGCGCTATGACCCGGATTTCGACGCGATTTACATTCCCGTGGTGCATGACCATCGCGGCGCAAATTCGTGCCTAGGCCGGCTGTACGTCTATCCGGACAAGCTGCACTACGTCGTGTACATCGTGGCCAGCGGCGCCGGCCTCGGCAACGACGATTCCTTCGAAACGCCGTTTACGAATATTTCCGAGATCGAGGTGGACCGCAAGAGGGGCCAGCAGATGTACGACTATTCCCTCCTCACCATGCTCACCAACCAGACTTCGCAGCGGCGACGCCTGGCCGCCGGTGAAGAGGCCCGCGTGGATCTAAAGTTTTCTTTCACGCAGGCCATCAAGGGCTACCGCGGCGGGGCCTGGACCAAGCAGGACATCAAGTTCTTCTTCATCGAGCCGGAGAACGGCGACCGCCTGCTGAAATATCTGGAATCGAAAGACGTAAAGTCCAGGCTGCGGCAAGGCGGGGATTAATCCGCAGTTTGCACAGATTCAAAACGCAAGAGTAGAAAAGGGAAAGATGGGCCGACCAGTTTCAACTAGCGGCCCATTCTCTGTTCTTGGACTCTGAATCTGCAGATTAGCTCGTCTTCTGGATTTTGACCCAGTGCATGAGCAGGTTTCTCGGCGCGAGCGATTCCAGCTCGATTTCCGCCAAGCGGCCCTGGCTGATCTGCCGCCAGCGGTACACGCCGGGCTCGCTTTCTTCATTGACGCGCCCGCGCAACGGCTCGAGGAAGGCGCGCGCGTCTTCGACGCTCGGGCGTTCCTGCAAACGTGAGCGAGCCAGCGCCTCGACGACGTAGCTCTTCAGCAGCTTCGGCCAGTAGGCGCGGAACAGCGCTTCCGACGCGAAGGCATCGCTCCAAGCCACTTCGTCGCCGTAGGCCACCACCACGCCGATGACGCGTTCGCCCTTCAGGCCCGCGGTTGCCTTCTCGAAGCGGCGGGAAACTTCCGCGGCGAACGAGTCCACGGATCTCCCTACGCGCGACTTGTTGTAGATTTTGTCATACGATTCCGACTGCGCCGATTCGACGATCACTGTGCTGAGCGCTTCCCGCGAAAGTTGCGGAGCCTCGGCTCTACTAGCAATCCCACCGCCTGCGCCGCCACCGGTGCTGGTGGTGCCGCTGCGCACGGCGGCCCACACTTCGTCCTGCTTCTGCGCGACCGCGGCTTTTTCGCGCACGCTGGGGTGCGCCATCAATTTCGATTCGTTGAATTGCGCGGAGGCGCCGGTCCAGCGGCCGTGCTCGACACAGAAGACGTCGAGCGGCAAGGGGTCGGCGCCCGGCGGGACAATGCGGTCTTTGGCGATGACGCGGTCCTGCTTTCCGCCGCTGACCACTTCGCCGGCCAGCAGCACCAGGGGACGCTTGCCGCGGTTGACCAAAACCAGGCGGTTCACCTGCGGCCCGCTGTCGTAACGGATGGGCCGGCCGTCACGCGTGCGGCGGATGATGTCGCTGCCGCTTTCGGCAACGACCACGTCGCCGGACACCAGCGACTCATCCAGCGTGGCAAAACCGCCGGTGTTGGCGTCCGCGCGCGAGACGACCGGAAACACAGTCAGATTTTCGTAACTCACGCCGCCGAGCAAACCCCAATCGGGTTGTGCCGCGCCGCGGGCCGGCGCGCTGCGCCCGCCACTGCCCGCCTTGACGGGATAGAGCACGCGGTCCTGCGCCATGCCGGCGGCGAGCAATCCCGCGGCCAGCGTCAGCAGACACACCACGCCGCCCAGCCATTGATTTGTACGTTTCATGTTGCCCTCCAGTGCGCTCTCGACCCGGGGAGGCCCCGCCGCCCTTTCCTGCATAGATTCCGATTGCGCGGTTCGGGTGGCCTGGTGCGTCCTCGACCGGGTCGGTTCGCTGCGGGTGCGGATGCCTCGCTCTCGCGATGGTCGCCTCCCTCACTCTCCGAACGGCGACGGGTGATTTTCTTGCAGGGTTTTCTTGGGGCCAGCCGTGGCAACCTGCGCAGAATCAGCGCAGGTTGCCGCTACATACTTCATCTGTGTTCATCGGGTACATCTGCGGTTACAATGCGGCGGTCATCCCGGCAGGTGCCACCATGAAACCTCGTATCGTTTTCGCGCTTTGCAGCATGGTCTTGCTGGCGAGCTTGCTCGCTTTCGCGCAGGGGCCGGCGCGACACGTCAATCAGCAGCGGCTGTGGGCCACGCTGGAAAAACTTTCCGAGTTCGGGCGGCCGGCGGGAGCGGGATTCGAGGGCGGCGTCACGCGCGTCGGATTTTCCGAGGAGGACCTCGCCGCGCGCGGCTGGCTGATGCAGCAGATGCGCGAGGCCGGGCTGGAAGTCCGCGTGGATCCAGCCGGAAATATTTTTGGAAAACGCGCGGGCAGCGAAAAGTTTCCCACGATTCTGTTCGGCTCGCACATTGATTCGGTGCCGCGCGGCGGAAATTTCGATGGCGACGTGGGCTCGCTGGGTGCGCTGGAAGTGATGCGCGCGCTGCGCGACGGGAAAATCGCGACGCGGCATCCACTGGAAATCGTGATTTGGACGAACGAGGAAGGACATCACTTCGGCCGCGGACTGCTGGGCTCGAGTGCTGCTGCCGGATTGCTTTCAGCCGATGTGCTCGAGCGTCGCGATGAGGAAGGGAAGACGCTGGCCGACTGGCTGCGGCGCTACGGGCAGGATCCGGCGCGGCTGGCTGACGCGCGCATCGCGCCGGGCGCGCTGGCGGCGTATCTCGAGCTGCACATCGAGCAGGGCGGCGTGCTCGACGAAAGTAAAATCCAAATTGGCGTGGTGCAGGGCATCGTGGGCATCCACTGGTGGACGTGCACCGCCTCGGGTTTCGCCAATCACGCCGGCACGACGCCGATGAATCGCCGCCAGGATGCGCTCGCCGCGGCGGCCCGCGCGGCGCTGGCCGTGCGCGAAGAAGTGCGCGCGGAATCCGGACGACAAGTGGGTACCATCGGCTATGTGCGCGTCGAACCCGGCGCGCGGAACATTATTCCCGGTCGCGTGGAGTTTCCGGTGGAGTTGCGCGACCTCGACGCCGCCAAAGTTCTGCGCATCTGGGCGCGCATCGAAAAGCGTTTCGCGGAAATTGCCAAAGAAGAAAACGTGAAGTTGGACTGCGTGCCGCTGCAAGCCGATGAACCGGCGCTGACCGACACGGCGATTCAAAATGACATTCGCGCGGCCGCGCGTGCCGCAGGCTACTCGACGCTCGATCTGCCCAGCGGAGCGGGGCACGACGCGCAACAAATCGCCAAGCTCGCGCCCATCGGAATGATTTTCGTGCCCAGCCGGGGCGGCATCTCGCACTCGCCGCGCGAGTATTCGGCTCCGGCAGACGTCGCCAACGGCGCCGAAGTCCTTTACCGCACGATTTTGTTGCTGGATGAACGGCTGAATCGCAAGCCCTGAATCCTTCGCCCTCTATCGTTTGCCCGAGCCGAGGTCCTTCACGTTCGAATCTCCCTCGCGCTTTTTCCTCTCTTCTTCTTCCTGCTTTTCGTATTCCGCCAGTTCTTCCTCGCTCATGAAGTATTCCTTGCGCGAAGCAAACATGGAGGAAGTGCTGCGGCGGTCGAAGCGCGAGCGGCGGTCCTTGGCCTTGCGCCGCTCGGTGCCGCCCGGGCCTGACTGCACCTGGCGAATGGGGTCGGAGATGGCCTGCGACTCGATGAGCAAATCGCTCACGCGCTCGAGAAAATCGTGCAGGTGAAAAGGTTTGACCACGTACGGCAGGTGCTCTTCCTCCAGCAGCGGCCTGGCCTGCGGCGCGAGCAGCTCCGGCACCACGAACAGCACGCCCAGCCGCGGCTTGCCCGGTTCGGGTTCCGACTGCGCGAGATCTTTCAGCGTTTGGAACAGCGGCCCCTGCACGTCCAGCAGCGCGACGTTGGCGATCACCAGCTTCCAATCCCCGCCGGAGAGACGCGCCAGCCCTTCGCGCGCCAGCGGCGCCACCGTCAGATGCCAGCCTTCCGCATCCAGCACGCACCGCAGCGCGGAGTGCCCCGCCTCGTCGTCGTCGATAATCAGGATGTTGACACCTGCCATGACGGCTCCTTGTGGAAGGGGGCGTGGATACCCGCAGTATACCGGGGTTCAGCCGCGGCCGGAGCAGCGAAGTTCATGCGATTCGCTCCGTGCGAGGCTGGCCCGAAAAGTGAAGAGGGGCAACACGGAAAGTTGCCCCTCTCCTTCATTCTTCAACTCTGTGGACTTCTAACTTCTCTTCAGTAGTCCCCCGCTCCGCCGCTCAGCATCTTGCTGGGGTTGAACACGACTTCAAACTGCTGGGCATCCTCGACTTTCCCCTTCGGATTGCGCAGCAGCCGCCACTTGAACACCAGCCGGCTATCCTTGTCGGTCACAATGTCCTCGCCGTTCAGCTTGCGTGCAAAATGAAACCGGATTTTGTCCGGCGGACTGTTGCCTTCTTTCACCGGCGCTGCGTCAATCGGTTCAATGTGTGTTTTCAGGCGCGGCGAATCGAGATACGCCGTCTTCATCAATTCGGCCGGCTCCATCCGCGCCAGCGCCGCCAGCGTCTTGGGGTCAGCCCACAACACGATGACGACATCTTCCATCGGCGTTTCGGTGAAGGCCTTGGCCTGGTCCTCCGGAAACTTGACACCCTTCAGCATCGCTTTCCGCAGCACCGCCCGGCGCACGGTCTTCGCGGACCACCATTCGACTTGCACCCACTCGGCGGCAATCGGCTCTGGCTGGTCGTACTGGTTCACCGTGCTGTTCGACGGCTTGGCGCGGTTTTCCCTGGGCGCGTCCGTGGTCCGAGTCACAATCTCACGGCCCCACGGCGAATCCTTCAAAACTTTCTGCACGTCTTTGTCAGACCAAGATTGGTAGTTGGCAGTCTTCCAGGGGTCGTCTGCCGCCACTGCCAGCAGCACTACCAGAAAAACGGCCACCAATCCCAAGAACACCCTTGCTTTCATGGCTTGCCTCCAGATGAATCCGCACTGCTACTTCGGTTTGATTCCCCAGCAGCGGGCCACCGTTGCCCGAAGCATGACTCCGCGGCCCAGCAGCTGTCAATCCCCTTGACCGTTGCGCGGCCCACTGGCATGTGCTGCGACCCTGTTTGTGGGATGTGTTTCCCCGCTGGCCGGTCCCCTGGTTTTCTTCCAGTGGCGCGAATTCTCCACTTGACAAGGCGAAGAAAAAGCGAATTAATTGGAGCGTTCCCCGGCGAGGTTCGCGATGACCACCGCTCCTACTCCCTCCTTGTTCCCCGGCGTTCCGTCCGCCTCGGACGCCGCCGAACGCACCGGCATCGCGCGCCTCGCTGCCTCCTCACCCTGCGCACGCGCCAAGAGCGACACCGAATACTTCCTTCTCCCGGTGCGCTCCATCCTCAACCGCTGCGATTCCGGGCGCGTGCCTTTCGCCTGGACCGTCAACCCGTATCGCGGCTGCGAATTCGGCTGCCGCTATTGCTACGCGCGCTATACCCACGAGTTCATGGAGTTGCCCGGCTCTGACTTCGAAAAGAAAATTTTCGTGAAACAGAATGCGGCGCCCATTTTCGACCGCGATCTGGCCGAGCACGCCGCATCGTTGACCGCGGAGTCGATTGCCATCGGCACGGCCACCGACCCCTACCAACCCGCGGAGCGCGAATACGGCGTCACGCGCGCGCTGCTGGAGCGCCTTGCCGAGCGCAGCGGCCTTTCGCTTTCCATCACCACCAAATCGAACCTGATTATCCGCGACGTGGATCTGCTCCACCGCATCGCTGAAAAAAACAATCTCTCCATCAAC
>JAMCWK010000018.1:1398-16826 GCA_023481105.1 Acidobacteriota bacterium | reverse complement strand
CACGTCAATGCGCTTTGCCACGCCTTCCTGCCCGGCCATCTGGCAACCGAGTAGGCGGCCGCTCGCGCGCTCCCAGATTAATTTAAGCATGATGGGCTTGCCGTGAAAATATTTTGCGCGCGAAGTGGAGGTAAGCGTCACGCTGTCCGGCTGAAAGCCAGCGGCGCGCGCCTGTTGCACGCTGAGCCCCGTCTTGGCCACTTCGAGCGAAAAAACTTTGGTAACCAGCGTCCCCACCACGCCGGGAAACGTGGCGTTGCCGCCGCCGGCGTTTTCGCCTGCGACACGGCCTTGTTTGTTGGCCGTCGTGCCAAGAGGGAAGTAACTCGGCTTGCCGGAGACGAGATTTCTCACCTCGGTGCAATCGCCAGCGGCGTAGATGCTGTTCACACCGGTGAGCATGCGCTCGTCCACAGCGATGGCGCCGGTGGGTCCGAGCCGAATGCCGGCGGATTCCGCGAGCGCAACGCGCGGTACGATGCCCGTGGCCAGCAGCACCAAGTCTGCTTCGTGGCGTCCGTTGGCGCCGTGCAGCACGGCAACGGCGCGGCCGCGAGAGTCTTTTTCGATGGCGTTTGCGGCAGAGCCTTTGATGAGCTCCACGCCGTGTTCGAGGAGTTCGGCTTCAATCTGCCCGCCAATCTCCGGCTCGAGGCCTTCGAGCAGGGAATCGGAACGTTCGAGAATGGTCACGGCGAGGCCGCGCTGCACGAACGCGCCGGCTACTTCCAGTCCGATGTAGCCCGAGCCGACAATGGCCGCGCGCTGCGGCTTCTCGCGCTCGATAAATTCGCGCAGGCGCATCGAGCCGGGGAGATCGTTGCAGGTGAAGACATTCTTTGCACCGGCACCGGGCAGCGTTTCTGCGGGCGCGCCGCCCGTGGCGATGACCAGCTTGTCGTAGTGCAGCGAGATTTCTTTCCCGCTGCCATCGCGCGCGTGAACGGTTTTTCGGCCGGGCTCAATCGCGGTGGCTTCGTGCTCGAGGCGGACGTCAATGGCTCGCTTTTCGCGGAAAAAGTCGGCGTCGTAGGCGATGAGTTCCTGCCAGTCGGCGACTGCACCGCAAAGATAGTAGGGAAGCCCGCACAGGCCCACGGAAACGTGGCGGCCCTTTTCGAGGACGATGATTTCCATGGCGAGGTTGAGCTTGCGCGCGCGGCTCGCGGCGCTCATCCCTGCTGCCACGCCGCCAATGACAATCAGTCGTTCTTTAGACATCGTTAGTTCAATTGGCCGGGCTGAAGCCCGCCGCTACACGTGCAGATAAATGAGCCGCCATCTTATGCGAAGTGAGCTGGGAATTGTAGGGGCGGGCTAGTGAATATTTTTTGACTTGCCCTGCATGTAGTCCATCAGCAAGTACTCGCCCAGCGTGTAGGGCGTGGTGAAGTAGGCTTTGCCGCGGCACATCTGCGTGACTTTCTGCACGAACTGCACCAGGCTGTAGTCCGTCGCCAGCATGAAGGTGTTGATGAGAATCCCCGCGCGCTTGCATTTGGCCACTTCGCGCAGCGTTTCGGTGACGACGAAGGGGTCGAGGCCGAAGGCATTTTTGTAGATGCGGCCGTCCTCGAGCGTCAGCGCCGAAGGCTTGCCGTCGGTAATCATGATGATTTGGCGCATGTCTTTTTTCTGCCGCATGAGGATGCGCTGGGCCATGCGCAAGCCTTCGCGCGTGTTGGTATAGAACGGCCCCACCTGCACGCGCGCCAACTGCCCAAGCGGCACCTCTTCCGCGCTATCGTGGAAAAGAACGAGGTGCAGCGAATCGCCCGGGTACTGCGTGCGAATCAGATGTGAAAGCGCCAGCGCCACGCGTTTGGCCGGCGTGAAGCGATCTTCGCCGTAAAGAATCATGCTGTGGCTGCAATCCAGCATCAGCACCGTGGCGCAAGAGCTTTGGTATTCGCACTGGTGCACCATGAGGTCGCGGTAGTCGAGCTGGATGGGAACCTGTGCGCCGTCGCGGCGCACGGCGTTGAAAAGCGTGGCACTGATGTCCAGATTGAGCGTGTCGCCGAATTCGTAGGCGCGTGAGGCACCGCCGGATTCGACGCCGGTGGAGAGGTCGCGCGTGTCGTGCCGCCCGAAACTGCTGCGGCCGAGCGAGGCCAGCAAATCCTTCAGCGTTTTGAAGCCGAGGAAGTCCAGCGTCTTGTCGGTGATTTCAAAGCGCGCGTGCGCTTCCGAGGGGCCGTCCACATTGCCCATAGCGCTCATTTCGTTCGGCGGCGTGACCTGCGGCGGCTGCGGCGAAATGTAGCCTTCGTTGGTGAGGCGCTCGATGAGCTGGTCAATCAAGTCGCGGAGCTTTTCGTTGCGGCTGAGGTCAGGGTCCTCCATCATCTCCCGCATCATGTCGTCGTCCAGGAGGTCGCCCTGTTCGAGCGCGCGCAGGATAGCCTGACGGAGCTGCTCCATCGATCGCTCCGGGTCCATTTCTGAAATGCGGTAGAACTGCGATTCGTATCCGCTTTGCAGGAAAAAGTCCGAAAGCCGGCTCATGAGGTCGTTCAGGTCAATCTCATCGGCTAGCTCGGGAACGTATTTGGTGTACTTAATAAACTTCACTTGTCATCCTGAGCGAAGCGAAGGATCTCGTTAATTGAACTGCCGCCGCGGCGGTTTACTGATGGCTTCCCGCGGCTCCGGCGCCTTGCGTGGTTCGGCGTGGAAGCCGCGCTCTTCGTTGCGGCTGATGCGGCGGTGCGCCCACAAGCCCTCAAGAATAAACTCTGCTGCGGCCACCACGCCGGCAACTTCGGCCTGTGACGCGACGCCCAGCTTGCCAACGTGGTCCAGCAAGCCTTGAATCTTCTTCAATTGCGGCAGTGCCTCGGCGGCGGGCGCAGATTCCGGCAGCTTCAATTCGCCGCCCAGCTCGAACCACTGCACCACTTTCTGCATGGCGGCCTGCACGCTTTGGTCGCTGAAACGTTTGCTATACACCCGGCCCACGGCGGTGCGGATGAGGTCGCGCGCCAGATTGTCTGCTCCGCGCATTTCGCCTTCGTATTCCAGCTCGAATTTTCCGGTCATGGCGGGAATTGCGGCATAGAGGTCGGCCACGCGGGCGACGGAGTGCTCTTCGGCATTGCGCGCAGCGCGCTGCTCGGCGCTGCTGGCGACGTTTTCCAGCACGGTGATGGGCAGGCGCTGGCTCACGCCCGAGCGGCGGTCAATTTTCTTTTCCTCACGCGCCTGGAAGGCGACTTCCTCAATCACCTCGCGGAGATAATCCGGCACTTCGACACGGCGGCTGCCGTCGCGCGCGAGCCACGCTTCCTGCGCGGTGATGGTCATGCCCTCTTCGACCGTCGCGGGATAGTGCGTGCGGATTTCCGCACCGATGCGGTCCTTCAGCGGGGTCACGATTTTGCCGCGCGCAGTGTAGTCCTCCGGATTCGCGGTGAAGACGAGCAGTACATCGAGCGGAAGGCGAATGGGATATCCTTTAATCTGTATGTCGCCTTCCTGCATGATGTTGAAGAGGCCGACCTGAATTTTTCCGGCGAGGTCGGGCAGCTCGTTAATGGCGAAGACGCCGCGGTTGGCGCGCGGCAGCAGGCCGTAATGGATGGTGAGCTCGTCGGAAAGATCGCGCCCGCCGCGGGCCGCTTTGATGGGGTCCACGTCGCCGAGGATGTCGGCGATGGTCACGTCCGGCGTGGCCAGCTTTTCGACGAAACGCAAATCGCGCGCGAGCCACGCGATGGGCGTTTCGTCGCCGCGCGAGCGCACTACTTCGCGGCAATGCTTGCAGATGGGCCGGTAGGGATTGTCGTTGATTTCGCAGCCGGCAATGACGGGAATCTCCGGGTCGAGCAACTCCGTAAGGCTGCGCAGAATGCGGCTCTTGGCCTGCCCGCGCAGGCCCAGCAGAATGAAATTCTGTCGCGCCAGAATGGCATTGAAGATTTGCGGCACCACTGTCTCTTCGTAGCCATGGATTCCGTTGAACACCGCCTTGCGGCTTTCCAGCTTGCGCAGCAGGTTTTCGCGCATTTCCTGCTTGATGCTGCGCCGCGAAACTTTTTCCTGGCCCCACTCCGTATTGCGCAATTCTCCGAGAAGTGACGCTTTGGTCGTCATGTGTACTGGCCCTCGTGACCCTGTAATGCTTCTATGGATGCGCTGAGCGTGATCAAAGTTGTGATAAAACAACTGCTGCCATCCTGCTAATGCGGCCGGTGGCCGTTGCCTCCGGCGCGGCGCTTGATGCGATCAAGCTGCTCGAGTTCCGGCAGCCACTTTTCCAATTTCTCGCGCAGGTTGGCCTGGCGCTCCACTTCCGAGCGCTGCTCGAGCAGCTCCTGCTTGTACTCCAGATCCAGTGGCAGCTCCGAAGCAATCAGAAACGCTATAGGAATGCTCCCTTGCGGGATTTCCATTTGTGGCGCCCGCCCGTGCAGGATGGAAAAGCACTGCTCAAAAAGCTGGAGCAGTTGCCGCGGCGCCGGCTGGCCCTCCGGCACGAGGTCGTCTTCCAGATACTCCACCGCGGCTTCCAGGTAGGGCTTCTCGTCGAAGACGTCGTTCATGTGAAACCGTGTGCGGCCTACGGTGAGGATGTCCATGCGCCCGTCGGGATACTGCTTCACAATTTGCAGAATCGCCGCCGTGCAACCGACTGCGGCCACGCCGTCGCCGCGCGTCATGACCACGCCGAACTCCCGGCGCTGCTCCATGCACTCGTGCACCATGAGCTTGTAGCGCTCCTCAAAAATGTGCAGCGGCAGAGGAATGCCGGGGAAAAGAACTACGTCGAGAAGAAAGATCGGAATGCGCGCCGGCCTTGTCATGAGCGGAAGAACTTATCATACCAGAGCCGCGGTGGCGCTCGCTGAATGCAGCAGGAAACGCGAGAGTCGGGCTATTGCGCGGCTTCGGCGAGAGCAATTTCCATTTCGCTTTGCGCGTGCGTATTGCCTGCCTTGCGCGCGGCAGCGACGCCGTCGGAAAGGATCTTGCGCGCTTCGTCCTTGCGACCCAGCCGGGTCAGCAGCGTGCCGTACTGATAGTAGGCGGGCACGTATTCGGGATGCGCGGCAAGAAGATGGGCGTAGTGCTCTACTGCGGCGCCGGTGTCGCCGGCAGAAGCGCACTCCATGGCTAGGCCGTAGCGCGCGAAGGCGTCGCTGGGATTGGCGGCGACGAAACCTTCTAGGATTTCTCTTCGCGTCTTTGGTAGTGGCGTCATAGGTCGCTCGTGAATTATTTCAAAAATCAGCCGACAATGGACAGCATTTCGAGAATGTGCAGACCAATGGCCGTGTGGCCGTTCACGCGGACCACGGCTTCGGCCGACTGGCGGTCAATGCCTTTGGTAAAAATGCGCCAGGCGATTTCCTGCGGAATGGTGGTGTCGGAGATTTTTTCTCCGACCTCTGAGACTACCAGCTTCCATGACCCATCATCGCAAAAGAGAAACCAACTCCCGCCGCATTCGCCGGAAATGTTGAACTGCGCCAGCGTTCCGGGACGGCTGTAAACGGTTCGATAAGTGAAGGGCAGCGCACGCATGAAGCAATCGAGCACCGGATAATAAAATTCGCGGGTCATGATTCCCGGCTTGTCCACGGCCAGGCGAATCTGCTGCTGGTGGTGCCAGCGCTCGGTGAATTCGCGCGCCGTGTCAAACCAGTTGGCGGATTTCTCCTCGCCCGCCCAGCTCACGGCGAAATGCGCTGGGGCGTGCGGATCGAGCGACGCGTGAAATTCGCAACTTTGTTTGGACGCCATTTCCATCAGCGCAATCAAGACTTGCGGGCTCAACCGGCGATAGACATTGACGCCTTCTTGGTTCAAGCGATTGATGAGCGCCACGAGGTCCGCGTGCGAATGGATGGCCGCAGGCTCCGGTGCCACGCCATCGCGCGCGATGGAAAGCTTGCGGAGCTGCGTGTCCAGCAGATGCGCGGCGACGTCCTTCACTTTCCATTGCGGCGCGAGCGTTTGCCTTTCCCAATCGGCAGGCGCGAGCGAACGCAGCAATTCCAGCAGTTTTGCTTCGAGCTTGGGAAACAGCGCGGCGGTGAAGATCGGTTGCAACCCTTCGACTGTTTTGTCCATGCCTCGTGACCCAGCAAGAGCGTGTATTATATCTAGCGATTCACGCTGCGCAAATCGCGGGAAAGGTCGAGCACGCCATGGCGAAACGAGCCGCACGTCCGCATTCCAAAAAGCCGGCAGGGAAAAAGGTGAACGCATCGCGTTCGGAAATGACCGAGGTCGTGCTACCCAACGACGCCAACCCGCTGGGCTTCCTGCTCGGCGGACGCCTGCTGCACTTGATGGACATCGCCGCGGCCATCGCCGCGCACCGCCACAGCAACAGCTACACGGTGACGGCCTCGGTGGACTACGTGGATTTCCGCAACCCCATTGCCATCGGCGACCTGGTCATCCTCAAGTCCAGCGTGAACCGCGTGTTCAAAACTTCCATGGAAGTGGGCGTAAAGGTTTTTTCGGAGCACTACATCACCGGCGAACGCAAGCACACCTCCAGCGCCTACCTGACGTTTGTGGCCGTGGATGATGACCGGCGGCCGAAGCAGATTATTCCGGTCATACCGGAAACCGCGGATGATCGTCGGCGCTACCGCGAAGCCGCCGCGCGCCGCCGCATTCGCCTCGCGCACCGCTACAAGCGGCGCAAGCGCTGACTGTGTTTCCTATCTGATGCGCCCCACCCACGAGGGAGTGGAAGTTGGCTGCGGACTGCCGCCTACCGGCTCAAGCGTCATAGTTAAAGAAGCTGCCTCACCAATGCGAATGGGCGCATCAGGCCGCGTCAGCTTCAGCACGCTCCCGTTCGCTTCCGGCCGAAAGACGCCCGCGCTGATTGGCCTTCCTTTCTTCGGCACAATCCAAAGCTGCAACACATGCCCGGCGGGGATTGCGGGCACGTTTTGGGCGGTAACCAGCACGCCGATGCCCTCATTCCAAAAAATTTTGAAGGATGGGCTCTTGGCTGAAACAGGTTTTACTTGCACGGCGCGCGTTTCCGGCGCGGCCAGCAGAGCGCGAATCTGCTCCATCTCCCGCTGCTGCGCCTCCAGCGTCGCCTTGCGGCTCTGTTCGAGGCGCATTTGGAGCCGCAATTCGCTGACTTGCCGTTGCAGCTTTTGCGCCTGCCATAGGTTCAAGGCAAAAAATAGTAGAGCGACTACGGCTGCAGCCCACACCCACAGGGGAATCCTGAAGCGGGGTCCTTGTTGCTCGCTGTTGTCTGTGTTATTCACGGCTCAGGCGGATTCCTGCGCGGACAAAAACGTTTGCACGGCTTCTGCGGTTTTCACGGCCTGCTCGGCGCAGGAGCCCACCGACGGCCCGGAGAGATAACTGCCTGCGAGAAAAAGCCCCGGAAAGCGGCGCAGCTCTTTCTCGAGCCCCGCGACGATCCTGCCGTGCCCCAGGTTAAATTGCGGCAGTGCGCGCGGCCAGTGGCGCATCATGCTCGTCACAGGCGGGCCGCTGATGCGCAGCACTTGCGCCACTTCGCGTTCCGCCACCTCGGCAATCTGCGCATCGCTCGAATTCATCCACTCCACATTCGTTGCGCCGCCCACAAAGCTCGTGAAGCTGACCATGCCCACCGGCGCGCGCCCCGCAAACAGCGACGACGACCACACCGTGCCCAGCACGCTCAATTTTTCCTTGCGCGGCACGAGGAAGCCGAAGCCTTCCACCGGATGCGCCACCTGTTCGCGGCGGTAGCCCGCGCCGACCACGGCCACCGGCGCGTACTCGATGCGCGCCAGCAATTCGCGGAATGCACCGGAAAGCTCGCCGGCAATAGCCGCGGCGGCTTGCGTCGGCGTAGCCAGCACCAGCGCGTCGGCGTTCAACGTCTCCGCGTGGCCGCGCCGAGTGACGTGCACGTCGAAGCCCGCATGCCCGTTGGCCTTGCCGCGCTTGATGTGTTCCACGCGCGTGCTCAAAGAAAGCGATTCGCCGATGGCATCGGCCAGCCGGTGCACCAGCGTCTGCATGCCTTCGCGAAAAGAGCACAGCCCGGGCCGCGGCGTGCCTTTCGGCGGGCGCGACTTCATCGCACCGCGCAGCACGCTGCCGTGCGCCGCTTCCCACTGGTGCAGCGCGGGGAACGCGCTGCGCAGGCTCAAGCGCTCCGGATCGCCGGCGTGAATACCGGAAACCAGTGGCCCCACCAGATTTTGCAGCAAGTCATCCCCAAACTTTCGACGCACAAACGCCGCCACCGATTCGTCGTCCTCCGGCGGCCGCGAACGGCGCCACGGCTCGCTGAGCAGCCGCAGCTTGGTCCCCACGCTGAGCAGGGAAGTGCCCAGCAAATCCGGCGGGCCGAGCGGCACCTTCTGGAGCGCGCCTCCAAGCAGCACGTACCGCGGCGCCTTGGCGTCCGCGCGGAGCAATTCGCCGTCTAGGCCAAGGCCGGAAATCAACTCCAGCAGCGTGGCATTGGAGAGAAAACTCTGCGGGCCCAATTCAAATTGGAAGTGGTCCTGGCGGATGGTGCCGATGACCCCGCCCGCGCGGTCGGATTCTTCGAGCAGCAGGACGTCGTGATCGCGTTGCAGCAGGCGGTGGGCGCAAACCAAGCCGGAGATGCCCCCGCCAATCACAATGGTGCGCATGAAATCGTTCCCCGATTACTTCCTGTCATTCCGAGCGGAGCGAGGAATCTGCTTTTATTGCTCACATCCGGTTTGCTACAGCGTCTTGGAAAACAGCGGGCGGCTCTCCTGTGTCTGCTCTTTCAAGTACGCGTCAAAAATCATGGCCACGTTGCGGATAAAAATCTGGCCGAGTACGGTGACGCGGATTTCGTCCGGGCTGACGCGCACCAGGCCGTCGGCGATGAATTCCTCGAGGCGTGCAGTCTCTGCGGCAAAATATTCATCGAACGAAATGGAAAATTGCTGTTCCACTTCGCGCTTGGGAATCACCGTGTGGCACAGCAAGCGGTTGATGACGGCGCGGCGGATGATGTCGTCCTGCGACAGCCGGTAGCCGCGCATGGTGGCGAGTCCGCGCTGCGCCACGGCGTCCTGATAGCTGGGCACGTCGCGGTAGTTCTGCGCGTAGGCCGCGCCGATGCCACTGATGGCACTCACGCCCATGCCGTAGAGGTCCGCACCGGCCTTGGTGGTGTAGCCCTGAAAATTGCGGTGCAGCGTGCGATTTTTCTGCGCGAGGGAGAGTTCGTCGCTCGGCCGCGCGAAATGGTCGAGGCCGATATACAGATATCCCGCCGCGAGGAAGCGCGCGAGGCCCGTCTGAAAAATACGGAATTTCTCCATGCCCTCCGGCAGGTGTTTGACGAAGGAGCCTTGCTGCTTCTTCAGCCACGGCACGTGCGCATAGCTGAACATGGCCACACGGTCCGGGCCAAGCCCGATAACTTTGTCCACCGATTCGCCGAACGACTGCGCCGTTTGATAGGGCAGACCGTAAATCACATCCACGTTGATGCTGTCGAAACCCAGCCGCCGCCCGGCCGCGATGGTGTCGCGCGTCATTTCGTATGGCTGGATGCGGTGCACGGCCTTCTGCACTTCGGGATTGAAATCCTGTATGCCCATGCTGAGGCGGTTGAATCCCAGGCGGCGCATGGTTTCCAGGTGCTCGGCGGTGGTAACGCGGGGGTCTACTTCCACGCCGATTTCCGCGTCGGGCGCAAACGTGAACCGCTCGCGCGCGTAGCCGAGCAGGTCTTCCATTTGCGCCGGGCTCAAATAAGTCGGCGTGCCGCCGCCCCAGTGGAATTGAATCACTGGCCGCGTCCGCGAGACGTAGCGGCTCACGTGCTCGATTTCCCGCTTCAGCACATTCAAATACGGCACCGCCACACTCTTGTCTTTCTGAATGACAACGTTGCACGCGCAGAACAGGCACAAGCTTTCACAGAAGGGGAGGTGCATGTAGAGCGACACCGGAGCGGCGGCCGTGTCGGCAGCGGTGTACACCTGCTCCAAATCGTTCGGGCCGAATTTGTCCTGCCACACCGGAGCGGTGGGGTAGCTGGTGTAGCGCGGCCCGGGCCGGTTGTACTTCGCCAGGAATTCCGGCGAAATCGCGAACGACTCCCGGTCGAGCAGAAGCGATACGTTGCCGTTCGCCATTAGCGGCTCTCCGTTCTTGCGTGTGCGATGGGCGCGGTTGCCGGCAACGCGACGGCTTGCCCGGCTTCGACAAACGCGCGCGCGTTTTCTACCGGCACGCTAGGCAAAATTCCGTGTCCCAGATTCAAGATGTGCCCTATGCCGCCGGTTTTTTCGATGGCCTCCCGCGCGGCTGCGCGCACGCCATCCTCCGGCCCTAACAGAATGCACGGATCTACGTTGCCCTGCAGCGCCACGCGATTTCCCAGACGCTTCCGCGCGTCGGCCAAATCAATCCGCCAGTCAATGCTAAGCACGTCCGCGCCGGTTTTTGCCAGGCTATCCAGCAAATGTGCCGTCGCTTTCGAGTAATAAATCACCGGCGCCGGCCCGGCTTGCAATTCGCTGATGAGGAATTGTGTCGCCGGCAGCGCAAACTCTTCGTAGTCCTGCTTGCTAAGCTCGCCCGCCCACGTGTCGAACAACTGCACCGCCGTGGCGCCCGCAGCGATTTGCGCTTTCAAGTAAGCCGCTGTGCTCTCCGCGATTTTTTCCAGCAGCGCACGCAGCACGCGCGGCTGCCGGTACATCAGCTCCTTGAGCGCCGCGAAATCTTTCTTGGTCTGGCCTTCGACCATGTAGCACGCCAGCGTCCACGGCGCGCCGGCGAAGCCCAGCACAGGCACCTCGGGCCCCAATTCGCGGCGGAGCTGCCGGATGGCCTCCATTAAGAAGCCGGTTTCTTGCTCCGGGTCAAACGCGCGCAGCGCGTTGACGGCAGCCACATCACGAATGGGATTCGCCAACACCGGCCCCGCTTCGGTCAGCTCCAGCCCCTGCCCCATCGCTTCTGCCGGGATCAAAATGTCGGAGAAGACGATCACCGCGTCCACACCGAGGTTGCGGTACGGCTGAAGCGACACTTCCACGGCCAATTCCGGCGTCTTGCACATTTCGAGAAAAGTGTGCTTCGCGCGGATTGCGCGATATTCCGGCAGGTAGCGCCCGGCCTGGCGCATGATCCACACCGGCACGCGCTCCACTGGCTCCGAGCGGCAGGCGCGCAGGAAGAGCGATTTGCGGTTCAACGGCTGGCGAGCTTCTGTCATAACCCTCTGAAACAAGGGGATATTTTAGCAGATTGTCCCGCGACGGGCATCTCGCCACGCCAGGTTGGTTGAGTTGTGGTGTGTCAGCGACCAAAATAAGTCTATTGAAAATTCGACATCCTCAGGTCATTTCTTCTGCCAGCAGGGAAGGCGCTGGACCGCCTCCGGCAATTGAATGGCTTTCTCAGTGCGTTCGTCCACCACTCCCAATAATTTCCAACGGTATGGGGGCGGATCGCCGACTCTGGCGTCTCCAGGGTAGAAAGCTATCCGAAGTTTGGCTCTTCTATATTTAATAATTCTCGTCGGGATCGGAGGACGGGGATTATCAAAGGCAGTGGTGTCGTCGATATCAGGAGGTCCGCAGCGCGATATGAGTAGGTCCGCATCATCCCTAGGCGTAGGTACAGGACCTGGAGAGGGAATGGAACCGTGCTTAACAGAAGAAATTATAGCCAACACGATAACTCCAAGAATCAGGAGAAGTACCGCTAGGCACCCTTTTTGAAAGCAGCCGCTTCTCTTTGCCGACGAGGCCTGCAGGTCGCGGCCGCAATGCTTGCAGACGATCGCCTCATCTTGGATTTCTTCGGCACAGAATGGACATTTCTTCATTGAGAACTCCAATATGCGGAAGTTGGCGAGATACTACTCCGAATTCGACGGAGCGCGCACTCAATTCTTATTTGCGGCTTCGCCTTTGCCTTTCGGGGTTGGCGTGCATTCCACACGACCGACACCACTCGAATCCGTTATAATAGCGGGTTTGAATGGAGCCGTAGCGGCCATCTCTGCGAACGTCGTGGCCGGCCCCCAGCCTTCGCTTTGCCTGAAAGCTGATTTCGATGACATCATTTCTCGACAATCTGGTGCTGGCATTTTATCTGGCGAGTTTTGGCATCCACGTCTGGTTTCTCTACACCGACTCGCGCTTCATTGGCCGCCTGGGGACGCTGTGCCTGGCGGGCGGCGTGGTGGCGCACTATTTCGCGCTGCTTTCTCGCGCCCGCGCGATGGGCGGAGTGCCCTACCAGGATTTCTACGGCTCGCTTTCCCTCTTTGCCTGGCTGCTGGCCGTGACGTATCTGGGCATCGAGCGCTTTCACCGGCAGCGCGCCGTGGCGCCGTTTGTGTTGCCCTTTGTAATTGGCTTCGTGGCCATCAGCACATTTCTCGCCCCCGAGCCGGCCGGCATTCAGCACGCCAAGGCGCACGGCCCGCTGTTTGCTCTTCACGTCACCATCAACATCCTGGCCTACGCCGCTTTCGCGCTTTCTTTCGTCGTCAGCCTGCTGTATCTGGCGCAAAACCGCTGGCTGCGTAACCGCAAGCTTGGCTCGGTGATCTGGCGCTTCCCGGCGCTGGAAGTGCTCGAGCGCATGAGCCGCAGCAGCGTCATCGTCGGCGTCGCCGCGCTGAGCTTTGGCATAGCGCTGGGCTTCCTCTGGGCGCACCGCTTGCTCGGCCATTACGTCACCGGTGACCCCAAGGAAATCATCTCGCTGCTCGTGCTGCTGGTGTATGCGCTCTATTTGCGGCTTTCGCGGCAGACCGCCTGGCGCGGCGCGCGCGCCTGCCGCTTGTGCGTGGCCTGCTTCTTTTTTGTGATTTTCAGCTACACCGTCGTGAACTTTTATTTGTCGAGTTATCACCGGTTCTTCTGATGGCGCGCTCGCACTCAAATCCGGCCAATGGTGTGCAGCCTCGAGCGTCCGGTGACGCGGCGATGCACATCATTCTCATTGGCGTGAACCACCGCACTGCTCCTATCGAACTGCGCGAGCGCGTGGCCTTCAGTGTGGAGAACGCTCGCCGCGCCGCACAGCAACTGCGCGCCTCCGGCGTGGTGGGTGAAGTCGTGGTGGTGTCCACTTGCAACCGCAGCGAACTGTACGGAGTGTTTGGCAGGGATGCAGAGGGCGCCGCCGCTGCGCTGGACGACTTCATCACCGCCTTTCACGGCCTGCCCGCCGGGTCGTTGAATGGCGCACTCTACCACCACCATGACCACGATGCCGTGCGCCATCTCTTCCGCGTCGCGTCCGGCCTCGACTCCATGCTCTTGGGTGAAGCGGAAATTCTCGGCCAGGTGCGCCAGGCGTACATGGTGGCCTTTGAGAATGGCGATACCGGTCCGGTGCTGAACCGCCTGTTCCAAGGCGCGCTCGAAATCGGCAAACGCGTGCGCACGGAGACGGAAATCGGCACGCGGCCCATGTCCGCCGCGTTCGCCGCCGTCAAGCTGGCCGAACAGATTTTCGGAAAACTCCGCAACCATAAAGGACTCATCCTCGGCGCCGGGGCCATGGGCGAACAACTCGTCGAGCACCTGCGCGACCGCGGCATGACCTCCATTTACGTCGCGAACCGTTCCCGCGAACGCGGCGAGGAACTCGCGCGGCGCGTCTCCGGTGAAGCGTTTTCTTGGGAAGACCTGCCGCGCGCTCTGGAATTGCCCGACATCGTCGTCGCCAGCGTGGGCGGCAACGATCCGGTTCTGACGCGCAGCATGCTCGAGCGAGCCATGGGTGCGCGTGGGAACCGCGCCTTGTTTGTGATTGACCTCGGCGTGCCCCGCAACGTCGAGCCTGCGGTCGCCGATCTGTACAACGTTTTCCTCTACAGCATGGACGACCTCACGGAAATCGTGGAGCAGAACAAGCACGCGCGGGCCAAGGAAGTCCCCCGCGCCGAAGCGCTCATTTCCGAGCAGCTCGAGAAATTCAAGGTCTGGCAAGCCAGCGCGCGCAGCGTCGCCCTGCTCGCCGAGCTGCGCGAGAAGCTCCAGCACAACCGCGAAGAATTTCTGCGCCAGCACATGGACGAAATGGAGCACCTCGCTCCGGAGGATCGCGAGCGCGTCGCGCGCCTCACCGCGGAGTTGCTCGACAACATTTTGGAGCAGCCCGCCAGCCGCCTGCGCAGCGAGAAAGAACTCCGTCGCAAGCTGGAAGAAATCGAAGCTGTGCGCCATCTCTTTGGCCTGGAAGAAAACAAGCCATGACCGCTCTGCGCATCGGCTCCCGCGGCAGTAAGCTGGCGCTCTGGCAGGCGAATTTCATTCGCGACGAATTGGCCCGCGAGCGCGGCGTTGCCGCGGAAATTGTCATCATCAAGACTTCCGGCGATCGCTTTCAGCAGGGCGGCGTGGGACAGATAGGCTTGAAGGGCGTTTTCATCAAGGAACTGGAGGACGCCTTGCTGTCCAAGGAAGTGGATTTCGCCGTCCACAGCATGAAGGACGTGCCCACGGAAATCCCCGCCGGCCTCGCTTTTCCCGCAATCTATCGCCGCGTGGACGTGCGCGACTGTTTGGTGGCTCGCGAAAAGCGAAAATTTGCAGACCTTCCGCAGGGCGCGCGCGTCGGCACCAGCAGCCTGCGCCGCCAAGCGCAGTTGCGGCACATTCGCCCGGACCTCACCGTCCTCGAGCTGCGCGGCAACGTGGACACGCGCCTGCGCAAACTCGACGAAGGGCAGTACGATGCCATCGTGCTCGCCAAGGCCGGGCTTGACCGCCTGGGGTGGAGTGAAAAAATTTCAGATGTCTTCGACGCGGAGAGTATGCTGCCTGCGGTAGGGCAGGGCGCGCTGGGCATCGAATGCCGGGCAGCGGATTCGCACGTGATGGAATTGCTCGCCAAACTCGATCATGCAGAAACGCGCGCCGGCGTCACCGCGGAGCGCGCGCTGCTGGCGCGTCTCGAAGGTGGCTGCCAGGTGCCGTTGGGCGCATGGGGACGCCTCGAAGCCGGGCGGCTTCGCCTGGATGCCATCGTGCTCGCCGCCGACGGCTCGCAGCACGTGCGCGATAGCGTTTCCGGCGCGCCGGAACGTGCCGCGGCACTGGGCAACGAATTGGCGGAGAAACTTCTTGCTGCCGGTGCGGGACGTCTGCTGCAATTAGCCGGAAGGGCGAACTATGGCAGCTAGCACCATGCCGCTGGAGGGCAAGCGCGTGGTGGTCACGCGCGCCGCGGGACAGGCGGGCGACTTGGTGCGCATGCTCGAAAAAAACGGAGCGAAAGTTTTGCTGCTGCCGTCGGTGACCTTTGCCGAAGTCGAGGACAAGCACGCTCTCGATGCGGCCATTCTCTCGCTCTTTCGTTATGACTGGCTGCTGCTGACCAGCCAGAATGCCGCGCGTTTTTTCGCCGCGCGCTGCCGCGAGTTGGGCATCGATTTTTCGGTCCTGGCGGGCGCACCGCCCGCGGTCGCCGAGATCGGAAGA
>JAMCWK010000018.1:0-1388 GCA_023481105.1 Acidobacteriota bacterium | reverse complement strand
GCCTTCCCACAAAAAAAGACGAGCGCGGCAGGAAGGGATGGTCGTAAAATTTGTGGCTTCGCGAAACAGCGGCGAAGGTCTGGCGGAAGAATTGCGCGAGCGCTTGCTGGGCAAAAAAGTGTTGCTACCGCGAAGCGACCGCGCCGCCCCCGATTTGCCCGCGGCATTGAGCCGCAACGGTGCGCAGCTTACGGATGTGGTGGCTTATCGCACCCTCGCGTTGCACGCCCCGCCGGCGGAGGCCCTCGAGCAAATCCGTCAGGGTGGTGCGGACGTGGTTACTTTTGCCAGCCCCTCGGCGTTTCATTCCTTCGTGGACCAGATTGGCGCGGATGCCCTGCGCGCGCTTTCACCCCGCATGGTGTTTGCTGCGATCGGCCCGGTGACGGCGCGAGCCATCCAGCAAGCCGGCTATGCTGCGGAAATTGTTGCGGAGGATTCCTCTGCGGCGGGCCTCGTGGACGCCATGATTTCTTGGAGCTTGCATCACCCTTCCCCTGGAGCAAAAACGCTATGAGCTTTCCCGTTCATCGTCCCCGCCGCCTGCGGCGCAGCGAACTGATTCGCCGCATGGTCCGCGAGACACGCCTGACCACCGACGGCTTCATTTATCCGATGTTTGTCTGCCCGGGCAAGAAAGTGCGCACGGAAGTCAGCTCCATGCCCGGCATTCATCAGCAGTCCGCGGATCAGATTGTGGAAGAATGCCGCGAGGTGGAATCGCTGGGCATTCCCGCCATCATTCTGTTCGGCCTTCCCACAAAAAAAGACGAGCGCGGCTCGGAAGCGTCCGATTCCAAAGGCACGGTGCAGCGCGCCATCGAGGGCATCCGCAAAGCAAAACTGAACCTCGTGGTCATTACCGACGTTTGCCTCTGCGAATACACCAGCCATGGTCACTGCGGCGTGGTCGAAGACGGCGTGGTGCTGAACGACCCCACGCTGGAACTGCTCGCCGCGGAAGCGCTTTCGCACGCTCGCGCCGGCGCGGACATCGTCGCGCCATCGGACATGATGGACGGCCGCGTCGCCGCCATTCGCCGCAAGCTCGACGAAAATAAATTTTCGGATGTCGCCATCCTCGCCTACGCCGCCAAGTATTGCTCCGGCTTCTACGGCCCGTTCCGCGAAGCCGCGCAGTCCGCGCCGCAGTTTGGCGACCGTCGCAGCTACCAGATGGATCCCGCCAACGCTCGCGAGGCGCTGAAGGAAGTCGCGCTGGACATCGAAGAAGGCGCGGACATCGTGATGGTCAAGCCCGCGCTGCCCTACCTGGACATTATTCGCGCTGTGCGCGAACGCTTCGATGTGCCTGTGGCCGCCTACAACGTGAGCGGCGAATACGCCATGGTCAAAGCCGCCGCGCGCAATGGCTGGATTGACGAGCA
>JAMCWK010000008.1 GCA_023481105.1 Acidobacteriota bacterium | reverse complement strand
TCACCGCGGAAAGTTACCGCAGATTCGCTGACATGCGGTCGAAATAACTTTACAGGGAGGATTAGATGCAGTCAAGGAAACGTAGGCTGTATGGGAACAAGCAGGCCCGATCCAAAGATCGGCCGCACATTTCAAAACGAGGGCGCAGCAAGCAGCGCCCCTACGGAGAAATGGAAAAGGAGGCGACTACCCGCGGACGCGGATTTCGGAGAAGCTGAGGATGACGCGGCCGCCGGGGACGGGCCGACCGAAGCTCATCTGCGGGCGGAAGCGGGTGAAGAGCATCATGTGGTCGAGCTGTTTGCGGACGGCGGGATTGTCTGGGCCGGAAAGGATTTCGTAGCCCACGGCGTCGCCGCGCTCGTTGACGGTGGCCTCGATCAGCAGCAGGCTGGGGCCGTTGCTGGAAGTGTCGGTCTCTCCCATGGGAAACGGCGAAATGCTTTGCAGGCGCGCGGGCTGGAGCAGGTTGGTGGGCACGTCGTTGGGCACGGCGCCCAGCGGCACGCCGACAAACAGGTTCTGCAGCACAACCGCAAAGACCAGCATAGCGGCTACGACGCCGCCGGTGGCGGGCAAGGCCACGGGTTCGAGAATGTTCTCCAGAATCAGGACTGCGTTGTCCCACGCGCGCCGCCACCAAACTTTGCGGGCGTGGGCCAGCGAAGCGGCCACACGAATGCGCACGGCGAGGTCAGCAGGGGGCGCAACACGCTCGACGCGGCCCATTAGTTTGGAAAGCTTGCGATAGCGCTCCAGCTCGCGGCGGCAGTCGGAACAGAAATCAAGATGCTCGCTGACGGGCTTGTGCTCGCGGGACGGCAGCGCTCCATCCAAGTAGCCCGGCAATTTCGTGCGAATACTCCAGCAGGTCATTGAACTCCCCCCTCAGCAGGCTCCGGCCCCGGGCGCTGGGCGGCGGGGACCTGCTTTCCGTGGGCGGTGGTATGCGCGACAAGCGGTTCGCACTGCGCGAGCACCTTGTGGCCATTGAGCATGGGCGCGAGAATTTCGCGAAGCGCGCGGCGGCCGCGGACAATGCGCGATTTGACCGTTCCCACGGAAACTTCCAGCACTTCGGCAACCTCCTCGTACGAGAGTCCTTCCAAATCGCGGAGCACTACGGCGCTGCGGAAAACTTCCGGCACCTGCTCCAGGGCGCGCTGCACGGTTTCCTGCAACTCGTGCGCAGCGCAAATCTCCAGCGGCGTCGCAGCGGCGGATTCCAGCTCGAACGGCGCTTCGCCGGCTTGCACATCGGGAGCGTCAATCGAAGTTTGCCGGCACAGGTGGCGCGCAAACCAGCGGCGCTGATTGAGGGCTTCGCGAATGGCGATGCGGTAGAGCCACGTCTTCAGCGAACTGCCCCGGCGGAACCCACGAATGCCCTTGAAGGCCTTGAGGAAAACTTCCTGCGTGACGTCAGCGGAATCGGCGTAATCGCCCAGCATGCGATAGACCAGGTTGAAGACGGGGACGTGGAAGTACGTCACCAGCCAGTCGAACGCGGCATCGGAGCCGGCTTGCAGCTCGCTGACAAGCTCGGCCTCGTCTTGACCCCACGAAAGGGCGCGCGCCAGATCAGACACCGTAGACGCCTCGTTTCGGAACTCCACCGCGGCGGAGTTCCCCAGGCTGTGGCCGTCTCGTCCCCCTCCCACCGTTTCGGGAGGGCTGCCAGCGTCTTGCCAGACCCTCAGGTGTACCCGATAACGTTAGACACCGGGGCCGCAGCCTTTGTTCCTTTAGATTAGCAGATTTTCAAGGGGGTTGGCCGGGAATTGGGAAGGACCGCGGGCGGAGCCGCTGAGAACCGGTCCGGCGGCTCCTTCGGCGCTACTTTGCAACGGGGCTTCGTGCTGATTCTGCGCACTACTTTCCGGCATCCAAAATGCGAACAATCGTGCCCCAGCTTCGCGTGGTGATCTTGGGCCCAAATTCTTTGTCCAGGATGGCCATGAACTGCATGCCTCGGCGGAGGTTCGTGATGGTCAGCACACTGCACACTTCGCTTTTTGAGGCGCGCAGGATTTTGAAATTCCCGCCCGGCGCAACGTAGGGGATTTTCAGACTGCCCGCCGGCTTTTCGGAAAGAAAGGTAACGAAGAGCCTGATTCGAGGAGTTACTTTGATTCCTGCGAACGGATTCGCTTTGTCCAGACGCTGCAATTCCTTGATCGGCCGGATCAGTATGCCGATTTCGAAGCCGAAGGACTTCTTCAGTTTTTCCTCGATCCGCTTGGCTAGCACGCTTGCGCTCGCTGGCGGCGCTTGAAAAACCACGTTGCCGCTGGCAAGCAGCGTTTTGACATTCGTGAAGCCAAGCGACTCAACTGCTTTTTTCAGGTCGTCCATTTTGACGAGCTTGTGCCCGCCCACATTGATGCCGCGGAGGAAAGCGGCGTAGGCAATCTGTTTCTTTAGTCGGTTGGGCTTCATGTCAGCCAAACTCAGAGGAATAATGGACTAATGAATTGGTGGAGCCGATGGGATTCGAACCCACGACCTCCTCGATGCCATCGAGGCGCGCTCCCAACTGCGCCACGGCCCCACCGGTGAAAAAGCAACTGATTATTTATAGCATTCCGCGTCGCAGAGCGTCAATTAACTAACCGTTGCGCGGCGATGCGAAGCTAAGAAGACGCATCGTCCGGTGGAGTGGCTAGCGGCGGGGCCGGCACAGGCGGCGGTTCGCTCTCCAGCGCAACCGGCGGAGCCGGGGCCTCGGCGAAAACTACAGGCACCGGGAATTTTCGTTGGTACCACACGGTCTCGCAGGCGCGCAGCCAGAAGCGCATCGCCAGCCAGAAAATCACAAACACCTGGCCAAGCAGAATCGAGAGGCTGACCTGCTCCGGACGGACAACCTTGACGAAAAACCAGAAGACCACAGCCGAGACCGCCAGCGCCACAATGCCGATGCGCAGGAAAATCCAAAAGAGCGAGAAGATATTACCAAACGTCATGCGGAAAGACCTTCCGAGCGCGCGGCGTATTTTGGGCTCGTTTTCGGCGACGGCGCGGATTTGCGCCACGTCGAACCACAAGCGGATGACGAAATACAGCAGCGCGGCAAACGCCAAGCACCCCACGGTCTGCCAAAAATCGACGGAGTCGCGCGGCGAATTCTCCGCCCATTTATTCGTTCCGTACTCGAGCAATCCATAGAGCATGCCCACAAGCACGAGCGCGAGCACCATGACAAGCAGCAGCCGCACAAAGCGCCAGAAAAATGCCGCGCACGATTCCAGGAACTTACCAAAAGTGATTCGCTGCTGCTCGCGGAAATCCGCGAGCAAACCGCCGGTGACAAAGAGCATGAAGACCAGATACACGGGCGCAACGAAGGCGGAGCTCGGCACGAACTTGCTCAGCGTAAACTCGGGGTGCATCAGCAGGCCGAAAAATGCGCCTAGGTCAAAGCCCTTCACCAGGCGTTCGGCTTCCAAGCTGTTGTTCAGAATTTCGGAAATAGATGCGGCCACGGGCAGCGCAGCCAGGATACCCAGCAGCAGGTTGACGGCGTAGGCAAAGCTCAGCAAGCGCCAACTGCGCAGCACGAGCCGCGCGCCGCTTGCGAGTACGCTTTTGGAGGGCTGTTCCATTTGGTTCTTGTGTCCTATGCCAGCCAGGCGAAAACCTGCGCGAGCATTTGCACAACCACGCGCCAGACATTGGCGATTTTGCGCGTGGCTTGGGGATTCGGCTCAAGCGTCCGGCTGTTGTTAAAGAGATTGTGGTCGAGCGGAACCTTGCGGCCGGGGTCCACGGTGGCAGAAATCACGCGAGCTTTCTTCTCGTAGGAGAAGCGCGTCCAGCGGTCTTTGCCATCCCATTTTTCGCGGAGGGTTTCGCCGTTGTCGAATTTGATTTCCACCTCGACAGGGAAAATGAAATCGCCAAGGCGACGCACCACTACGTGCGAGCGGTAAAGCGTCACACCTTTCTTTTCCTCGCGCTTTTCCGCGAACCACTCCACTGGATCGGAGAGGATGCGATCCACCGAGTAGTCGAGCACTTGCGTGCTGTAGACGGCCTGGTCGAAATACCAGCGAAGGTTCTGGCTGCTGACTTCCTCCACCGTTTTCAGAAAATCTTCTTCGGTGGGGTGTTTGAAACGGTAGCGCTGGAAGTAAGTATTCAGGGCGCGACGCAGCGTCTCTTCGCCGATGAGCCCTTCGAGCGTCAGCAGCACCGTGGCCGTTTTGCCGTAAGTGATGCCGCCGTACGCGCCGCCGCTCATGAACTGCCAGCCGGAGCGCACCATCGGGTCGGTGTCGGCCACACCCTGATACATGAGTCGCTGAAAGTCGGCATCACCCAGCGCGAGGCCCCACTGATTGAAAAAGGAACGGCCCGCGCCGTAGAGCGAGTCCATGATTTTTACTTCTGTGTAGCTGTTGATTCCCTCGTCGAGCCAGGCGTCTTCAAATTCATTGCTGGCCACCATGCCGTACCAATACTGATGGCCGAATTCGTGCTCGACCACAACTTCAGGAATCAGCAAGCCCGCGGGCATCAGCCAGTACGTGTCGCCGGTGAACAGCGTGGGATATTCCATGCCGCCGGCGGCGGAGCCGCGCGCGGGGTCCACGACGGTGATGCGATTGTAAGGATAGGGGCCATACCAGCGTTCAAAACGGTCGAGCGTGCCCTTCTGCGCCTGGACGTAGCGCGCGGCTTGGCTTTCGTGATCGGGCTGCATCAGCACACGGATTTTCACCGCGCCGGCGCTTCCCGTCCAGGAATCCTCGAAGACGCGGAAGTTAGGGTCGGCGGTCCAGGCAAAGTCGTGAATGTCCTCTCCGCGAAGAGTGAGCGTCTTGGTGCCGTCAGGATTCGTCATGCTGGAAAGTTCTTCGCCGCTGCTGCCAACGATATAGTTCTGCGGCACGGTGAGCTTGACGTCGTAGGTGCCGAAGTCGGCGAAGAATTCTGTCGTAGAGTGAAACTGATGGCAGTTCCAAGCGCCGCGCCACCACACGCCGACTTTCGGGAACCATTGCGCGGCAAAAATAAATTCGCGCATGTAGCCGGTGCGCGCTACAGTTTCCGGCAGCTTCGATTGGAAGGCGATGCGGAACTCGACCGAGGCGCCCGGCGGGATAGGCTTCGGCAGGCGCACTTGAAACACAGTTTTGTCATTCGGATTGCCATCGTCGGGCTGCATGAACTTGATCGCGGCCATGAGGTCGCCCTGGCCCACGACTTCGAAAGACTTGATGTCAATTGAGCCGCGGTGCTTTTCTTCCCACGGCCCGCTGCTGCCGCGGCGGCGAATTTCGCGGAAGAACGAGGATTCGGGCTGAAAGCCGTTCAGGTAGAGATGAAACGGAAATTCCTGCAGCGACTGGCCCGTGAGATTTCGATAGGTGAGGATTTCAGTGGCCGTGATGATTTTCTTTTGTGCGTCGAGGCGCGCGTCCATTTGATAAGCCACCACGCGTTCGGAAAGCGGCGCGCCGGGCGCAGTGGCGGAAGGAACTGTTTGCGCAGGACGCGGCGTCGGCGGCGCAGCCACGCCAGCAGGCAGCAACAGAACCGCACACAGGGCTGCACAAAGAAGGCGTCTTGCCATCGAATCGTCGCTCCGGACGCGCAAGCAGAAGCGCGCGGAGCATAACGCAGCGGTCCGGGCAAGGCAAGAACGCCGCAGCGAGCCGCCGCATGCATGGGCGGGAGAGTTAGCCTTAACGGCAAGAGGATTTTCGCGATGATGACGCGCAGCGAGCGAAAACTGCTGTTGACTGCACTCACCCTGGCACTGGCCCTGGCGACGTGGATGCTTGGGCCGTTGCTAAAGCCAAAACCGCCGCAAGGGAGCGCAGGCTGCGACGCTGCACTGTGGAACCATGTGTACCGTCCGCAGCGATTGGAAATCATCGAAGAATGCAAGACGGTGGAGGGCGTAATCGAAAAAGTGCTGCGCGAGGCGGACGGCGATTTGCAAATCCGCTTGGACGTGGAGGACAAATCGCTGCTGAATGAAAGGAATTTTTCCGGACAGCATGGAATGCTGGTGCTGGAACCCATCTGCCAAAAGAGAATCACGCAAGCGAATGCTATCGAGCCATGCCGGAATTATGCCGGACCGTTCTTCGAGGTGCGTGCGGGGATGCGCGTGCGGGTGACGGGGGCTTTCGTGCTCGACCACGACCACGGATGGAGAGAGATCCATCCGGTAACGTCCATCGTGCCGATTCCCTAAGTGCTTATGCTTCGAGGATGGTCTTCAGCTTGCCCAGCGCGCCACCCCAGTAGGATTTCCATTGCGCGACTGCTTTCGCATCGGGCAGCCTGGTGACGTCCACGGTCAGCAGGCTTTTCTTCGGTCCCTTCGTGTAGAACATCGCTTCGACGTTCGTCCGGCCATCGCCCCAGGTGATGCGCATGGATTTGTTGACGCTGGCCTTGCGAAGCGTGAAGCTGGGATCGGGGAGCCAACGGCGGCGCGCGGAAGCGTCCTGCCATGCGTCAAACACTTTTCCGACGGGCACGCCGAGCGTGATGCTGCGGCCAGCGCGAAAGCCGGAGGCCGTCTGATATTTCTCGCGCAGGCCGCGCGCGCGTTCGTATTCCACCGTAACCATTTGCCTCCACCAGCTCCGGCATTTGTATTTGGCACCCAGCAGCTTGGCGATTTCCGGATGGGCCATCTTGCGCGCGCCCACTTTATCGAGGAGCGCGAACCACTGCGTCCACTTTTTCCCGGTAGCTTTCAGGACAGCGGCGTCGTTTATGCTGGCGGATTTTTTCGCTGCGGAAGCTTTGGACATGATGGAATCCTCGACAGAAGATTCAACGGAAGGTGCATCTTACACTGGGAGCGACGCATTTCGAACCAGTGATATGCAACCGTGCCAAATGCGAACTCATCTGATTCCGTGTGCGCACAGAGGGAATCGTGGCTCGCAGAAACAAAACGGAACAGCGCTGCGTAGCACGCTTGGAGCCGCTGTGAAACGAATCGCAACCATTCTGACTCTATTGGCAGCATGTTCGTTGTGCTCCGCTTCCCTCTCCGCACAATCCGCAGAAAGTATCGTCGAAAAGCACATCAAGGCGCGGGGCGGAAAAAAGGCGCTGCAGGCCATTCGTAGCGTGCGCATCACCGGCAGCGTGACGTCAAACCCCGCCGGGCAGCCAGGCGAATTCCTGTGGCAGACACGCGCGCCCGGGTCGTTCTATCTCGAGACGCGCATCGGAGATGCACACCGCGTCGAGGCATGCAACGGAAAATCTGCCTGGGTCGAGGACACCGCCGGCGGACTGCGCACGCTGACCGGCCGCGAACAGTCCCGCGCACGCGCCGCGGCGCTCTACCGCAACGATCGCTTCCTCAACTACAGAAAGGACAAGACCAAAGTGCAGTTGCTGGGCCACGACACGCTGGCCGGGCGGCCCGTTTTCGTCGTGGAGATGACCACGCAAACCGGAGTGCAGCGAAAACTTTTCTTTGACGCAGAGAGCTACTTGCTGCTGAAGGACGAAGCGGAGCGCGACGGGCGCCGCGAGGAAGTGTTCTTCGGTGACTATCGCGCGGTGGGCGGCGTGAAGGAGCCGTACCGGATCAGCCTCCGTCACGGGACAGAAACACTCGACTTAGCCGTGCACGACGTTGTCCACAACAGCGAGGTCACCACCACGATGTTCGATTTCCCCAGCCGCTCCGCGCGGCCGCTGCCGGACCTGGGGGCGCTGCTGCTGTCGCTAGTGAAGAACCAGAAGAGAATCGACGAAATTCGCGAGGACTACACCTACACGTCGAAGGAGACGGAATCGGAGATCGACGGCAGAGGGAACATCAAGCAGAAGTCCGCCGAAGAATACGAAGTGTTTTATGTGCACGGATGGCGGATCAAAAAGCTGGTGCGGAAGAACGGGATGCAGCTCAGCGAATCCGAGCAGCGCAAAGAGCAGGAGCGCGTGGAGAAGCGCATTAAAGAAGTCGAGAAGCTCGCGAAGGAACGGGACGCAAGGGTCGCAAAAAGAGAAGCGGCGGCGAAAAAACGCGGGGAAGCGGGCGCGGATGAGGACGACGATAATTTCGGGATTTCGGATTTTTTGCGCGTATGCCAGTTGGTCCATCCGCGGCGCGAGCGTTTTAGCGGCCGCGAGGTGATTGTATTCGAGTTCGAGCCGCGGCCGGGCTACAAAGCGCGCAGCCGCGCGGAATCCATGGCGCAGAAGCTGGTCGGAGTGATGTGGATAGACGAGGACGCGCAGGAAGTGGTCCGCGCCGAAGCTCGCACGACGGAACCTATCCGCATCGGCGGCGGCTTGTTGGCTTCGCTCGGCAAAGGCGCGGAGTTTGTCTTCGAGCAGGAGCGCATCAACAACGAAATCTGGCTGCCACGCTACGCGGAGGTGAATATGTCGGCGCGCGTGCTGCTCGTAAAGGGACTGAAAGTGCACCGCACCGAGCAATTCAGCGACTACAAGAAATTCCGCATCGAGACGCGACAGGTAATCAAGCTGCCGGATGCGTCGAAGCCCCCGGACATGTAGCACAGGCTACTAGCCTGTGCTACTCGCAACACCTGCTACAATACGCGGGCTATGGCGACACTGACATTTTTGGGAGCGGCGGGGAGCGTGACCGGCTCCAAGCATCTGGTGGAGGCCGGTGGCAAGCGGCTGTTGATGGACTGCGGGCTGTTTCAGGGCAACAAAGAGCTGCGTCTGCGCAACTGGGATCCGCTGCCCGTAGATCCGGAAACGATTGACTGGATTATTCTCTCGCACGCGCACATTGATCACACGGGCTACTTGCCGCGGTTGCTGCGCGACGGCTTCCGCGGCACGATTTTCTGCAATTCTGCGACCCGCGACCTGTGCAGTATCCTGCTGCCTGACTCCGCGCGCATTCAGGAAGAAGACGCGGAGCACGCCGCGTTCAAGGGTTTTTCCAAACACGAAAGTCCGCAGCCGCTCTACACCGTGGACGAAGCCCAGGCCACGCTGGGACGCATGCAGGTGATCCCGGATAGCGCGCCCGTGCGCATCAGTTCGCATTTCAGCGTGCGGCTGCTGGGTGCAGGGCACATCCTGGGGTCGAGCATGGTGGAGCTGACCATCACGGAAAACGGCGTGGCCACCGTGGTGCTCTTCTCCGGCGACCTGGGACGCTATGACCAGCCTATCCTGCGCGACCCGGAGCCGCCGCCGCGCTGCGACGTGCTGGTGTGCGAGTCCACGTACGGCGACCGCGAACACCCGACGGATTCGCCGCTCGACGCGCTTGGAGACATCATCACGCGCGTTGCCAAGCGCGGCGGCGCCATCGTGATGCCGGCGTTTGCCGTGGGCCGCACGCAGCTTTTGATGTACTACCTGCGGCAGCTCGAGGATTGGGATCGCATCCCCACGCTGCCGGTCTATGTGGATAGCCCCATGGCGGTGCGCGTCACCGACCTCTACGTGCGGCACAAAGAAGACCACGATTTGGAATTCAGCCGCGAGGCGGCCAACGGAAATCACGACCCCCTAAACTGCCACGAATTCCATTTGACGCGCAGCGCCGAAGAATCCAAGCAGATCAACAGAATGAACATGCCGTGCATCATCATCTCCGCGAGCGGCATGGCCACCGGCGGGCGGGTGCTGCATCATCTGGCGCGGCGCCTGCCGGATTCACGCAACGCCGTGCTGCTGGCGGGATTTCAGGCCGAAGGCACGCGCGGGCGCTCGCTGGCGGAAGGCGCGAAGACGTTGCGCATCCACGGCGAAGATGTACCGGTGAAAGCGGAAATCATCCCCTTGCACCAGTTTTCCGGGCACGCTGGGCGCAGCGAGCTGCTGCATTGGATGAGCGGCCTGCCCGAACCGCCACGGCGGACCTTTCTGGTTCACGGCGAGCCGCAAGCCGCAAATGCGCTGCAAGCAGCCGTGCGCGAGCAATTCCAATGGCCCGTGGATGTCGCCGCGTATCAGCAGGAAGTGAAGCTCACGCCGCCGGAATAATTCTTCGGCGGCGGCAAAATTTGCGCCTCCCCAATTTTGCCGCGTATAGCCTCGGCCGCGATGCTATACTCCAGACCAAGCCCAGCAGCCAGGAGGTGGATATGAAGTGGCGAGTGGCCTTCTCTGCCCTCTTGGCGATCTTTTTGCTTCTGCCTTCGTTCGCGGCCGCGCAATTGACGCGCACTCCTCCGGTCCGTGACACGCGCGCGCGCACTTACTTCATTCGCGGAAACCTGCGCTTTTCACACAACGAGAAGCCCGTGGAAAACCTCAAGATCGAATTGCGGCGCTTCGCGGGAGACGTTGTGGGCACCACCTTCACGCGAACCAATGGAGAGTTCGAGTTCTCGGGACTGACCACTGGACAGTTCTTTCTGATTGTAGAGGAGGCCGGCTACGAGCCGGTGAGGGAGTTGGTGGAGGTCTCCAGCACCTCCCATTTCGGGATGATCGTTTATCTGAAGAAGGAGGGCACCTCTCCGCCAGCGGAGGGCGGCGCGATTGTTTCCGCAGAGGAGCTTAAACTCCCTTCCAAGACGCGCTCGGCTTTCCGAAAAGGGATGGATATTCTATACGGCAAGCACGACGCTGCCGCCAGCCTTCCGGTGTTGAAGAAAGTGACTTTGGACGCGCCGAGCTTTTACGAAGCGTTCTTCCACCTGGGCATCGCTTATAACCAGCTCGACCGAATGACGGAGGCGGAAGAGGCATACCGCAAGTCTATCTCCATAAGCGCCGAAAAGTATCCGCGTGCACTCATCGCGCTGGCGGCGCTGCTCACCTCACAGGAGAAAGCGGTCGAGGCAGAGGGCCTGGTGCGGCGGGCGCTGGCGCTCGACGCCGACCTCTGGCAGGGTCACTACGAAATGGGACGGGCACTGGTGGCGCTCAACCGCCTGGAAGAGGCGGAAAGGAGCTTGCGGCAGGCCATCAAGCTGCAACACGACTCTGCGCCTGCCTACCTGTTGTTAGCGAATATCCACATTCGAATGAAGAACCACAGCGCTCTGCTGGCCGACCTGAATGAATTCCTGCGCTTAGAGCCCGATGGCCCGCAGAGCGCCCAAGCCAGGAAAGTGCGCGATTCCATCCTAAAGGCCATGGAAGAGGCCAAATCTGCTCCTGCGACCCCGCCTCCGCCCAAGCCTTAGCCCAGGGTGGATTGCCGCTCCAGAAAATCAAAAAAAGTTATTTTGCGCATGCAACTTTTGGCGAATTATTACGTCTATATAGGCAAGACCACTCGCGGGGTAGGAGGCTACCACCACAGGGCAACCGACCGTCGCCTTCTACCCCTTTCTTATTTCCCGACGAAGAGAATCCGCAGATGGCGCAGATGTTCGCAGATTCAAGAATCTGGAGGGTTCACCGACGGTTCATAAAGTATCACCCGGCGGCGAGCTTTTCGGCGGGGACGCGGCTGGGCATGGCAGGGACCTCGGCAAGGCGGAGTCCGAAAACGAACATCTTCTCCGGCGCCACGCGGCCCCAGCGATTGAGGTCCCAGTGCGCGCGGATGAATCTGAACTCGGGGCGCAGAGTCAGCTCTAGAACGGCGCGCGTTTCTCCGCGGTAGAAGCGCTGCGGGAGTTTGAGGATGGGCTTCGCGGGCCAGCTGGTGCCGTCAGGGGAACCGAAGATGGAGACATCCAGGGATTCCTGCTCGATCTGGTCGGTAATGAGCATGGTGCAGAGAAAGGTGCGCGTGGCGCTGCCGCTGACGTCCACGGCTGCGCCGTCACCGTTCTCTTCGACGCGCGTTCCTGCCGACACCAGATCAAATTCCATGGGCATCGAACTGTCTCCTCGCAAAACAAACGCGACATTCTAGCACAGGCTTGATGCTGGGGGCGCAGCGAGCAGCGCCCCTACGAGCGCAATTTGCGGAGGCGTTCCTCCGCGGCGGAGAGCGTGGCGTCCGTCTTGCAGAAGCAGAAGCGCACCTGCTGGCCGCCGTCGGCGGGGTTGGAGTAGAAGCTCGAGCCCGGCACCGGCGCGACGCCGATTTTCTCGATGAGGTGGCGAGTAAAAGCGATGTCGTCGGAAAAGCCAAAGGCGGAAATGTCCGTCATGATGTAGTACGCGCCGCGGGGCTTGAAGCAGCGGAAGCCCGCGCTTTCAAGCATGGCCAGTGTGCGGTCGCGTCGCACGCGGTAATCGGCAGCGAGTTTTTCGTAGTAGGTTTCGGGCAGCCGCAAAGCAACTGCGCCGGCCTGTTGCAGAGGTGCTGCAGCGCCTACGGTCAGAAAGTCGTGCACCTTGCGAATCGCGCCGGAGATTTCCGGCGGCGCAATGCACCAGCCCACGCGCCAGCCGGTAACACTGTAGGTTTTCGACATGCCGTTGATGGTGATGGTGCGCTCGCGCATGCCGTCCAGCGTGGCCAGCGAAATGTGCCGCGCCCCGTCGTAGAGAATGTGCTCATAAATTTCGTCGGTGATGGCCAGGGCGTTCCAGCGAACGCACATCTCGCGGATGAATTCCAGCTCTTCCCTGCTGAAAACTTTGCCCGTGGGATTATTCGGCGTGTTCAGAATGATCGCTTTTGTGCGGTCATTGAATGCCGCAGCAAGTTGCTGGCGGTCGAAGCTGAAATCGGGCGCGCGCAGCGGCACAAAGCGCGGCGTGGCGCCGCTCAGGATGGCGTCGGGGCCGTAATTTTCGTAGAACGGCTCGAAGATGACCACTTCATCGCCGGGATTGATGATGGCCATCATCGCGGACATCATGGCTTCCGTCGAGCCGCAGCAGACGGTGATTTCGCGCTCAGGGTCCACGGCCAGGCCCTGCGTGCGCCGAAATTTTTCGGCGATGGCCTCGCGCAGCGGGCGCGCGCCCCAGGTGATGGCGTACTGATTGATGTCCGCGGCGATGGCGTCCTGCCCGGCCTGCTTGATGGCTGCAGGAGCAGGAAAATCGGGGAAGCCCTGCGCCAGGTTGATAGCTTTATGCTGCAAGGCCAGACGGGTCATTTCGCGGATGACGGATTCTGTGAACCTCGAAGCCTTTTCCGAAAGCATTCTCTTCTGCAAAACTTTTTCCGGCGCGGCAGGGTTCATCGCTGGTTCCCGTTTTTGCCGGTGTACAGCCGGCGGTAGATTTCCGCGTTGCGCAAAACAATCTGCACGTACTCGCGCGTTTCCGTGAACGGCATGGACTCAACAAACTCCGCAGGCTCGTCGAATGCGCGCTCCGCCTTCCAGGCTGCGACGCGGTCGTCACCGGCATTGTAAGAGGCGAGCGCCGCTTCGATGGAGCCCATCTTTTTGATCAAGTCGCTGAAATACACCGTGCCGAGACGCAAATTGTACTCCGGGGCGAACAGTCGCGCGCGGGCGTAGCCGACCTTCTCCTTGCGGGCAAGCTGGCGTCCGGTCTTGGGCAGCACCTGCATCAGCCCCACCGCGCCTTTGTTCGAAACCGCGTCACTCTGAAAAATCGTTTCTTGGCGGATGAGACCGGCCACGAGCATGGGGTCAATTTCGTTTTTGTTCGAATATTTATAGATATGGTCGCCGTAGGCGAATGGAAAAACCAGCTTCCAAACTTCCGCCGGCACGTCCTGCCAGCGACGCGCTTCGAGTTGCGGATAAGCCTGGCGCGCCGTGGCCACCGCAGGCATGTAGCGCCCTGCATCCAGCGCAGATTTCGCCGCTTCGAGCAGCAGCTTCGGCGAGCCAGTCAGCGCATGGGCAGCGCGGAATTCCAGCTCGGCTGAGGCATCGAACGCAATCGAACGCAGCGCCTTGCCGCGCTCCCAGCGTTCTGTGGCTGCGGCAGGAATGGGCTCATCTGGATTGGGCAGCGCGGGCAGCGAAGGAAACAAATTGACCACGTCCGAAGCTGTGGACGGCCCGGGTCCGAGGGTGCGCAGCCGCTCGCGGCCCTGCAAACCGAAATACGTTTGCGGGAAACGCTCGACGAGCTTGGCGTAGAACGTGCGCGCCAGCGACGGATTACCGGAGCGCTCGGCGGAGCGGCCCAGCCAGTAGAGCGCGTCGGTGGAGAAGGGCGAGCCAGCGAACCGGCGCAAATGCTCTTCCATTTGTGTGGCCGCCTGCGGGCGCCGCTCGAGATAACTCGTCCAGGCGACGCGCCAGTGCGCCACGAGACCGTTCTTGCCGCCAGGCAGGGCTTCCATTGAGCGGCGGTAGAATTCCGCGGCGCGCGCGCGGTCCAAGTTCACCCAGAAGTAATTCCCAGCGAGGAATAGTGCCGCTTCGGCCCAGCGGCTCTGCGGGTAGATTCGGGCGGTGTCCTCGACGGCGGCCAGCATTTCCGCTTCGTTCTTCAGATTACGGAATTCCTGGGCCAGCGTATAGAGGCGCTCCGCGTCGGCATCCGGGTCGGTGAATTTCAGGTCGGCCAGCACGCCGAGCGGAGCCTTCAGTTGCACGCGGCTCTGCGCGATGCGCAGCTCTGCGCGCTCGCGGGAAGCCCCGCTCAATTCGGGCAGCAGCCGCGTGAATTCCTCACGCGCTGCTTTCCATTGTTTGGCGTCGAACATGGCCGCGGCACGGCCGACCTTCTGCGCCTGAGTGACCGAAGGAAATTTCTTGCCCAGCTCGCGCAGCAAAAACTCAATGCGCTTCCCTGCTACGTCGGCCTCATCAGAAAGCGGCTGCTGGTAATAGATGCTGAGGTAATCGGCGGCGGCGGCGAGCCTCTGCCCGGCGGACTCGCGGGCGCGCGCGCGCAACAGCAACGTGTCGTTCCGCGAAGCAGTCTTGCCGTAGCTGTCGAGCGCGGCGAGAGCGCGCGGAGCGTCATTAGCCGCAAGCGACAGCTCCGCTACGGCTATCACCGCTTGTGGGGACATCACGCTTTCGGGAAACTCCTCGCGGTGCTTCGCGAACAGGGCGAGCGCTTTGCTGTTGCTGCCGATGGCGCGCTCGAGCTGCGCCCGCCAGTACAAAGCGTATTCGCGTAGGACAGCGTCACGCTCGGCAATATCCAGCCAGCGGCGGGCGTCCGCCGGCTTTTTCATGTTGATGTCGCGAAACGCCAGCGCCAACGCGGCGCGTTGTCCCAACGGGTGGTCAAACGGGTATCGCGCCCAAGCGTTCACGTAGGTTGCAAGCGCCCGATAGTTGGCCGGCGTGTCTTTTTGCTTCAACGCTCGGGCACGATGCTCGAGGTCCCCGATCGAGGGATCTGCCTGACGTGCTTTGCTGCGAGCGGGCTGCGTTTCCACTCGCGCTGCTGTCACGCAGGCCACAAGTAGTGCGAAGAGGCACACAGACACCATCGCACGCCGGCCATTTTCGCTTTGGTTCATCGGTAACAGATTAACGTTTTGCGACGGGTGACGGGTAGGGGTATTCGCCCAGCGCTTCCGCATTGCCATCGGCCAGAATCTCCACGGCCCACTTGTAGAAGTAGTCCACCGGGTGGCCGAGAATGGGCTTGAAGCGGCGTTCATACTCTTTGCGGGCTTTATCAAGATCATCCTTCAACCGCAGACACAGGTCTTTCTGCTCGCGCCCCTGCTTGATCGCATCCTTGCGGAGCAATTTGATGTCCTGCATGGAAACTTTGATGTGCCGGTTGGCGCGGCGATGCATTTCCTGTTCGTCCGCCGAAAGCGACTGCACGTCAAACGCGGGCGCTTCCACAGGCGGAGGCGGCGGGGGCGGCGCCGCGGCTTGTGCGGCAACTTCGGGCACAGGCTCGTCGCGGTAGGAGCGAATGGTGTCCATGCCGACTTCGCGCGGCATTTCGTGGGCGGTTCCGGTTCCCACACGCTGTTCAGGTGGTGGTG
This sequence comes from Acidobacteriota bacterium, assembly GCA_023481105.1. Taxonomy (GTDB): domain Bacteria; phylum Acidobacteriota; class Terriglobia; order Acidiferrales; family UBA7541; genus JACQDE01. The sequence continues at coordinate 1,263 of JAMCWK010000008.1, read as the reverse complement.
GCGGGGCAACCGGCATTTCGACCGGCGCGGGGGCCTCTGCCATCGGCGGGGGCACGGGCGGAGGCGGTGGCGGCGCAACGGGCATCGGCGCGGGCGCAGGCTCCGGCACGGGAATGGAAACGGCGCGCGCTACAGCCTCTGTGACTCCGGCCGGAGCGACCTGCGACGAAGACGTGACAAAGCGCGCCAGAACCTCGAGCGATGCTGCCAGCGACGCGGCAGCCGTCTGCGCGCGCAGTATTGACGGCAGAGAATTCGTGGGACGGCTGCTCGAGCAGGACGCCACGACGTCGGCAAAGGCCTGTTGCAGCTCGTCCGCCGAACGCTGCAGCGTCACGATGTTGTCGCGCAGGGCTCTGGTGACAGCGAGCTCCAGAGCGGTGGGATCCTGGGCCATTCCACACTCCTTGCGGTCCGAAGGCACAAACCCGCTGGTGGATTATTGAAAGCCGGGAGAGAGAAGTCAACCTCAAATACAGCCGAGGTTCGCTTGGCCGGTGAAATGAGGTGATGGATTCATTTTCTGATGCTTCCATTGATTCATCACAGTAGCCAAGAAATGGCACTATCTCACCGCGAACTGGAAGCCGATTGAAGCCGGGTGCTGAGGGGGCTACAATGGAAGCAGCCAATGGGGGCGACACGGTTTCGACGGAAGCTGTCGCGGCCAGAAGGCATGCCGGGCGCCACCTGCCCGCAATCGGGTGGAAAAACCTAACTGCGAACACTGAGTTCGCTCTCGCAGCCTAGACAAACCTAGTCTGCGCGTCTCGCCTGACCAGCCCGCGGGTCGGGGCCGGGACGTCACTTAGCGGGCTGGCTGTCGCGCCTCGGTCCGCAGCGCGGCAGCGAGACCCATCGGACTAGTCGCCGGCGTTTCTGGTCCGCTCTAAGCGGCGGCGGCGAACGGCGGTGGCCTGCAAGGGTGCACCGCAAGTGAACGGGCTAAGCATGTAGGCTTCTGGTGGCAAGGCTTTTCGGACGGGGGTTCGACTCCCCCCGCCTCCACGCTATAACTAGTTTTGTAGATATGCCTTATAGATATTCCTGCTGCGTCGCGTACGGAATACTTACAACATTTCTGAGAAGAACAATTCTTTTCAAAGTTTGGAGATGGATTCCTTCACACTCGGGGTGGCTCTGTTGACATCCTCGGCAAAGCATTGAAATTCGGGGCAGACAGGATGGGGAAGTTGTTGTTTGCTCGAGGGGCAGGAGGTGAGAATGGCCGAGATCGGACTCGTGCCGTTCGCGCGTCTGGCC
>JAMCWK010000153.1 GCA_023481105.1 Acidobacteriota bacterium | reverse complement strand
GCCGCTTGGCTCCGAAACCATGTTTCCCGACGGTTCCTCGATGGGCAGGCCCGCGCCGATGGCCGCGGCCATGGCCTGCTCCACCAGGTACACTTCGCTGGCGCGCGCGCGATAGGCGGAGTCCTCCACGGCGCGCTTTTCCACCGGCGTAATTTCTCCGGGCACTCCGATGACGATTCGCGGATGCACCAGCACGCGTCGGTTGTGCGCTTTCTGAATGAAATACGTCAGCATTTTCTCGGTGACTTTGAAGTCGGCGATCACGCCGTCTTTCATCGGCTTGATGGCCACTACGTTGCCTGGCGTGCGCCCAAGCATCTCCTTCGCCTCGCGGCCCACCGCCACCACTTCCCCGTTGGTCTTGTTGATGGCCACGATGGAAGGCTCGTTCACTACGATGCCTTTGCCCTTCGCATACACCAGCGTATTCGCCGTGCCCAGGTCAATGGCCAAGTCCGAAGAAAACAAGCTGAATAGGGATCGAAAATTGAAACCGTTCTTCATGCCCTTCCCGATGCCTTTCTGGCTGGAAACTTTTCCCTGGCGCTCGGCTTCACTGGATGACGATTTTCACGCGCCGGAACGCGGTACCCCCGCGGCGATTCTGGCCGGTGATCAAAATTTCGTGGCTGCCTTTCGGAAGCGGCGCGGTGAAGTGCCGGAAGCTGCCGTCCGGTTGGATATTTCCCACGGGCTGCCCGCCGATCAAAATCGTGGAGCCTGGTTCGGTGCGACCGACGATCTCCACCAGGTTGCCGTGCACCTGGGACTCGAAAATATCGAGCAGCATCTCCTGGCTTTTGGCTTCCGAAAAAAGGCTGAACTTGAATGTCTCGCTCGGCTCGCTCACTTGTTTTTCCGCGTCCAGAGCGCGCACCATCCAGAAATAATCGCCGGCGTCCAGTCCGCTGACTTCGGTGCTGGTCTCCGTGGTGCGCTTGTCGACCACAAGATTGCTGAACATCGCTGACCTGCTCACCGAAAGACGGTAGGCCACCGCGCCCGTCACAGCCTTCCATTCGAACGTGATGGATGCGCGTTTGGGAACCGCCACGGTAATCGGCGAAAGGTGTACCGGCTTGAGCAGTTCGGGCGGCGCTAAAACACGCGACTTGGACGCCGCTCCCCCGGTCGGAAATGTCATGCGGTCAAAGCGCACCAGTTCGACCCGCTCGCCGCCGCGATCAAATTGCGCCGAGCCTTGCGCCACAGTAATTTCATGCTGCTTTTTCTCTGGGTCGCTGCGCACAGCCACGCGGCTGTTCTCCCGCACCGATGTGCGCGCGTTTTCAAACGAAACTTCCGCTGAGGAGTTCGGTGCCTCGAAGCTGCTGGTCGCCAGGTCCACCGCGCCGCTGCTGATGTGCACGCCCACGCGCGTCCCGCGGTCCTGCGTCATCGTATTTTCTTCCACGGTAATCAGCGTGTCTGATTTCACCGTGTACGTCGAGCCGTCCGGGAAGGTGATGCGCGCCAAGCCATCGCCTCCGGTTTGAATCAGGTCGCCCTTGTTCAACGTGGTGCCGGGATCGGCGGCCACCCACTTCACCGAATTTACTTTCTTCACTTCCACCTTGCCATCAAGTTGCACGAAGCGCGCCTGGTTCACCACCGCCGTCGGTGCCGGCGTGTCGCTGCCGCTCATCGCCTCGCGCAGCGATTTCCCCCAGCTCGCAAAACGTTCCGGGTACATCATGTACAGCACGGAGAATATGGCGATAAAAATCGCGGTAATGATCAGGGCCACGGTCTTGTAGCTCACCGCGGTCCAGTACACTTCCACATGCGGTGTTTGTCTTTGCCTGGTTGTTGCTCGTCGGTCATCGCAAGCCACGTCGCGTCTGCAATCTAGCACACGCTTTGCAAGCTAGCAACTTGCGGGGTTGCGCATGTAGAAACACCCCCCCCTCACTCACCCGCCCGGGCATGCGGAAAGGCCTTTCTGCGCGCGACCATTGAGAGTCTCGCCGGACTCGCTTATAATGGCGGTTTTGGATTTGTCGCTCGGAGATGACGGGAATGCTGAAGACGCTGCAGAAACGCGATACGCTGGTGCGCATTTTTCTGGGATTTGTGGTCGGCCTGATCGCCTTGATGATGGTGATCACGCTGGTGCCCGGCCCGGTCGGCTCCATTGATGAGCGCCCCGACGTGCTGGCCTCGGTGGACGGCCAGGAAATCACCATCACGGAAGTGAACACTAAGCTGCAGCGCCTCGCCGGACAGCAGCAGATTCCCTCCGCGCTGCGCGGGCTTTACGCCCGGCAGTTGCTGGACCAGCTCGTCTTCGAGCGCATGCTCGAAGTCGAAGCCAAAACCATGGGTCTTCGCGTTTCCGACGAAGAGCGCGCCGATCGCATCAAGCGTCTCTTGCCCGTGGCCTTCACCGGCGACACGTTCATCGGCATTGACCGCTACACCGCCGAAGTCCAGCAGCGCTACAACATGAGCGTGCGGGAATTCGAGGACCTCATCCGGCTCTCGCTGCTCGAAGACAAATTCCGTCACCTGGTCACCGACGGCATCACTGTATCCCCGGAAGAAATCCAGCAGGAATTCCGCCGCCGCAATGAGAAGGTGAAGATCGAATACGCGCTGCTGAAACCCGAGGAGCTCGCCACCGGCATTCAGGCTTCCGACGCCGAGCTCGCTGCCTATTTCGAAAAGAACAAAGCGCGCTACAAGCTCGGCGAGCGCCGCACCTTGCGCTACGCGTTAGCGGACTCCGCGCAACTCAGCCAGCGCGCCGGGGTCACCGAGCAGGAGCTTCGCGCTTATTACGATGAGCACATTGCGCGCTACCGCATTCAAAATCGGGCGCGCGTCAGCCATATCCTTTTCAAGACCGTGGGCAAGACCGATGCGGAAGTGGAAGAAATCCGCATCAAGGCCGAAGCCGTGCTGAAAAAGGCCAGGAGCGGCGCAAAATTCGAGGACCTCGCCAAGCAAAACTCCGAGGACTCCTCGAAGGACGCCGGCGGCGACCTCGGCTGGATTGTTCAGGGTCAGACCGTGCCGGAATTCGAGAAGGCTGCATTCACGCTGCCCAAGGGTGCCATCTCCGATCTGGTAAAAACGCAATACGGCATTCACATCATCAAAGTGGTGGACCGCGAGAACGCGCGCACGCAGAGTTTTGAGGAAGTCCGCGCGCAGATCCTGCCTCTGCTGGCCGCCGAAAAGGCCGACCGCGCCGCGAGCCAAATCGCCAACGAAATGGCTGCCGCTGTGCGCCAAGCCGGCAATCAGCCGATCGAGGAGTTCGCGAAGAAATTCGGCGTGCCCGTTGCAGAAGCCGGTCCGGTGGCCCAGGGCGTTGCCTTGCCCCAACTGGGCGGTGCCAACCCGGAGCTGGATAGCGCGCTCTTCCGCATGAAAATTGGCCAGCTCAGCATGCCCATTCAGGTGGCTCGCGGCTACGTGGTCTTCACCGTCAAGGAAATCTTGCCCGCCCGCCAGGCCACTTTGGGGGACGTCCGTGACACCGTGCTCGCCGACTACCGAAAAGAGAAATCCATCGAGCTGGCCAAGTCCCGCGCCGAAGACCTGGCCAAGCGCATCAAGAGCGGCGAGGCTTTTGCCAAGGCTGCAAAGTCTCTCGGCTTGGAGGCAAAGACCAGCGAAGCATTCTCGCGCATCGGCTCAGTCTCGGGTGTGGGTAATGCCCGTTTGATTGCCGACGCATTCAACATGACCGTTGGGCAAACCAGCCCAGCCACCGCCGTCACCGGCAATTGGCTGGTTTATCGCGTTGCTGAGCGCGAGGAAGCCAAGCCAGGGGATTTCGATAAGCAGAAAAAGGAAATGGAGCAGGCCGTTTTGCAAAGCAAGCGCTCGCTCGCTTACGAAGGCTTCCGCAATGCCCTTGAAAAAGAGATGCGCAGCAAGGGCAAGCTGGAACTCAACGAGCAAAACATCCGCCGGCTTGAACGCCCTTCGTAGCTATATAACTCATTCATAATACAATACTTACAAAAAGCACTTTAGGCTTGCCTTTTCTACCCCTCCGTCTTACCATTTTCTTTCCGCAGCGTGGTTCCCGTCGCCAGCGGGGCCAAGTCTGACTAGCAGGACTTCCGCAAGCACGTACCGCTGAACAGACGGGTCCAAAGCTGCAACTGGCAGGCCCAGCGAATATCAACTAAGGTTAAGTAGGTCAACAGCTTAGAACCATAGCTCGGAGGTCGGCCATGGCCCACCGGATGCCTCTCAAGCAGAATGAATACCTTTGCGCGATTGAGCTGAATCAAAGCGGCAAGTACTGCCTTCGCTTGCGCGTCACCTTTGGCCGCAGGGACTGGGTGCTCTCTGTCTATTTCCTAGCCTCATCCTTCGATCGGGGCATGAAGAAACTCGCGGAGACCATGCAGTACCTCCAGCGGAACGAGGAACGCCTCTGGTTTTGGACCGTGGACCGCAGCGACGACCCCAACTTTGCCGGCGAATTGCTCCGCGAAGCCGGCTTGCGGCTGGATCACCGTACGGAATTCCCTCGTCGCCAAGCCAGCATGGTTGTTTCGCCGAATCGTCCCGTGCCCGCGTTCCTGCTCGCACCCCTGCGCCGCGGCCTTGCCGAATCAGTCTCCACCCTGCGCGTCGCCGCCGCTGGCGACTAACCCACGCGCCATTGCTGAATTGTCTTGGATTGCCTGCCGAAACGCAGTGAGAACCTGCGCAACTTCTTGGTGTTGGGCCTACTTCTCCCGTAGCAGCACTTCGCCGGTCCCGATGAGCTGCTCATTGAGCGAAATCTTGTACTTGTATGACCCGGGCTTGGAGCCGGGCCGCGGCGTGCCGCTCATCAGCCGCATGCCCATGGGCGCTTGAAACAGATTCGACTGAAACGGGCAGCGGTTGGGATCGAACTCCACGCGCAGGCTTCCCGCATCGGATACCCACACCACCTGCTCGCTGGGGGCGATGACCATCGTTTCGGGAAGAATTCCGACGAGTACCAGTTTTTCAGACATGCGTTTGCTTTTCCTTTTTTCTACGGCAGTTGTTTCACCGTCGCAGCGATTTGCCTCGCGGAAATCCCGAATGCATCCAGCAGTTCATCCGGCTTCCCGCTGTGCGGGACGCCATTCACCGCCAGCCGTTTGTACGCGCTGAGCGCCACGCCCGCTTCCGCCAGTGCGCCGAGCACGGTTTCGCCCAATCCCCCTTCGGGGTAATGGTCTTCGACGGTGATGAGCCGCCCGGCCGTTGCGCGCACGTGTTCGCCAAGCGCCGCGCCGTCCACCGGCTTCACGCAATACAAATCAATCACGCGCACCGCGATTCCCTGCCCCGCGAGTTCTTCATACGCTTTCAGCGCCTCATGCAGCGTCACGCCCGCGGCGACCACCGTCGCGCGATCCTTCGCACTCTGCCGCACCACTTTGAAGCCCGGCACGGAAAATTTTTCGTCGTTCGCGTAAATCACCGGCGTCTTCGGCCGCGATGTGCGAATGTAGCAGACGCCCGCCCGCCGCGCTGCCGTTTCTGTCAGCCGTTCGGCGGCCACCGCGTCGGACGGGTAGAGAACCGTCGCGCCGGGAATCGCGCGGAACATCGCCAGATCTTCGAGCCCCATCTGCGACGGCCCGTCCTCTCCGATCGAAACGCCGCAGTGCGAGCCGCACAAATTGATATTGCTCCGGCTCACCGCGGCCATGCGGATCTGGTCGTACGCGCGCGTGAGGAAGCACGCAAAGCTCGCCGCAAATGCGGTGTATCCGCGCGCCGACAGCCCCACCGCTACGCTGACCATGTTCTGCTCTGCGATGTAGCCCTGGAAGTAGCGCTCCGGATACGCCTTCCCGAAAATCTCAGAGAACGTCGAATTCTGCACGTCGCCATCCACCGCTACGACCTTGGGATTGGCCGCGCCGAGCTTTTTCAGCGCCGCGCCGTAGGCTTCGCGTGTAGCCACCATTTGCCCGGGCTTGTACGAAGGCGCTTCCGCCGCCGGAAACTCCGCCGGCTGTGGCAGCAGCAGCCTCGCGCTTGAGCGCCGTTCAATCATTTGCGGTGCTTCTGCGCCGCCCAACTCGGCAATGGCGCGCGCCAAGTCGTCTTTCGAGAGCGGCTTTCCGTGCCACCCGTCTTTATCCGCAAGAAAGCTGATGCCGTGTCCCTTTTCTGTGCGCGCGATGATGGCCTGCGGCTTGCCCTTGGTGGCCAGCGCGCGGTTGAGTGCCGCCACAATGGCTTCCACGCTGTGCCCGTCAATCACGTCCGCGTGCCAGCCCTGCGCTTCGAATTTTCTGCGATACACGTCCGTGTCGTGGCGGTACATCGTCCGGTCGCTTTGCCCCAACGCGTTCACGTCCACGATAGCCGTCAGGTTGTCGAGCCCGTAATGCGCCGCGAATGCCGCCGCTTCCCATACATTTCCTTCCGCCATCTCGCCATCGCCCAGCAGCACATAGACGCGCGCGCCGTTTTTCTCCAGCTTCGCTGCGCCGATGGCCAGCCCCGCGCCCACGCTCAGCCCTTGTCCCAGCGAACCGGTCGCCGCGTCCACGCCAGGCACCAGCGGCGTTGGATGGCCTTCCAGTTCGCTCGAAAACTCGCGCAGCGTGAGCAGCCGCGCCGCCGGAATCACCTCCGCTTCGGCCAGCGCCGCATAAAGCAGCGGCGCTGCGTGCCCCTTGGAGAGCACGAAGCGGTCGCTCGTCGCCGAATTGGGGTTCAGCTTCTCAAACTTCATCGCATGAAAGAAAAGCGCCGCCACGATCTCCGCCGCGGAAAGGCACGACGTCGGATGCCCCGAGCCCGCTGCCGTGGTCGCCCGCATCGAATGGATGCGCAGCATCCGGGCCTTTTCGCGGATCATTTCCATGCTGGCAGCCATCGGCGCTCCCTTCGGGCTCGCAGACATTTTCTCTCTCCTGCGATTTCCTTCGCGCACGCGCGCGAACCGGCATTGTACTGGAATCTCGCCCGCCTTTGTAGGGGCGGACCTGCGTGTCCGCCCTTCTTTGCGGCGTCAGTCCATTTTGACCGTTGACCCCGCCTATGCAAATTAGAGACACTTGGAGTGCCGCCTGGCGCTTATTTACCCCGCGAGGGGTGCCGCCAACCTATGCGCGCCGGCGAACTGCCCGCAGGCAGCGACCGCTGGACTAGCCGATGGCTCGCGCAAACTTCGAGGTGCTAGCACAATGACTGATCTTTTTAAGGAACTGATTCCCCCGACCCGGTTAATGCTGACTCCCGGCCCCTCCAGCGTGGACCCGCGCGTTTCTCGCGTGATGGCCACTCCAGTGGTGGGCCACCTGGACCCGTGGTTCAAGAACATGATGGACGACGTCCAAGCCATGCTGCGTCTCGCCTTCCAGACCGACAACCGCGTCACCTATCCCATTTCCGCCTCCGGCTCCGGTGGCATCGAGGCGGCCGTAGTCAACCCACTGGAGGCAGGCGACGAGGCCATCGTTTGCGTCAACGGCTTCTTTTCCGAGCGCATGGCTGTCATTGCCGAGCGCACGCCAGCGAAAATCCACCGCCTCGAAGCACCCTACGGCACCACGGTGGATCCCAACGACGTCCGCCGCGTAGGTAAGGGCCGCAAGATTAAGTTTGTCGGGCTCGCCCACGGCGAGACCTCCACTGGCGTCGTGCAGAACCTTGACCTCTACCGCCAGGTGGCCGACGAATTGGGCGCCTTGCTTGTCGTGGACGCCGTAGCCACCCTCGCCGGCGTTCCGCTCAACATTGACAAGCAGCGCATCGACATCTGCTTCAGTGGTACGCAGAAGGCCATCAGTGCTCCGCCGGGCATGTCGCCCATGACCATCAACGCCCGCGCCGAGGAGGTCTTCCGCACGCGCAAGACCCCGGTGCAAAGCTGGTATTTCGACATGACCACCGCGCTCAACTACTGGGGCAAGGATCGCCTCTATCACCACACCCCGCCGGTCACCCTGATCTACGGCCTGCGCGAGGCGTTGCGCCTAGTCCTGGAGGAAGGTCTCCCGGCCCGTTGGGAGCGCCACCTCCAGAATCAGCATGCCCTCATCGCCGGCCTCGAAGCCATGGGACTCGAGTTGTTCGTCAAGAATCCGAAGGATCGCTTGCCTACGGTGACGGCCGTGTGTGTTCCGGCAGGCATCGAAGACGCCAAGGTGCGCAATCAGCTTCTCGACGAATTCAACATCGAAATTGCCGGCGGCTTCGGCCCCATCAAGGGCAAGATTTGGCGCGTCGGCCTGATGGGCTTCAGCAGCCAGCGCAACCACGTGTTGCTTTTCCTGGCCGCTTTCGAAAAAGTCCTACTCGACCAGGGCTTCCACGTTCCGGCCGGCGCAGGCGTTGGCGCCGCCGTTCGTTCATACTTGCAGCCTGTCGCCGTCGGCGCCAGGTAATTTCGTACGGTCGGACCTCGAGAGGCTTCGGGAGTGTCCGCCCCGCATTCGTAGGGGCGTCCGCCACGGCGGACAGCGTGAATTCGTAGGGGCGCAGCATGCTGCGCCCTTTCTCGAAATCCTATGACCCAATCCGCCAAAATCACGAACGTCGGCGCAATGAACGAATTTGTGCCTCCGTTCGATGTCACTTCCAAGCTCACCGACCAGCATTATCAGTGCCGCTTCTCGCACATGTGGAATGGCGTCGCCACGCGACACAGCGACACCGTGGACACTAAGTTTTTTGTGGATGGCCGCGGCGTAGTTGTGGGCCTGGCGCACACCGCGTTTGTCGAGTTCCGCGCGCGTGCCGGCCGCGACCTGTCCGACCGCGAAGTGAGCCATATCGCCGCCCGCGCGCTCTGCGAGCGCCTCGAGCAGGAAGAGGAGCGCGCCCTCTACGACGTGCCGCACCTGGATGTGCTGCGCCTAATCGAACTGCTGGGTCTGCGCTGAAACTCTCCACCCCGAACTTTAGTCTTGGCAAGTTGCAGTCACTTGGCCTATTAAAAGCGCGACCAGTCGTAGATCACGAGAACCAGCAGGATAACAAGGGAAACCACCAAAGCAGTTCGTCGGTGCATGGTTATTGCTCCCTCGACTTCATGCGCTGCATCATGGGCACGTTGATTTCGCGGACAGGCATATCCACTTCGCCTGGGCGGGCCGGCGCTTCCAGGCCATCGGTCAACAGCAGCCCGCGCAACGTGATCCCACTCATCCACAGTCCCTCCAACGCAGCGATGTACTCGGTGTGCAGTTGAAAGAGGGTTCGCTGTGCGAGCAAGACTTGCGGATAAGATGCCAGCATGAGCCCATACTTCTGCACCATCAACTCATAGGCCTTCTGCGCGCGCGGCAGAAGTTGCGTGCGATATCGCTCCGCCATGATCCGCGAGCGGTGGTACGTATCGAGAACGGCGCTCGTGCGTTCCCGCAGCACAAGCTCGACGCGTTGTTCCTCCCGCCGTGCGCGTTCGACTTGCAACCGCGCGGCTTCGACGGTGCCCTGGTTGCGGTTGAAAATGGGAATCTGTATTCCCACTTCCGCGAAGCCTTGCAACCCGACCCGGCGTCGCGAAGGTTCCAACAACTCCCCATTTCGTTGTAGTCCCGCCCTCACCTCGATGTCGGGAATTGGCTCGCGGCGTTCCCGCGCCACAATGGCCTGCCACCGGTCCACCGACGAACGGGCCATGCGAACTGCCGGACTGTCTGTGAGCAGTTTCTGGACAATCTGCTCGTCCTCCACTTCTGGAAGGCCCCTGTCCAAGAAGCCCGCTACAGTGCGCATTTCCAGTCCGGGTTTCCCGACGAAGGCCGCCAGTGACTTCCATTCCTGTCGCAGGGTGTGCTCTTGCGATTCGACGGCGATCTTGTGCTGTTCCACTTCCACCTCCGCTTGCAGCACCTCCGTGTCGTCAGCCTGCCCAATGTTGCGGAGTTGTCCTGCGACCTTGAGCGTATCCTCGCTGATGCGCAGTAAGTCCCTTTCGGTGTCCAGCATTTCCTGTGCAGTCAGCACGCGGTAGTAGGCCAACTGGACAGCATTGAGTACGCGGAGCCGCTGCTCTTCCGCTTCGATCTCCGAAATACGTACTTCTTGCCTGAAGATCTTCCTGTTGAGTCCGAGTTTCCCGGCGGTGACAATCGTCTGGGAGACGAAGAATCCCTGCTGGCCGCCGCCAAAGGAACCACCGCGGATTTCTTCCCCCGTATACCCCACGCTGGGGTTCGGATAGAGCCCGGACTGAAGCTGCCGTGCCTTCGACGTGCCAATCTCAGCCTGCGCCTGCCGAAGCGTCGGGTTGCTGGCCAGCGCCATCTGCTCCATCTCATCCAGGCTGACCAGTGGAGTCGGCGGATTCTCTTGTGATTTTCCTAGTCGGGGAAACTCCGGCTTCACGGTGGGGATGCGACCCATGTGTTGCATGTGCTCCATGCCGGGCATCTGTGGAGCCGGCTTTATTTCAGGCGGTTTCTGAGGTTCTTGTAGAGGCTGCGCGTGCTGTTGGTGTTCCGCAGGCATCACCTTCATGTTTTCCATCTTCTGGGTGGGCGGAGCGGGCTTGCCTGGCTCTGCCTTGGGCTGCCCGGGAGCGGCGTGGTGCTCATGCTCGCCTTCAGCTTGGGCGGGCGGAGCTTTCTTGGGTGCTGGCTTCTTTTTCTTTTCGGGTGTTTGCTGGGATTGGGTCGCTTGCTCCTGCGACTTCGCGGCGGGTGGTGCCAGGAGCGCCAGCGTTGCGACGACGATCCACAAGGCGTTTCTCTTCGGCAGAATCATGAATCTGTCTCCTCTCTCTTTGTAGCGCGCTCCAGTTATTCGCCGGGATGCCCGTGGTTACGCGACGGCTTTTTCTCACTGGGCCTCTGCTTCATGGCCATGACTTTGTCGTACTTTTCCGGCGGCAAGACGCGCACGAGCGTCATCATGCCCATCATGCCGGCGCTCCAGTTGGGCGGCAGTCCGTAGGTTTCGGGCTTCGCTACCAACTCGTCCATCCCCATTTCCATGAAGGCGTCCTGCGGAAAGCCAGACACCTCGTTCGCCTTGGGCGCGATGGGGGCGTGGTGGACATGTTCAAACCCCACCGTCTCCGCCATTGTTTGCATTTGACTAAGCGCCCGTTCTTCGCTTGTAGCAGCGGTCATGATCATGCGGTCTTGCAGCAGGTCGGACATGCTGTTCATCATGTGGTGCGGCAGGTGGCAGTGCAGCATCCAGTCGCCGGGGTATATCGCGTCAAACTCAACATCACGCGCTTGGGCCACGCCCACGAGCACCGTGTTCGTTGGGTACCAGGTAGATTCCGGCGCACGCCCGCCCTCGGTCCCCGTGATGTAGAACTGTTGGCCGTGAAGATGAATGGGATGGTGGTCCATGCCCATGTTCACAATGCGAATGCGCACGCGGCTGCCGTGGCGAACAAGCATCGGCGTCGTCGCCGGGCTGGAGACGCCATTGAATGTAAGCCAGTTGAACTCCATCCCCGCCGTGTTCGGAACGTTGTTGTTCGGCAGGATCGCCCAGCCTTGCAGGATGATTCCGAAGTCGTGGTCCACGCGGGGCACGTAAGGCTTCTTGGGATGAATGATGAACATCCCGATCATCCCCATCATCTCTTGCATGGCGCCATGCGAGTGGTAGAAGTAGGTTCCCTCTTGATTCAGCGTGAACTCGTAGACGAACCGGCCTCCCGGGGGCACTGGTGGTTGGCTGATGTAGGGAACTCCGTCCATTTCGATGGGGACTTCCAGGCCGTGCCAGTGAATCGTCGTTGATTCGGGCAGATGGTTGTCGAAAACGACGCGGACACGATCACCCCGGTTCACCTGGATAGCGGGCCCGGGACAACTCCCGTTGTAGCCCCAAACGTCCATTGTCTTGAACGGCACAATCTGTCGTTTGACAGGCTCCGCAACGAGCTTGAACACCTTGACGCCGTTATCGACTTTGTAGGGAAGGCTGGTCACATCGGGGGTAAAAACAGGCTTCAGAATTCCCTCTGGCTCAAACGTGACGGCTGGTTTGTCAGACGCAACGGGTTTCCTTGGGGCGACAGACTTTTTCTCGTGCTGCATGTGCTGCTCGTGCTGGGCGCTCCCTGCCGCTTGCGCCGCGAACAAACCCGCGCCCAACGACGCCAAGCCATGGATGAACCTCCGTCTTCCTTGATTCATGGTCTTACCTCCTAGAGTCTGGTGCCGAAAAGATCGGTTGCGAACGCACGTGTGCCTTGCCGCCTGCAAGGCTCTCTCCCTGCGGCGCAATGCTTGAAGGAAAAGTAGGACTCTACTGCTCGGTGTCGTGCCCGGCTGCTACCAGGCGCGCCGCGGCCCGGCTAACCGTGATTTTCTGAGTATCCGATGCTGAGGATCGTCTGCTAGATTCTACCAATTCCTTGCACACTACACACTGCACCCAAAACCCTACACTCTACTTTTCACGCATCCGACAGCGATTCATCGAACCCTGTCGGCTCTGGCAGCTCTCCTACCTCGAGGATTTCGCCGCACTCCTGGCATTCCACGTACTCCGCGTCCGGATCCTTGGCGATCACTCGCGTCTTAGTGTGTTTGCAGTCTGCTGGCTCAGGCATGCTGCTTTCCCAAAATCCTAATTCCTGATTCCTTCTTCCTACACCCTGTACCCCAGACCCTAAACCCTTTTTCGCCTCTCCGCAATATCTCCTCTTGTCCCCCTCCGCGAATCATTGTGCTAGAGTAGCGCCCTCAAGGATGGTCCGATGAAGACCAAACCCGCGAAGAAGAAGTCCGGGCTCCCGGCCGAAAAACTCCGTTGGCAGTGCGATCCCGCTCGCATCCCCTGGGATACCACCGCGCAAGCCGAGCCGCTGGAAGGCGTCATCGGGCAGGATCGCGCCATCCGCGCACTGAAGATGGGCGTGGAGTTGGCCGCGCCCGGCTATAACGTGTTCGTCTGCGGCCTGGCAGGTACCAGCCGCGGCGGCATGATCGCGCGCATGATTGAGGAGTTGCAGCCGGACACGCCGCCTTCTCCGGACCGCTGCTACGTAAACAATTTCAAGAATCCCGACCGCCCGCGTCTGGTCACGCTCCCTCGCGGCAAAGCCAACGTCTTCAAGAAGGACATGCAGTCCGGCATCGAGTTCCTTCGCCGGCGCATTCCGCAAGTGTTCGAGGGCGAGCCCTTTCAGCGCCAGAAATCGCGCATTGTCGAGCGCTTCACCGCACGCGAAAAAGAGTTGATGGACGATTTCACCCGCCGCATCGCCAAGGAGCAGTTTGCTCTCGGCCGCATGCAGGTCGGCGCGGTGGCCTTGCCGGAAATTTTCCCCGTTCTCGAAGGTCAGATGGTGCCCATCGAGGAAGTTCCCAAGCTGGTGCAGGAAGGCAAGCTCGATACCGGCCTCGCCGAAGACCTCGAGCGCAAGTACGACCAGTTCCGTCAGGAATTCACCGTCGTGTATCGCAAGACGCTCACGCTTTCCCGCGAGCTGGCCAGCGAGATGAGCTATCTCGAGCAGGAAGCCGCGTCCGTGCTGGTGGACGGCGTCATCGAAGAACTCAAGGAGAAATATCCCGGCGGGCATCTGGCGGAATATCTCGAGGAAGTCCGCCACCACATCCTCGACAATCTCGACCCCTTCAAGGAGCGCGAAGGCGAAGAGGAGCACGAATCTCCGGACGGCTCACCCAAGCCCCCGTCAGGCGAGCGCGATCCCTTCCGCGTGTACGGCGTGAACGTAATTCTCGCCCACGGCACCGATGAGGCCTGCCCTATCATTTTCGAAACCACGCCGACTTACCCAAATCTTTTTGGCACCATCCAGCGCTCCTATGACGCCCGCGGCGGCTACTCTTCCGACTTCATGGACCTCCGCGCCGGCTCGCTGCTGCGCGCCGACGGTGGCTACCTCATCATGTACGCCCTCGACGCCCTCACCGAGCCCGGCGTGTGGAAGACGCTTAAGCGCACCATGAACCACGGCAAGCTGGAAATTCAGCCGCTCGATCTCTTTTTCGCCGTGTCCAGCGCGGCCATGAAACCGGAGCCGGTGGAAATCAAAGTGAAAGTGATCCTCATCGGCGACCGCGACATGTACGAGCTGCTCTACGCCTACGAGGAAGACTTCAAGAAAATTTTCAAGGTGCGCGCCGAATTTGACGAAGAAATGAAGATGAACGACGAGGTCATCCTCCAGTACGGCGGGCACCTGCGCAAGCTCAGCGAAGACGAAAAGCTCTGCCCCTTTGACCGCGCTGCTGTCGCCGCCATGCTCGAGTACGGCGTGCGCCTCGCCGGACGCCGCAGCAAAATCACCGCGCGCTTCACCGACCTCTTCGATCTCGCCCGCGAGGCCTGCTACGTCGCCGGTGAAGCCGGGGAAACTCCCGTCACCGCCGTGCACGTCCGCAAGGCCCTCGAATCCAAGATCGAGCGCCACAACCTCTACGAAACCAAGTTAAGCGAGCTCATCAAGGAAGGCGTCCTGCTCATCGACACCACCGGCGAGCGCGTCGGACAGGTCAACGGCCTCAGCGTCTACGAAATCGGCGGCTACTCCTTTGGCAAGCCTGTGCGCATCACCGCTTCCGTCGCCCTCGGCAAGGCCGGCATCATCAACATCGAGCGCGAAGCCAATCTCTCCGGCCGCATCCACGACAAAGGCGTGCAGATTCTCTCCGGCTTCTTGCGCGGAAAATTCTCGCAGGACAAGCCGCTCTCGCTTTCCGCCAGCCTCTGCTTCGAACAGTCCTATTCCGGCATCGACGGCGACAGCGCCAGTTCCACGGAAATCTACGCGCTGCTCTCTGCGCTATCCGAGTTGCCGTTGACACAGGAAATCGCCGTCACCGGCTCCGTGAACCAGCAGGGCGACATCCAGCCCATCGGCGGCGTGAATCAGAAGATCGAAGGATTTTTTGAAATTTGCCGCATGAAGGGACTCACCGGAAAGCAGGGCGTGATCATTCCCATTGAAAACGTCGAGGATTTGATGCTGCGCGATGAAGTGATTGACGCGGTCTCGAAAGGGCAGTTCCACATCCTGCCCGTGACCACCGTCAACGAAGGCATCGAAATTCTCACCGGCGTGCGCTGCGGCGAGCGCGACGCCGAGGGCAAATTCGAAGAAGGCACGGTCTTCGCGCTTGCCGACGCCCGCCTCCGCTCCCTCGCCGATATTCAGAAGGAGTACGAATAGCCAATTCCGTACTGCCGGAAACTAGCCCTCCGACATCCACTCATCCCCGCCCGCACCGACACCTCAGTTAATGTCGACCGCAGCCTCTCCTTTTACACGTCCATTTCGGTCATAACTGACGACAATAGTACCGTAGGGTTCTTCTCCCGGAAGTAGGGGGATTCCAAATGAGAATTCGAAAAGGTCAGCACCGCCTTCGTCTAGGTCGTCTGGCGGAAGAGTTTTGAGGCGCACATAACCCTTAATCAGCAGTCTCACTTCGTCCCGTGCCATGCCGGGCTTGATGGATTTTGCCATGAAACGCAAAGGTTCCTCGCTTGTTCCCAATGACGTCTGCAAGGACTTAAATTGCCTTTCACTTTCGATGTAGTTGTAAACAAAAAGTGTCAGAAGGCTCACAAGAACCGCAGCCAAAACAATGAGCGGCTTCTTTAAATGCGAATTCTTTGTCACGCTTTCTCCGATCCGACGGGACTATCGTGCCAGCGTTTGGTTTTTGTCTCACCACTCGCCACTCACCACTTTTATTGTTGCGCTGCCACGTACCCTTGCCGCGCGCGCACCTGGTAACCCCGCTTCGGATTCTCCCCGGCCGCAATCACGCGCCCTTTCGCGTCCACCACCTGCACGTCAATCTTGTGGAACTGGCCGTCGCGCGCCGCCGGGGCAAATCCCAAATTGTAGGTCTGCCGCACCGCGGAAGAGATTTCGCGATAGACCCCGGAGAAATCCTGCGCGCGCTTCGGAAAATAGGCGTGCCCGCCGGTCAATCGCGCGATTTCTCTCAGGTCCCGGTCCGCCTGCGCAAAGCTCAAGCTCGTGCCTTCATCCATGTCCGGCCGCTTCGCTTTGCGGAATGATCGCAAGCTGCCCCCCAGCGCGATGGGATAGACCACCACGTCGCTCGCGCGCAATTTTTCTGCGAGTGCTTCCCGCCGCCGCGGCTGTTCCGTATCCAGTCCCGTCGTCAGTACAACGAGTGATTTTCGTCCCGGCACCGGCTCCAGCCAGTCCAGCACCGTCGAGAGGCTTTTGAAAAAAAACACTTCCGAAGCCCCCGCGCTGAAGCCCATCCCCCGCATCGCGCTCAGCACTTCCGATTTTTGCTGTGTGAAGATTTGCTGCACGCGTGGCGCCTGGCCGTAGGTCGCAAATGCCACCCAATCCTGCGCCCCGAGTCCCTCCAGCAGTGTGCGTGTCGCTCCCAGGTGCTGCTGCTGAATCATGTACACCGCCGGGCCTGTCTCCACCAGCACGAGCACCAGTGCCGGCGCCTCGCTGGATGCAAAATTTGTAATTGGGCGCTCCGTGCCGTCTTCCAGCACGCGAAAGTTTTCCCGCTTCAGATCGCCAAGGTAATTTCCGCGCGCGTCGGTCACGGCGACGTCCACGCTCACCACGTCCACCGTGCGCCGCAGGCGGAATTCAGGATCGGTTTGCAGTTCCGGTTTTTGCGCGCGCAGCGGAGTGGCCAGAAGCAAAAACAAGACGCCCACTCCCGCGCGTCGCCATTTAGCGTTCGTCGCCATCGTCCTCATCATACACGTTCACCCGCAGCCCGCTGTGCTGCTCGCAACCCCAAAAAGAAAACGGCCCTGTTCCTTTGTAAGGAACAGGGCCGCCACCTTGAAACCAATCCGACTTTCTACTGCGATGTGCCGTTTTACTTCGGTGTGGAGAGGTAGCCCACCGCGCGGTTCTTGGACACTTCGAAGACCACGATTTCGTATGGCGGCCGCGCCCCGCGCACGTAGAACTGCACCGGTTCATTCACTGTCTTGTCTTTCTTTTCGATGCGCTTGTCGTCGGCGATCACGTCCATCGTGAACTTGTTCTTCTTCACGTCCACTTTTTTCAGCGCGACTTGGATGGGCCCCACGCGTGACGGCGTATTCGATTTGCGCATCGAAA
>JAMCWK010000033.1 GCA_023481105.1 Acidobacteriota bacterium | reverse complement strand
GTTGTCCACCGTGCCCGGCAGGGCCGCGCGCCGGCGCGTTCAAATCGCCGTTGTAGCCCCACGTGAACAAATATCCATCCGCCGCCTCGATGCACAGATACGCATCCGGGTCGCCGCCCATGGCCACAATCTGATCATGCGTAAAGATCCGTCCCACACCCGTCCCCGGTTTTCCCGCCATCGGTGCAAACGTATCCCACAGCGTTTGCTTGGTCGCCTCGTCCTTCGCGTCTTTCACGTAGAAGTACGCCGACCCGGTATTCGACACCACCACGGCCTTCCAATCCGTCAGCCGGTTGCGGTCGTCCATCGTCACCAGCCCTTTTTCCTTCAGCAGCACTCCCGGCCGCACCATCTTCGAATACACAGCGAATCCGTGATCCGACACCACTACCAGCGCCGTCTGCGCCCACGTCCCCGCTTTCTTCGCCGACGCAATCACCCGCGCGATCTGCGCATCCGCATTTTCGACCGCGGCGATAGCCTCCGGGCTCCACGGCTTTTTCTCATGTTGCCAGTGATCCACTTCGTAGATATGCAGCATCAGCAGGTTCGGCTTCTGCGTTTCGATCAGGTGCAACGCGATTTCCGTCGCCGCCCTGTCCTTGATGTCCGGCGGCGAAAATTCCTTCCAGAAATCCGGCATGCGTTTCACCACCGCATCGAAAATGCCCGCCGGCTTCGCCAGCGCGCGTGTCATTTTCATGTCTTCCGGGGTGCTGGCCCGCCAGTATTCCGGTACCACGGCGTCCGCTTTCGCGCCTACGGTCACCGGCCAGTCAATCAGCGCCGTCTTCAGCCCGCGCCCCCGCGCCGCATCCCATAGCGTAGGAACTTTGATGTCCTCGGTGTACCACCGCCAGCCCGACTGGTTCTTCTCCAGCGGGTCCCACGCCTGGTTGGACACAATCCCGTGCGTCCCCGGATTTGTTCCCGTCGCAATCGTCGTGTGCGCGATGTACGTGGACGCAGGCAGCACCGAAAGCGTTCCCGGACTGGCCGCGCCGTTTTTCGCCAGCTTGCGCAGTGTCGGCACCTTCAACCCGTGCGCGTCCGGCTCCATGTAACTCGCCGGCAGCAGCCCGTCCACCGAAACGATAATCACATATCGAATCGGACGTGGCCTCGCCGCCTTCGCCGGCGTCTGCGCGACGGCCGGCATTGCCGCCAACGCAAACTGCATCAGCACAAGGCAGCACGCCGCCAGCGGACCAGGGAACCGTTTCATCATACGAGAGAGTCTCCTTCGACCATATTCGACGGGCCACTTACTCTAGCTTGTGCATTTAGGAACCGCAAACAAAAAGCCCCGGATTTCTCCAGGGCTGTAGCTTTTAGAGTGCGGCGGCTAGACGCCGCTTTGCTTTGGGGATCTTCCAGTCGCCGCTGCGAACGGGCGTCCGAGGACGCGCCATACACAAATGTCGCTTTCCTATTTTCTATTTTCGGTTTCTATTGCCCCGGCGCCTTCGTCGGCGTCGCGTTCCCATTCACCGGCGGCCGCAGCGCAAAGTATCCCCGCGCGAACGCCGCATGGCCTCCGCCGGTTTGCACCGTCACCGCCTGCACCGTGTACCGCCCGGGCGCGAATTTCTCCAGCGGCAGGCTCAGCCGGAACGACGCCACGCGCGTTTTCGCATCCACCTCCGCCGGCTCGATCATCGGCGTTTCGCTCAGCCGCTCTCCGCCGCGGAAGAACACCAGCCCCGCGCGCAGCGTTGCGGGGTCCACTTTCGCCGGCACGTACGCCTGGAAAAACACATACATCTTCTGCTGCGTCGTGAACACCCGCGTCACGCTGGGGATGATCCGCTCGCCGCCCATTTCCAGCGGCGACTTGGCCAGCTTCGCGCCTTCGGCAAACGATTTCTTTTCCACTTCCTTCGTTTTACTCACCGCCTCCAATTGGCTCGACAGCAGGATCGTGCTCAGCTCCAGGCGTTCCGTATGCCGCAAGGGAATCAGCAGGTCCTGTTCGAATGTTCCGATGCGCCCCGACTCATTTTCCCGCGCCAGAAATTTCAGCCGGTAGCTTCCTGGCGCCAGGATGAAGCCGCCTTGATAGACGATGGCCCGCTGCGACACCTGCTGGAAGCGTTCCGAATCCAATTTCACTTTCACGGTGTCCCGCATCACGCCCATGGCCGGGCCCACGCGTCCCTGCGACAGCGTCAGCCGCACTTCCGCCGCGAAGTCGAA
This sequence comes from Acidobacteriota bacterium, assembly GCA_023481105.1. GTDB lineage: Bacteria > Acidobacteriota > Terriglobia > Acidiferrales > UBA7541 > JACQDE01. Next base: position 1,148 of record JAMCWK010000033.1, on the reverse strand, counting down.
TTCCGTTTCGCGCCGCCCGCGTTTTTCCGCCCAGTCCAGCGCGCTGGCCGCCAGCTTCACCGCCACCGGCACAAACACTTCGTCGTTGTTCAACCGGAATTGCGACGCTTCCACCGCCAGCGGCAGCTCCACGCGCGGATTTTCCGCGCGCATGGCCTCATCGAGTTGCCGTTCGCGGTCCTCCGTGTTGAAGCGCACATAATCCTTCGCCGCGTAGTACCCTTCGCGGTGCCGCACCTTCGCGCCCGGCGCCACCACTTTCACTTTCACGTCCCGCCACTTCCCATCCTTTTGTCCGTTGGCGCTGTAGTAGCCCAGCAGGTAGTAGCCCGAAGCGTCCTCCTGCACCTGTTGGAACACTTCCTTGAAGTCGCCGATGTCAAAGAACGACCGCCCGCCCGTGTCCTGCGAAAGCGTGGCCAGCGTTTCGCGCGAGTCCTGTCGCGACGCCGTTTGCCGGAACACCGCAGCGCCGCTGAACATCGCCGTCCCCGCGGCCGCGCCGGTGTCCGCGTTTCCTCCCGGCACGCTGGCCTGCAAGCCGCGCGTGTCCACCGTGTACAGCGACACGTTGGCGCGGTTCGCCGCATCCACCGCGCTGCGCAGTTGCGACCGGTTTTCCTGTCCCGTCTGCGTGATTCCGCCCGCGAATTCAATCACCTGTTTTTTCCCGGGGATGTCCCGCAGCAGGCCGCACAGCCCCTCGATGGCCGCCAGTTTCCGGTCGGTATTGAAAATGTTGAATTCCGTTTCGTCCGCGGTGAACGCGTCGCCGGTATCTTCCGTCACCGCCTCTTCTCCGGCCGCCGCTGCGTTGTCCACCGTGCCTGCTAGTTGCGCTTCTTTTCCCGGACGCAGTCGCGCCACCGCGCGCAACAGCGCCTCGCGGTCGTTGGTGAAATTGGCCAGAATGCTCAGCCGGTTGCCGAACACCACCGCGCCCACCAGGTCCGCCGGGGTCATCTGCTCGCGCAGATATTTCTGCGCTCCGGCAATGGCCCGCAGCAATTCATCCGCCTGCATCGAGGTCATGTCGAAGAACAGCACAATCAACCGGTGGTCGCGCACCGTTTCCCGCACTTTTTCCGGCTGCGCCACCGCTCCCAGCGACACCAGAATCGGTTTCTGGTCCGCTGCTCCCGCCGTTT
>JAMCWK010000108.1 GCA_023481105.1 Acidobacteriota bacterium | reverse complement strand
TCCAGTATCATCAATCTTCAGAGGTCGGAAAGGATGAAGCCGAGTTGCGGCCAGCAGGGACCTTCGGGCTTTCCTCGCCCATATCTTATAGTGAACTTACTGGAACATATAATATCGTAATGAGATTGCACTGTCAAGCGAAAAATGAAGGAGGGTTTTAGGCCCATGATAGCGCCCCCGGTCCACAGCAACGTTTCCTTCCGGGTCGGCCCCTGCTAAACTCCCCACCCGGATGACTGCTCCCGTTCACGAAACCGCCGTCCGCGTGCGCTACGCCGAAACCGACCAAATGGGCGTGGTGTACTACGCCAATTTTTTCGTATGGTTTGAAATCGGCCGTGTGGAGCTGCTCCGCGCGCTCGGACATTCCTACCGCGAGATGGAGAAACTGGACGACTGCCACATTGTTGTCGCCGAGGCTCTGTGCAGCTACAAAAAGCCGGCCGTCTATGACGACTTGCTGCGCATACGCACGCGCATCCTGCAAGTTCGCCGCAAAACCATCCGCTTTGGCTACGACGTGCTTCGCGACGCGAGCGGAGAACTGCTGGCCACCGGCGAAACGCTCCATGTCATCTGCAGCAAAACCGGCCGCCCCAAATCACTCCCCGAAAAATATTTGAGGGCACTTTTGCAGCCATGACCACCGTGCTCATCAGCGGCAATGATCTGAAGTTGGAAGACCTTTACGCCGTGGCCCTCTCCGGCGCGGAAGCCGCGCTGGCCCCGGAAGCCCGCGCGCGCATGGACGCTTCTCGCGCGGTGATTGAGCGCCTCATTGCTTCCGGCTCCACCGTCTATGGTGTCAACACGGGCTTCGGCGATCTGGCCGAGGTGCGTATCTCCCCGGATCAAATTCGCCAGTTGCAGGTCAATCTTGTGCGCAGTCATGCATGCGGAGTGGGCACGCCGCTCAGCGAAGCCGAAACGCGCGCCGTGATGCTGCTCCGCGCCAACGCGCTGGCCAAAGGCCTCAGCGGCGTGCGCCCCGTCGTAGTGGATACGCTTTGCGCCATGTTGAAGCACGGCATTCACCCGGTGATTCCTTCGCAGGGTTCCGTCGGCGCGTCCGGCGACCTCTCGCCGCTTGCGCATCTCGCGCAGGTCGTCATCGGCGAAGGCGGCGCAATTTACCGCGGAGAGCACTTGCCGGGTGGCGAAGCCATGAAGCGCGCAGGCATCGCGCCGCTTGTTCTCGAAGCCAAAGAAGGCCTCTCGCTGCTCAACGGCACGCAAGGCATGCTCGCGCTGGCCTCACTGGCGCTGCGTGAAGCAGAAATTTTGGCGGATACCGCCGACGTCGCCACGGCGCTCTCCCTCGACGCGCTTCGCGGCAGCCCTGCGGCGTTCGATCCGCGTATTGCTGCCGCACGGCCGTACGCCGGGGCAGCCGCGACGGCGCAGAATCTGATGCGACTCAATGAGGGCAGCGAAATCCGCGAGTCGCACCGCTCCGCGGAACGCGACCCGCGCGTGCAGGACGCCTACAGCCTGCGCTGCACTCCACAGGTGCATGGCGCGGTCCGCGACGCTCTCGCGAACATCCGTTCTACTCTTGCCATTGAGCTGAACAGCGCGACGGACAATCCGCTCGTCTTCGTTGGCCCCAGCGGCGAAGGTGATGTCATCAGTGGCGGAAATTTTCACGGACAACCGCTGGCCATGGCTGCCGACCAACTCTCGGTCGCCCTGGCAACGCTCGGCGGCATCAGCGAGCGGCGCATCGAGCACATGACCAACCCGCACACCAGCCTGCTGCCTGCGTTTCTTACTTCGCAGCCGGGGCTTAACTCCGGCTTCATGATTGCGCAGGTGACTGCCGCGGCGCTGGCCAGCGAAAACAAATCTCTCGCCACGCCGCATTCCGTGGACTCCATTCCGACATCGGGCAATCAAGAGGATTACGTGTCGATGGGCATGAGCGCTGCGCGGCGCCTGCGCCCCATGCTGGACAATTTGCGCAATATTCTTGCCATTGAACTCCTGGCCGCGTGCCAGGGAATCGACCTGCTCGCTCCGCTGCGCACTGGCGCACTCGCACAGAAAGCCCACGCGCGCGTGCGCGCCGTCGCCAAGAAAGTAGAAGCGGACCGCTCCTTTTCGAACGACATCGCGGCCGTCGGCAAGCTGATTTCTGCTGGAGAGATTCAGTCCATTCTGAGCTGAAGATTGTTGATACTGGAGTTCGGCGCGTCTAAGTAAGGTACTGGAAGAGGAACGCTGCAAATCTCCCGCCCGCGGCCCAACTAAAAGGAAATTCTCCCAACGAATAATGCCCGCACGGCAGGCGCAGCACTTCGTGTCGCACGCCGTTGGAATGCAGCGAGCCAATAATTTCCTCGGACAATTCGGAAATAAATGTTGGATCGTATTTCCCGGTAATCATCAGGCAGCGCTGCCCGGTGCCATGCACCCGATGGATGTACGGGAACGGGCTCACCGGCGCCCAATAGTGCCGGATTTCATCTGCTGACACCATCGCGCGCAGACCTTCCCATACGTGGTTGGTGGTCATGCCCGTGCGCACCACGTCGCCGAAATACGTGGACACGTGCAGATACGCAGCGGCGCGCACTGCGCGGTCGTGGCACATGGTGATGAAGCCGATGGACGAACCGATGCTCGTTCCCAAAATTCCCAGCTTGCCGTAGCCCATTTGTTCGAGCCAACGCAGGCAGCGCCGCACGTCCATAACCGCTTGGCGGTTCGCCTGAATGGTCAGGCCGATGTTTGGCCCCACCAGGTGGTCGGCGCGCTCGTGTCCGGGGGCGTTGCGTTCCTCGTGATACGGCAGCGTGAGGCGCAGAGCGGTGATGCCGAGCTTGTTCAGCCAGCGGCAAATCGGAACGTGATTGTCCGCCTTGGCGTTCCAATTGGGCATCACCACCACGGCCGGCCCGGATTTTTTTGCGGGGAAAAAGCGTGCGCGCACCAAATTGTTTTCCGCCCACGGCGATTCCACGGCGCTGCTGAACGTCAGGCGATCGCCCTCCAGGCGGTAGTCCGAAGCTGCTTCGGTCGCGTACCAGGCATCGCTCGAGGCAATGGTCTGGTCCGCAAATTGGCGCAGAAACCCGCGCGGATCTTTTTCAGCCGCGCGCCCGCCGATGTGCTCCAACCCCCACGCGAAGGGCAGCACGCGGCGGTTGTCGTCGGTGGTCCAGCGGGCGTGCTCATAGCGCCGAATTTTTTGTTCGAGCCAGGACATCGTCTTGAGCATTTCATTATCGAGACGTTCCGCGAAACTGTCAAATTAGCTCCGGCGAAGAGCACGAAATGCGGGTCAGGTTGCCATTTGCGAGCGTTGTGCTGTTTCCCTGCGCCCCACACTCACTTCCCTGCACCCTTCTTTCTTGGACACGTCTTCCTCCACGCACCTTGAGCGCACTTCCCCCTTGTGGCACAGTGCAGCCATGCAGGAAGTGCAGCCGCTTTTCGAGCAAGCCGGGCTTCCGCAAGCCCTCATCTACACCTTTACGTTTGTGCTGGGCTTGATGATTGGGAGTTTTCTGAACGTGTGCATTTCCCGCCTGCCGCGCGAGAAACCGGAGGAACGCTCGATCGTCACGCCGCGCTCGCATTGCCCAAAGTGCAACGCGCCCATCGTCTGGTACGACAACATTCCGCTGCTGAGCTACCTGCTCCTCGCCGGAAAATGCCGCAACTGCAAAGCAAAGATTTCCGCCGTCTATCCGGCAGTGGAGTTGCTTACCGGGCTGCTTCTTTTCGCCTGTGCGGCCACGTTTGGTGACTCGTTTGTGGCGCTGAAGTGGGCGATCTTCTCCTGCGTGCTGGTCGTGCTAATTTTTACGGACATGTTCGACCGCATCCTGCCCGATCCCGTGAACTACTTCGGGCTGGCCACCGGCCTCCTTCTCGCGTTTTTCTTTGCGCCTGCGGACAGCGCTGCCGGCTGGCTCGCCGCAAAGCTCTTTGCCTATCCGCCGCCTATGCCGGTTCTTTCCTTCGTGGACGCGCTCTTCGGTGCTGCGCTCGGCGGCGGCCTGCTGTGGCTGGTGGGCGAGGTTTATTTGAAATGGCGCGGCCGCGAGGGAATGGGCTTCGGCGACGTCAAGATGATGGCCATGGTCGGCGTCTTCTTCGGGCCGTTGCGCACGTTTCTCACCATCCTGGTTGGCTCGCTGTTGGGCAGCGTACTGGGACTGCTTTTCATACTGCTACGGCGCAAGGATTCGGACTACGAGTTGCCGTTTGGAACATTTCTCGGAATTGCCGCGTTGCTGGTAATTTTTTTCGGCACCCCAGTCGTGGACTGGTATCTTCGTGTTTCCGGCATTCGGTAGGACACGCATGGCATCGCTGCTTGCAATTCAATTGTCCGCCCACCGGCCTCTCTGGTTTGTCGCTGGTTTTGCTTTCATCCTGTTCCTTCTCGTAAGTGTGTATGCCGTTTCCGTTGCGCTGAAAAAATATTTGCGACGCGGCTCGGATACTGCGCGCAATGACCTCGAACCATCCGTCCCTCGATCCGCCGACGATCCCGTTACCCTTAGCGCCTCCATGCAAAGCGTCATCCAGCGCCTCAAATCGCAGGAAAAGGAACTGGAGCGGCTGCACCGCGAGGAAAAGCAGCGCGCGCTGCAAACGGAGCGCTTGAGCGAAGCCGTCACGCGCAACATGCCCACCGGGCTCTTGCTGGTCAACTCCAACGGCTTGATTACTCTCGCCAATCCCGCTGCGCAGAGCGTCCTGGGCCTGGCCACGCTGAGCTATCGCCGCTATGACGAGGCGCTTGGCTGCGATTCGCACCTCACACGCCTTCTCGCCGATTGCCTGCGCGACGCCCGCACCTTCCAGCGCGAAGAGGTCGAGCATTTGACGCCTGCTGGTGACCTCCGTCAGTTGGGCGTCACCATTTCCCCCGTTCTGGCACCACCTCCGCACCTCCGCGGCTCGTCTCCCGATGCCGCCCCGGGGGGAATTGCCGGCGCGCTCTGCCTTCTCAGCGACCTCACCGAACTCACCGCGCTCCAAAAGCAAGTGCGCTTGAAGGAAAGCCTGGCGCTCTTGGGCGAGCTTTCAGCCGGCATCGCGCACGAATTCAAGAGCGCGCTGGCCACGATCTCCGGTTACGCGCAGATTCTCAAGAGTGAAGCTACGCCGGGCGAGCAGGCCGATTGCGCAGAAAAAATTGTTCAGGAAACCCGCGCGCTGACCCATCTGGTGACCGAGTTTATGCGTTTTGCGCGACCTCTGGAATTCTCTCCTTCCGACGTTGACCTCCGCGCGCTGGTGGAGCGCACCGCCACCGAACTGCGCGAAGAGATGCCTCGCGTCAATTTCTCCATCGAGGGCGATTTCGGCCCGGTGCGCGGGGACGACGGCTTGCTCCGCCAGGCGCTCTTGAATCTGGCGCGCAACGCTGCACAGGCTGCTGCCGATGCTGGCGCAGAGATTCGCGTGACCCTGCGCGGCGCCCGTGAGGAATCCGCCGCCGTTTCCGCGCAGCGCATCTTCGTCCTCGACAACGGCCCGGGGATTGCCGCTGCCGATCTCCCGCGAATCTTTATGCCCTTCTACACCACCAAAGCAGACGGCACCGGCCTCGGTCTAGCCATTGTGCAGAAGATTGCTGTGCAGCACGGCGGCACGGTCACGGCCCGTAATCTCCCCGAAGGCGGCGCCGAGTTCGCCCTGGTGTTACCCATCCGGCAAACTGCAGCCCCCCAGGCAGTTGATTCCCCGGGTGGGAGCATCTAAACTCAGGGAGAGCAGAATCCGCGAACGGGCTTCCGAGAGGTGTGCGATGCGTAGATTAGTCACAACGTTCTTGGGCTTTTTGCTGGCCATTCCTGCGGCACTGGCCGCGCAACAGCCTCAGCAACCGCCACAGCAGGATGTCGTGGAGGCCGCCCGCAAGGCTCGGGAAGCCAAGAAAAATCTTCCGAAGGCAAAGTTTGTTTTCACCAACGACAATATTCCCACGACGGGTTCCCCTATTTCCGTGGTCGGCACTTCCCCAGCGCCTGCCGAACCCGCGTCGAAGGAAGCTGCCGCCGAGGCGAAAAAAGAAGCCACCGCTGACGAAGACAAGAAAAAGGAAGAGGCGGAATGGCGCAAGAAATTCGCCGAGGCTCGCGCCAAGCTCTCCGCAGCAGAGAAGGAGCTGGACCTCCTTCAGCGCGAATTAAATCTCAACCGGCAACAGTATTATTCCGACCCCAACAAGACTCTCCGCGAAGAATACACGCGCAGCGAAGTCAACAAGGGAAAAGCGGACATTGACGCCAAGAAGTCGGAAGTGGAAAGACTGCGCAACGCGCTGGCTGCCCTGGAGGACGAACTTCGCCGCGCAGGTGGCCCGGCCGCCTGGGGCCGCCCATAGCCTGAATTCCGGCTTCTGAATTGGGACTGTAGAATTCCGAATTCACTTTTCCTTATTTTCTGCATCCTACTTCCCTGCTTTTCACTTCAGAAACTTTGCTAATTGTCGCCGCATCATCCCGTCCGAATTTGTGCTAGAAGTGAAGTCATGGAACCCGTCCTTCTGGTCGAAGACAAGGCCGAGCTCCGCGCCATGCTGCGCAAGGCCCTCGAGCGCATGGGCTACGCCGTGGACGACGCGCCCAACGGCAACAGCGCCGTCACCAAGATCCGCGCGCGCCGCTTTCTGGTCGTCCTCACCGATCTCAAACTCCCCGGACTTTCCGGCATCGATGTTCTTCGCGAAGTGAAAGACGCAGACGCATCCATCCCCGTCATCCTCATGACTGCCTACGGCTCCGTCGAGGAAGCCGTTACGGCGATGAAGGAAGGGGCTTTCGATTTCATCCAGAAGCCCGTGGACCTGGACCACTTGAAGCTTTTGATGGCGCGCGCTGCGCAGCAACAGGAACTCTTGCGCGAAAATTTGATTCTCCGGGAAGAGTACGCCGCGCGCTACGGATTTCCACGCATCGTCGGCGAGCATTCCACATTGCAGCAAGCCAGCCAGCAGGTGCAGCGCGTAGCCGCCACTGATTCGACGGTCCTGCTGCTTGGTGAAAGCGGCACCGGGAAGGAACTCTTTGCCCGCGCCATCCACCACCTCAGCCGCCGCCGCGACAAGCCTTTCGTCGCCTTGAATTGCGCCGCCATTCCTGAAGGACTGGTGGAAAACGAATTGTTCGGCCATGAAAAGGGCGCCTACACCGGCGCCGGCGCGCGCAAAATCGGCAAGCTGGAGATGGCCCACGGTGGCACTTTTTTTCTCGACGAAATTGGCGACCTTCCTCCTGCTATCCAGGCCAAGCTGCTTCGCGTGCTCGAGGAGCGGCGTTTCGAGCGTGTCGGCGGCACGCAGGAAATTGACGTGGACGTACGCATCGTCACCGCCACCAACAAGAACCTCCGCGAAGCGGTTGCCCAAAAACAGTTCCGTGAGGATTTGTACTTCCGCATTGCTGCCGTGCCCATCGAAATTCCGGCGCTGCGCGACCGCGGCGACGATGTCCTGCTCCTAGCTGAACACTTCCTGGAGCGCTACCGCCGCGAGTTTGGTAAGCCGACGCTCTCATTCACCGACGAGGCTCGTGCGCAGCTTCAGTCTTATCCCTGGCCCGGAAACGTCCGCGAATTGCAAAATACCATCGAGCGCGCCGCCATCCTTGCCGATGCCGCCACGCTGGACGCCGCAGCGTTGCAACTCCCCGCCGCGCGCCCTTCCTCCGCACAGGTTCCCGCCGGCATGCTGGATGATTCTTTTTCCTGGGAAGGCTCGCTGGACGAGGTCACTTCCCGGGCCACGCAACACATCGAGCGATACCTCATCGAAGCCGCTCTCCGCGAGTGTAAATGGAACAAGACCCGCGCCGCCGAAAAACTCGGCGTCTCTTACAAAACTTTGCTCACCAAATTGCGCGCTTTGGGATTGGAAAGCTGAGGTGCACGAATTATTCGCGTCGCCCGGTATGCAGTGCCACTGTTCTCATCGTCCAAAGTTCAAAGCGTGAATCTGCGAACCCGCACTTCGTCATTAGCCCGGTCAGTTCTTCCGCTGACGGAAACTTGGATACTGAAACGGGCAGGTAGGAATAAGCCGCATGGCTTCCGGAAATGACGCCGCCGACGTGCGGTACAATTCGTTGCAGATAGAATCGGTAGATGGACCCGACGAAGCTCGACTTTGGATCCGTGAATTCCAGAATCCCCACTTTCCCGCCCGGCCGAAGCACGCGAAAAATCTCGCGCAGCCCCGCCTCATAATTCGCCAGATTGCGAAAGCCAAACGCGGCCGTCACCAAATCGAAGCTCGCGTTTGTGAACGGCAAATTCAGAGCATCCGCTTCAACGTATTCCTGCGGACCCTCGACTGCAAACTTCTTCCTTGCCAGCGTCAGCATCGGATGGGCAAAATCGCTCCCGACGACACGCGCGCCAACTTTGCCCTCCCGCTTCGCCTCCTTCCACAGTGCCAGCGTCAAATCTCCCGTGCCGCAACACAAATCCAAGGCGCGCGCGCCGGGGCGCGCAAGGATGTGTCCAAACTTCCTGGCCGTGCGTCTGCGCCAAATTCTGTCCAAGCTGAACGAGAGCAGGTGGTTCAGAAAGTCGTAGCGCGGGGCGATGCGCGAGAACATCTCGCGGACGAATCGTCGCGCTTCGCGTTCATCGCGGATGCCTTCCGGCTGCGTGCCGGGGACCGAATTGCGAGTTGGCGGGGAATTCGTCAGCGGCTAGGGCTCCCACTTCCAATCGGCGAATTGTTCGCGCAAGCGCGACTTCAGAAATTTTCCCACGGACGTCCGCGGAATTTCCTGCGCGAACACGATGGCATCCGGCAACTGCCATTTTGCAAATTTTGCAGCGAGGAACTCCCGCAATTCGCCCGCGCCCACCTGTGCGCCATTCCGGCACACCACCACCGCCAGTGGGCGCTCCTGCCATTTGGGATGCGGCACGCCGACGACGGCGGCTTCCTGCACCGCTGGATGGCTCATCAGCGCATTTTCCAGATCCACCGAGCTGATCCACTCACCGCCGGACTTGATCAAATCCTTTGCGCGGTCCGCGATGCGAATGCAACCGTTCGGATAGATGCTCACCACGTCGCCCGTGCGAAACCATCCATCTTCGGTCCAACGATCCCGCGCCTCGGGGAAATTGTGATAGTCCGCAGCAATCCACGGCCCGCGAATGTGCAGCTCGCCCAACGAGATTCCGTCCCATGGCACCTCGCGCCCCTGCGACATCGCGCGCAATTCGACAAATGGCATGGGGCGTCCCTGTCGCGTGCGAATTTGAAATTGAGCGTCCGCGGGCTGCTTGCGCTCCTCAGGGGCCAGGTGGCTCATGGTGGCCAGTGGAGTTGTTTCCGTCATTCCCCAACCCTGAAAAACACGAATGCCATGCGGGTCGAGGTTGCGCATCAAGGATTCCGGCACGGCCGAGCCCGCGGAGAGGACTCGCAACGGAGCTTGCAAATTCCACCGCCCCGGATTTTTCTCCAGCGCATCGTGCACGCCGATCCACACAGTCGGCACGCCGTTAGCCAGCGTCACTCCTTCCGCGCAGATCAGATCGAGCAAACTTTCACCATCCACATTCGGCCCGGGAAACACCAGTTTTGCTCCCACCATCGTCGCGGTGTACGGAAAACCCCAGCCGTTGGCGTGAAACATGGATGACACCTGCAACACCGTATCGTTGTAGCTCATGGCGCACGCGTCCGGCAGCGCCATGGCAAACGAGTGCAGCACCATCGCGCGATGCGAATACACCACGCCCTTCGGCTTGCCCGTCGTGCCCGACGTGTAGCACATCGCCGCCGCTTCGTTCTCGTCCAACGAAGGATTCGCAAAACCGCCCTTCGCCTCTAGCAGCAGAGCCTCGTAGCTCTCCACGTTTTGCGGCAATTGCGCGCCGGAAAATGAAGTCACCCACACGCGCTCGAAATTCACTTTGTCGCGGACCTTGTCCAGCAGCGGCAGCAGCACGTCGTCCACAATGAGAAACCGATCTTCGGCGTGGTTGACGATGTACGCCAGCTCGTCCGGATGCAGCCGAAGATTCAGCGTGTGCAGCACACCTCCCGCCGCGGGAATTCCGAAATACGCCTCCAGGTGCGTCGCGTGATTCCACATCAGCGTGGCCACGCGGTCACCGCGCCGGAGTCCCACTCGCTGCAATCCTTCCGCTAACGCACGCGATCTCCGGTACAGCTCCGAATAAGTCGTGCGCACGATGGAGCGGTCCGGCCGCCGCGAAACAATTTCCACGCTCGCAAACACCTGGCGCGCGCGCTCGAGCAGCGTGCTCAGCGTCAGCGGGAACGCCATCATGCGCCCATCCACTGCTATGCCTTCCCTTGGGCGACCAGTTCTCGCAGCGTGTTTTTCACCTGCTCCTCCGGCACATCCTCAACCGTTTCCACTGCCCCGATGCGCTCTGCCAAGACCATTCGCAAGCGCCCGTTGCGCGCCTTCTTGTCCCCGCGCATCCATTCCACCAGGCTCTCCGCCTTCAGCGCCGGCAGCTTCGGCAGCCGCCCCACTCGCTGCACGAGCATCATGATGCGCGCCGCATCTTCCTGCTTGAGAAGATTCATCTGCACCGACAATCGCGCGGCGCCAATCATTCCCCAACCGACCGCCTCGCCATGCATCAGTGTTCGGTAGCGCGTTGCGGCTTCGAGCGCATGCGCAAACGTGTGCCCGAAGTTGAGGATTTCGCGCAGCCCGCTTTCACGTTCGTCTGCGCTCACGACTTCCGCTTTGGCTCGGATGCACCGCTCGAGCACCCAGCCCAATGCTGCCGTTTCCTGCCGCAAGACCTCGCCCAGTCGCCTCTCCAGAAACCGGAACAGAATTTCATCGCCGATCACGCCATACTTAATCACTTCGTACAATCCAGCGCGATATTGGCGCGGCGGCAACGTCTTGAGCATTTGCGGATCCGTGATCACCAGCCGCGGCTGGTGAAAGGCGCCAACCAGGTTTTTGCCCTCCGGTAAATTCACGCCCGTCTTGCCCCCGATGGAACTGTCCACCTGTGCGAGCAGCGTCGTGGGCATTTGCACGATGCGGATGCCACGCATGTAAGAGGCAGCGACAAAGCCCGCCACGTCGCCCACCACGCCGCCCCCGAGCGCCACGATTACCGACCGCCGGTCGGCCCCGGCTTGCGCCAGTCCACGACACAGCCGCTCCACTGCCGCCAGCGTCTTTGCACTTTCCCGGTCATCGAAGAGGATGGTCTTCGTGTCATGAACTCGCTGAAGCGTTTTTCCCAGCAGGTGCCCCCAATGTCGCCACACCACAGGCGACGAAATCAGAAACACGCCGCTGACGGGCTCCAGCGGTTCGAGCAGCGCTCCCGCGCGCGCGGCGATGCCGTGGCCGCTGACCACGGCATAGGATCCGGAAGGCGTATTGACAGTAATCTGCTTCATGTCCCTGCGAATGCGAGAATGTAACACACTTCCCTTCCGCTTCCGACCCGGGCGCTCCGCATTGCGTTCCGTGGTTCGTGCTACCATACCCGCATCGAGCGCTTGAACCACGATGAAATCAGCAAACCCCATTTCCGTTGACTTTGCCATCGTCGGCTGCGGTATTGCCGGCCTGCGCGCGGGCGTGGAGGTTGCGCAGTACGGTTCGGTTCTGATCCTCGCCAAATCCGAGTTGAGCGAAACCGCCACCGACTGGGCACAGGGGGGCATCGCTGCCGCGCTTTCCGACGAGGACGAAATCAGCCTGCACGAACAGGACACCATCGCCGCCGGCGACGGCCTTTGCAACGCAGAAGCCGTGAAGGTCCTGGTCGAAGAAGGGCCACGCTATATCCAGCAGCTCATTGAGTGGGGCACACAGTTTGACCGCGCGGGCACCAAGCTCGCTTTTACGCGCGAGGGCGCACACAGCCGCTCCCGCGTGCTCCATGCGCACGGCGACTCCACGGGCCGCGAAATCAGCCGCGCGCTGATGGCCCGTGCCAATGCGCTTCCCGGCATCGCTTTTCGCGCGCATGCGCTGACCACGGAATTGCTGCTCGAACGCGGCCGCGTTACCGGCCTGCGCTTCCTCGACGAAGCAGCCGGTCTTACGCAAGACGTCCATGCCGGCGCCGTATTGCTGGCCACTGGCGGCCTCGGCCATGTGTACCGCGAAACCACCAATCCCGTCGTGGCCACCGGCGACGGCATGGCCATTGCCTACGACGCCGGCGCCGTTCTCACTGACCTCGAGTTCGTCCAGTTCCATCCCACGGCGCTGTGCATCAAGGGGGCCCCGCGCTTCCTGCTCTCCGAGGCGCTGCGCGGCGAAGGCGGCATCCTCCGCAACGCCGACTTGCACCGCTTCATGAAGCACTACCACGAAGCCGGCGAGCTGGCCCCGCGCGACATCGTGGCGCGCGCCATCGTCGCCGAAATGCACAAGACCGGCTCGGAATTTGTCTATCTCGACATGACCGGCCTCGACGCCGACTACGTCCGCAAGCGCTTTCCGCGAATCTTTTCCACGTGCCAAACGTTTGGCCTGGACATCGCCACGGACTTGATCCCTGTGCGGCCCGCTGCCCATTACGCGATGGGAGGCGTCAAGACGGACCTGCACGGCCGCACGAGCCTGCCCGGCCTCTACGCTGCCGGCGAAACCGCCGGCACCGGCGTCCATGGCGCTAACCGCCTGGCTAGCAATTCCCTGCTCGAAGGACTCGTCTTCGGCGCTCGCTGCGGTGTCTCCATGGCGGAGGAGGTCCGCCCCAAGAAAAAGTCGGCGGCAGCCCCCGCCGCTTCCTCAGGGAACAAACTGACCAAGGCCAACGCACACCGCGAAAATCCCGGCCCCAACAAGCAGGGCAATCATTCCGCGACGGAGCACGCGGCCTCCGCCGCGCATGGACCCTTCGATCACATTCGCAATACCTTGTGGCGTGAGGTGGGAATCATTCGCAATGGCCGCGACCTTGCGCGCGCTCTCGAGCAGGCGAGCGCCATGGAAGTGGCGCGCCCTGAAAAGCTGGGCCGCGCCGAATGCGAGCTGCACAACGTGTGGACTCTCGCCCAGCTCATCACCCGCTGCGCGCTGGCCCGCGAGGAGAGCCGCGGCAGCCACTACCGTTCCGATTTCGCCTTCCCCGATGACGAGAAATTCCGCAAGCACTCCCTGGTTTCGCGAAACTCCAAAGTCACGTTCGCGTAGACCTCTACCGCAAAGTGTTTACGTGTTTTGTTATTCCCAGCTCAGAAAAGCGGATTAGGAATCTGCGTTGGACGGAGTAGAAGCAACCAGCTGCTAGCGGACTTTCTTTTCGATTTCCTCGACGCTTTCCAGAATGACGTGACCCACCACGCCTATGCTCCGTGCGCTCACTTTGTCTAGAGTGTCGTTTGGAGTGTGCCACGCCGGATAGTCCAGATCGATCAAGTCAACGGCAGGCACTCCGCGCCTCAGAAATGGAATGTGGTCGTCTTCGATGGATTGCGTTTCCGAAAGGAAATACTTTTCGTATCCCAAACGCCTTGCGGTGTTCCAGATGACGTCCGTCAGCCAGCGAGTGGAATTCGATTCGCGCTTAACGGTCAGGTCGCGGTCGCCAATCATGTCCGCTAGCACCACTGCCTTCACGCGCTTCAGTTCACTTGCCACCGCGAGTTTTGCGGCCATTTGCCGGCTACCGTATGTGCCGTCCGTGTCGCTCCATTCCACCAGCGCTTCCTCGCCATCCAAAAACGCGATCCACACGCTCACGTCGCCCTTTTTGCCGCACAGTTGCCGCGCCATCTCCAGCATCAGCCCGGTGGACGACCCGCCGTCGTTCGCCCCTACAAAGTTTTCCTGGCGTTTCGTATCGTAGTGCGTGAGCAACAGCACTATGTTCGTGCTTGCGCCCGGAATCTTGACCAGAATATTTCGCATCGGGATTCGTCCGGAAGGCGTAGACGCGTCGAAGCTGTCTTCATCCACGGTGCAGCCAAACGATTGCAGTTGCGTGCGGATGTAATCCTGCGCCAGCCGTATCCCCGGCGTCCCGGATTGCCGCGGCCCGATCGCCACCAGCTTTTCGACGTGCGCAAAGGCTTTGGCGCCGTCAAATCCCCCCGTTTGCTCCGCCGGCAACGCATCGCTGACCACAGGTGCCTTGTTGGCGGCTTGCGCTGCGGGCGCCGATGCGGCTTTTTCTGAGCCGCTCGTGCATCCCGTAACCGTTGCGCACATAGAAATGAGTGCAACGACCACAAAGTGTGGAATCCGACTCACGGCCATATCCTCCACCAGCCAAAATGTTGGCCCGCCCACAGCACGGCCGCCGCTCCGGCGACGAGCAAGACAATGCCAATCGCTGTTGCGCCTGCACCTGCTGGTTCCGTTGCAGCCTCTCGCTTCCGCACCACCGCGGCGGAGACCCCGATGCTCAGCAGGTACAGTATCAGCATCGGCGCCATAAAGATGGCCATGGTCAAGATGTCCGTGGTCGGCGTCACGATGGCCGCCAGAATCGCAATTACCAGCACGGCATAGCGAAAGTTGTTCCACAGAAAGGACGGCGTCACGATCCGAAAGAGCGTTAGGAAAAACACCAGAATGGGAAGTTGGAACACCAATCCCAGCCCCAGCAGGATGACTAGAGTCATGTCGAAATACTCGTTGATGCTGATCATCGCCGTGAAAGGCCCGGGAATGCTCACGAGGAACTTCAACGTCATGGGCAGAAGCACAAAATAGCCGAATGCAGTTCCCGCCAGGAACAGCAACACCGACGAAAACAGAAATGTCAGAACCGCGCGCCGCTCGTGGCGGTAAAGTCCCGGCGCCAGGAACAGCCACACCTGGTGCAGCACGATCGGCGAGGCTAGTACGAACCCCATGTACAGCCCCACGGTGATGTAAAGCTGAATGGGGCCGAGCGGGCTCGTGTAAATCAGTTTGTCCGCGAGCTTGGCGTCACGCAGCGCGGCCAGCATAGGTTTTGCAAGGATTTCGAAAGCTTCGGCGGCAAAGTACAGCCCCACGCACAATCCGCCGGCGATGGCGATGACGGAATACAGAATGCGTTGGCGCAGTTCGCCGAGGTGGTCGAAGAAAGACATCTTCGAGGTGGGGTCTTCGTTGTCGTTGGTTGGCACGCGGGGTTCAGACTGGCTTGACGTCGCCATCGGTTGGAGTCTCGCTGTAGCGCGGGAGTTTGTCGTCCGGCGCACTGCTTTCTTGCGCGGCGACAGGCATCGCGCTTTCTCCGGAGTCCACTTGCGCCGGTTCCATGCTCGCCGCAGGGGAGGCTTCAAGAGCCTGGCGTTCGGTCTCGCGCGCTTCCTTTTCCAGGCTACGCATCTCGTCTTCCACCGTGGCGCGCAGTTCGTTGGATGCCCGGCGGAACTCCGTTAATGCTTTGCCCAGGTTCCGGCCGAGCTCCGGCAGCTTGCGCGGGCCGAAAATCAGCAGCGCCAGCACAAAAATGAAAATCATCTCCGGGAGGCCGAGGGGGCCCATGCAGTCCTCTCGCTCGCATCATAGAAGACACATCTGGGAGTGTCAAACCTTGAGGCCTATGCTATGCTAATTTGACGAGTGGCGAAAAGTGAGGTCGGAATGAAAGCCAACGGGCGCGGTGTGTTTCTGGTCGCTGGCATTTTGGTCGTTTCCGCTCTGCTGGGCGGCATGTATGGCCCCTCCGTCCGCGCCACAGCCGCCGGCGCCAGTGACGCGCAAGAATCGCTTCGCAGTTTTACCCGTGTGCTGGCCATTGTGCAGCAGAACTACGCCGAGCCGGTGGATGTTGACAAGCTGATTTATGACGGCGCCATTCCCGGCATGCTGCGCGGCCTGGACCCTCATTCGAACTTCTTCGACCAGCGCCAGTTTTCTCTGCTCCGCGAGGACCAGCACGGCAAATATTACGGTGTGGGAATGCAGGTCGGCCCGCGCGACGGCCGCACCGTGGTCATGGCGCCTTTTGTCGGCTCTCCGGCTTACAAGGTCGGCATCCGCCCGGGGGACGTCATCCTCAAGGTGGACGACAAGTCCACGGAAGGCCTGACCACCACGGAAGTCGCGGACATGCTCAAA
Organism: Acidobacteriota bacterium; assembly: GCA_023481105.1. Classification (GTDB taxonomy): domain Bacteria; phylum Acidobacteriota; class Terriglobia; order Acidiferrales; family UBA7541; genus JACQDE01. The sequence goes on along the minus strand of JAMCWK010000108.1, from coordinate 43,096 downwards.
GGCCCCAAGGGCACCGTCGTCAAAGTAACGGTCGGACGTGAAGGCGCGGAAAAGTCCCTCGATTTCACGGTCGTTCGCGACGAGATTCCCCGCCACGCTGTGGACAATGTCTTGATGGTCCGCCCGGGCATCGGCTATGTGCGGCTGACCAGCTTCAATGAAGTCACCAGCCGCGAGTTGACCGACGCTCTTCGTGAGCTCGATGTGGCGTCGCTGAAAGGTCTCATCCTTGACCTGCGGACCAATCCGGGCGGCTTGCTCAACGAAGCCGTCTCCGTGGCGGACATGTTCCTGGACAAGAACCAGTTGATTGTTTCACATCGCGGCCGCGCCTCGCAGGAGCGGCGCTATCATGCGGTTCGTGGCAATCAAGGCGTGGACGTGCCGCTGGTTTTGCTTATGGGTCCGTACAGCGCCTCCGCCTCGGAAATCGTTGCCGGCGCCATTCAGGACCACGACCGCGGCCTCATCGTCGGTGAAAACAGCTTCGGCAAAGGCCTTGTCCAAACTGTCATCCAGCTTGGCGAAAACACGGGCTTGGCCTTAACCACAGCGCGCTACTACACGCCCAGCGGCCGCCTCATCCAGAGAGATTACAAGGCCGTCTCACTTTACGATTACCACTACAATCGCAAAAACAATCAGAACACCACGGATGTGAAGCTCACCGATAGCGGCCGTCAGGTGCTGGGTGGAGGTGGCATCGCACCAGACGTGCAGGTGGCTGCTCCCAAGAACAATCGTTTCCAGGATCTCCTGCTGCGCCGGGACGTTTTCTACCCCTTTGAAATCGGCGTCGGCGGCTTTGCCCGCTATTATCTGGCGCAAAACCGCACCATTACCCGCGACTTCACTGCCGACGATCAGGTCATTCAGGAACTTCGCCGCTATCTCGACAAGCAGGGCATCAGCTTTACCGAAGCCGACTTGCAGGCGAACCTCCGCTGGGTTCAGCACAAGATCAAACGCGAGCTTTTCGTTTCCACTTTCGGGCTATCGGAAGGCTATAAAGTCGCGCTCGAGGACGACGTCCAAGTGCAGAAGGCCATCGAAGTTCTTCCGCAGGCTCGTGCGCTGTACGAGAACGCCAAGAAAATTGTCGCCCAGCGTGCCGGCAGCGCAGTTCCGCGGCCGTGACCGCGCGCCAGTGACTCCGTTCTCTTCGCCCGCGCTTCAGTGTTAAAATAGTTTTGCTGTGTAGTGCTGGAATTGCGCCCGTGGGCGGCTAGCTCAGTTGGGAGAGCGTCGCGTTCGCAACGCGAAGGTCGGGGGTTCGAATCCCCTGCCGTCCACCAATTTTCCGCACAATTACTTCACTCCCACAATGATCATTTCATAGGGCAGATTCGTGGTGAATTGTTCGAGCCCGTTCTGCTGCACCAGCACGGCAACCTCCGCCAAATTAATGCGCGGGATGCCCAGCACGCGCAAGCGTTCCCCCTTTTTTTTCCCGGCGAGCTCTGCCGCCGCTGGCGTGTCCTTTACAAAAATCATCCTCCGCGGCTTTTCGCTCGCTTGATTACCTTCCATGGTGAGAACTTTCGTCAAGACTAAGAAACCGTCTTCCACCGCCATTGGATTGCCCAGCAATTCAATCTTGAATTCCGCGTAGTTGTACTGGGCCTTCGGCGACGTGATAGTAATGACCGTCTGCTGGCCTGAATTGTCGCCTTCAACTTATCGTAATACTCAAACGCGGTGACCGCATCATAAGCTTCGAACTTGGGAATCGGCACGAATGAGCTAAGCGTACTCTTCGTGTCCACCATGGTGACGGGGTGAATCTCAAAAACGTGTTTAGGGTTCGTGTCCTCTGGATCGGGGATGGGATCGAATTGTTTCTGCTGCGCCTTGGACGGGTGTTCAAACCACAGTCGCCACACTCCCGCGATTCGCGCATGAGTCGAAGTCCCGGCTTTCGTTCGCAAGATATTCACGGCCGCGTCCTGCTGCGCGGCGTTGACCACCTCCACAACCATCGGCAGGCCCACTGTTTTGGCAATCCCGGAAGCGTGAAGATCGCCGTCGTCGCCGTCCTTGCCGACAGGATTGGCTCGCTCATGCGAAAAAGAGACAGTGAAATTGACGGCATTCAGTGTGGCGCGGTTCATGTGCTTCTTGACCCATGTCTTGCTGAGCGCTACGGATCCGGCGTTCCCTGCCGGGCAAGCCGTCAGCAAGACCAGTAGTGCAGCAAGGGAGCGAACACAACAGCACGTTTTACGCATCAGAGTCCCTTTCCTTCAGCCCTTTGCTGGCGCCGTTGCGGGCGGCGTTCTCCCGCTCGCTTTGTCGCCCTTCGACTCGCTCGGGGAACGCAGCTTGATTAGCTTTTGCAGTGCCGCAAACCAGAACGGCGCACCCAAAGAAACGGCAATGGCCGTCAGCAGCCAGCCCGCGGCGCGATGCGATATTAGCCACAGCAGCCAGGCGCCGAATTCGGCGGGATGAGTTGCCATCGCCGTCCAGTGGATGGCCGAATCTTGGCGCGCGGCGGCCAACTGATTGGCGACCCATACGCAACAGGGGTCGGTATTGGGGTCGAGGACTTTTTCTCCGGGCTTAGGCGGAGGCTGGCAAGGCCTCCGTGCCGATTCCAGTGCGGTCAGGCATGGCAAGACATTGGCATCTTTGCGCAAGTCCGCACGGCGGAATTCCGCATTCAGTTTGTGCAAATCATCCGACCATCCGGTCACTTGCCCGAGCGCCGCCAGATCTTCCTGGGTCAGGCCGCTGGGTGCTGTGGACGCCGCCGGAGCAGCCTCCACCGGTGCGCTGGGAATCGGCGCGTCCGGGTCAGGATATTCGATGGTGAGCTGGGGGGCCTTCTTGGCACGCTCGGTGGCTTGCGCCAGGATAGCGGCTCGCAGCGTCGGATTGCTCCACAGGCGGCCGGCGATGTGAAAGGTGTCCGCATTGGCAACCAGGGTGACCACCAACGCCACGACCACGCTGATCTTCTGCATCTTTTGCCGGTACCAGCCGGTGACCAAGCTCATGGATTCGTCAAACCATGCGGCCACGCGTTCCGTTGCAACCTCTGCATCCAGCTTGGGATCTCCCGCCACCGCAAATAGCATAGATCTCAAATCCGATCCGGCCGCACTTGCGCCCGCGCCAGCCATCGCGGCGCGAAATCGTTCGTGTGGCGTGTCGCCTTTCTGGCCGCGCCCAGCAATGTCCATGAGCGCCAGGGCAAAGGTCCGCGGAGGAATGTGGTTTGGCTTCTCCTCCTTCCGCGCCAATGCCTTGATGAAGGGGTGCGCATAAATAGCCTGCGCGACATCCGGAATTCCAGTGAAAATGTGCTCGATGCCTTCTTTCAACATCACCGCGCGCCAATCTTTTCGGCGCGAAAATACTTCCGTGATTGCCGTGCAAAAAACCGCGAGCAGGAGATAAACAAAAACGAGTCCGATGGCAACGTCCAGAAGCGCAGAACCGAACATGAGGAGCCTCCTAAGTTAATTTGGGGGCCCGGGGCCGCGCAGGGTTTGCTGAGCCACTTCGCGGGCAACTCAGCGTTTCCTGCGAGTGCATTTAACCGCGCAGTATACACAATTACCCGGTAAAGGAAAGAAGTTCTTCAGAGGTAGAAGTCGGACCGTGCTCGCTAGCACTGCACGGCGATATCCCGGCAATCCCGGCACAGGTAGCTGAAGTTCGGATTGGAGAGCGTCCATTCCGTGCGGCACTCCGCACAGGTGACCGCGGACCGACGTTCGCAGTCCGCGCAAATCTCCTCGCCTGCCAGCGGCGTCTCGCACATAAACTCGCCAAAGGGCACCAAGGTATGGCAACGGCTGCACTCCACCGCCGCCAGGATGGACGAATGCACCAGCGTTTCTGCGGTAGCGGGGCGCTTTCGCGCCACCAGCTTCTGCACGCGTTCGGCAATGTGTTCCGCCGTCAGCCCGAACGCCTGCACCAGTTCCCACGGCTTTCCGGAAAGCCCGAAGCGGTCTTTCACGCCAACCATGTCAAAGAGCAGCGGGTGTTCATGTGCGCTGCGGTGCTTCAGGATCGCCCCGGCAATGATGTTTCCAAACCCGCCCACTTGATGTTCTTCCGCCGTCACGATGCATCGCGTTTCCGCCGCGGCCGCCACAAGCGCCGCCTCATCCAGCGGTTTCACCGTGTGCACATTCACCACGCGCACTTCAAGGCCGTAGTCTTCCTTCAGAATCCAAGCCGCACGCATCGCCTCGGGCACCATGGGCCCGCAGGCGACGATCGCCGCGTCTTCATGCTCGTTTTTGTATTCGCTCGCCAGAACCGTCTCGAAGGCATCCATAAACTTGGCCTGCTCCCCGCGGTAGCGGATCACATTGGCAGCCCCGTAGCGGTACGGCGTCTCCTTCTTGGTCACGATGGGCGTTGCCTCCCGCGCGAAGCGAAGATACGCAGGCCCGTCCAGTTCCAACAACGCGTGCTTGGTTGCTTTTTCCGTCTCCACGGAATCGCACGGCACGTACACGTGCATGTTCGGCAGGATGCTCATCAGCGAAATCTCTTCCAGCGACTGGTGCGTGGCGCCGTCCGGCCCCACGGAGATACCACCGTGTGCACCGGCAATCTTCACGTTGAGGTTCGAGTAGCAGATGGTCGTGCGAATCTGGTCCCACGCCCGCCCGGACGCAAACACGCCGTACGTGCCCGTCACCGGGATGAGGCCTTCCTTGGAGAGCCCCGCCGCCACGCTCATCATGTTCTGTTCGGCGATGCCCACGCTGAAGACGCGATTCTTGCGCTCCGGATGCTTGGCTTCAAAATCCGTGATACGGATGGAATTGGAGATGTCCGCATGGATGGTCACCACGCGCGGGTCTTCTCCCGCACTGTCCAGCGCCCGTCCGAAACCCATGCGCGTGGGGTCCATGTCCACTTTCATGTTCGGAGTGGAGTTCCACCAGCGGTCGGACTTGAACTGGGGGATAGCCGCCTTGGTGTCTTTGGCGACGCGCTTGGCGTTTTCCGCTGCGCGAGCGATCAGTGCGTCCACGCGTTCCCGCGGCACATCCGCTGTAATCAAATTCGGGATGGCCTTTTCGAACTGCTCCTTGTTCGGTGCGACGCCGTGCCAGCTCGCTTCATTCTCCATGAACGACACGCCCTTGCCCTTCACCGTGCGTGCAATCAGTACGGTTGGCTTGCCTGTTGTCGTCGCGGCCTTTTCGAAAGCTGCGACAATTTGCTCCATGTTGTGCCCGTCAAGCTCGACCACGTTCCAACCAAACGCCGCGTATTTCGCTGCCAGGGATTCGACGCCCATCACTTCCTTGACCCAGCCGTCAATTTGCAATTGGTTCTGGTCTATCACCCCGCACAGGTTGTCCAGCTTGTAATGCCCTCCAGCCATTACGCCTTCCCAAATGCTTCCCTCCTGCTGTTCTCCATCGCCCATAAAGCAGTAAACGCGGTATGGTTTGCCCAGCAGTTTCGCCGCCAGGGCGTTCCCTACCGCCGCGCCCATGCCCTGCCCCAGCGACCCGCTGGACACTTCCACTCCCGGCACTTTCAGGCGATTGGGATGGCCCTCGAAACCCGAGCCAAGCTGCCGCAGCAGCACCGTATCCTCCAGCGGAAAATACCCGGCTTTTCCCAGTGCCACATAGAGCGCTGGCGCCTTGTGGCCTGCTGACCAGTACACGCGATCGCGTTCCGGCCAGCCCGGATCCGCCGGGTCGTGGTTCAGCACGCGCAGGTATAGCGCCGCCGCCAAATCCATAATCGAGAGCGTCCCTCCCGGATGTCCTGAACCGGCCGCAAAGATGTCCACCAGGTCGATGGCGCGCATTTCCGCTGCCGCGCGGCGCAACTCTTCCACGTTTAGCCTCGGGCCGCGCTGTTGTCGGGGTGTGCTCATGGCAATAGGCTCCTTGAATGTAATCGCTTGAAGGTACCGCATTTGGCGGGCATACAGGCCGGGCGGGAGCGCGCACCTCGTGCGGAGATTCGCGCTGGGTCAGTCCGGCGAAGTTCACCGCCCGTAATCAGGCACCGCCGCACCTGGGTACAACTAAGTGCTTGTTTCTCCGTCAGATAGTCCGGAGTGTTCACTCCAGATTCGGGCTCCTGCCTGCATTCTCGGCTGCTCAGATAAGCTTCGCCTCTACACACGGCAATGGCAATAGTGCAAACGCTGGGCCAGACGTGCTTTCTTCGAATTGGCGGCTAACTGGGGATGGAATAAGGGAAAATTGATGTCGGCAGGCGGCTGGGGCCTTTGTCGGGCGGAGTTGTCATTCAGAGCTCGGCAAAAGCAAGGAGAATCTAGTTCACGCAATGAAGAAAGCGTCGTTGCTACAAACGACTCTCACGGCGCTAGCGGCTTGGCAAACCGCGCGTTGTCCAGCTCCACATTCTGCTTGATCTCGGTGAACTTGAGGCTGACGACATTATCCGGTCCCACGCGCCGCAGCGCAAAAGCCATCTTGATTCCGTCCACCACGCGGTAATCCTCGTAAAAGGTTTCAAACGTCAACAGACCGTCCGGAGTGTCCAATTTGTAGTCCCGCTTCAGCAGGAGACCCGTTTCCGAGTCAAAATAGAATTTTTCTACATGCCCTTCCGGCGGCGTGGCATCCATCACGTACGTGTCCCGATCGCCCACTTTGACTGCGCCGCTCAACTCCAGTTTCTCGAAGAGTTCCTTCATGCGCAGCCAGCGATACAATTGAGCATTGCGCCGCACTGCTGCCAGAGTCGCGCCTTCCAATTCTTGCACACCCTGATTCGGCGTCTGTTCCCACCCGATCTTGCCGTCGTAGCCCTGTTTCACCGCACCGACACCGGGCACTTCCAAAATGGAAAGGAATTTATCAGGTGCCTTCTCGCTCAACTCCATGGAGATCAGCGTCCCCCCAAGATCCATTGTGCCCGTTGTCACCCGCGAGGTGACCCTTTCAATCGCCGCTCTCCCGCCGATGGCCTGCACGTATTTCGCAATGAGTTGCTCTGCCGTCGGCTGCGCTGTTTTCCTTGCCACAGCCTGCTGAACAGGCTGCGCCATCGTCACTATTGTCGCCAGCGCAACGCAAGACGCCGAACTGATGATTGCCCACCACGAATTCCGCATCGCCCTCACCATCCCCGGTTTCGCTACTGCTCTCCAAACAACTTTTCAAACTGGAATTGAATAATGACTCCGCGCTTCGGCCCGTTCGGTCCCAGTCCGATCGGCACGGACACGCCGATTTCAATCAACATTTTCCGTGAAGTAATGTACCCGTAGCGCAAGCCCGGCGCAAATGTCCACGTGAGTTCTCCAACGCGCGTGCCGGAGATCGCGCCCGGATCCACGGACTGCTGCCAGTTTCCGCCTAATTCGAGAAAACCGTGCAGGTCGTGCTTGCTGCCATCAAGCCGCGCGCGTTCCATCGGGCGCAGCCCGATCGCGGTGGCCCAGGTTGTGCCGTGCAGCGCAAACTTCCTTGATGAGCCTGGCGTCGAGTCGTCGCCGGATGGAATCACATGGTAGTTGAAGGTGTTGAACCAAAACACCGGACCGCCCCAGTCCTTGGCAACGGCCACGTCCCAGGCAAATCCCGCCCCGCCCAATCCAGTTCCCATCTGCACGCTTCCGGTGGGCAGAATAAGCTGGGGGCCCATGGCCACGGTCACTGGTGCCGATTCCTCGTCGAGGAAGCGATAGCGCGCGCCAATTACAGCGTCCGTCATTCCGTACGCACTCGAAATGGTCGCGCCATTCTGCCGCGTGCGGCTGCCTGCGGCTGGAAACATGATGTCCAGCTCCCAGCGGTCGGTCATACCGTATTCGACGCGCTGAAAAAACAGAAACGAATCGTCATTCCGCGTGCCCAACGGGTCCGTCACCCGGCGTGTGCCGAACGCCGTTTGATGAATGATTTGTACCGATTTCTTCACCTGGGTGTAGGGGCTGCCGGAGACAAAGGCAAAGTCCGGCTCCTCCGGTTCCGGCTTGGCGGCTGGCGCGGACTGGGCCGCCACCGAAATACACGTACACAACATCGCCGCTGCCACACCCCAGATTTTGAAGTTCATGCAGGCTCCCGAGCAGAAACGAGAAGTGAAAAAGCTACCACACACCAGGCAATAGCCGGAAGCGGACCTGCTTTGCATATTCGGCATACCCTTGCAGTTCGGCCCGCAGGATGTCGTCTTCCAATTTCGTTCGCCGCAGAAATATCAGCACAATTCCGATGGCCGGCAAGATGGCCCACAGCGATCCGAGTGCAAGTCCGCTGGCGCCAAAGACAAACAGTGCGCAGGCGTATCCTGGATGCCGAACGAAACGATACGGCCCGCTACTCACAACGGTGTGCCCGCGGTCGCTTTGTATGCGTACTTCGGAGGAAAAGAAACGATTCGATAGCATGGCCCACCCCCAGCCGCACAGCCCGAGCGCCATGATGGCCAATCCGGCCAATTGCGCAGCCACGGGAAGCTCCCCGGACCAGCGGTAGCGTCCCACATCCAGCCCCGCCACGATCCAGTGCCCCGCAATGAACGGCACCAGCAGTGGCCGCGTTCTGGGGTCGCGCGCCCCCGGTCCCGGGCGATATCGTTCCTGCAAGAGGTCCGGAAATCTTCGGTGAACCAGCGCCAGGATTCCCGCAGAAATCGAAATGAATACAAACCAATAGGCCCAGAACATCGGGAGATCCCAGCGGCCAGCGGGAACAAATAGGACGGCCGCACAGCACAACAACGCCAGCACGGCCCGCAGCCACGCTCGCGCACTAAACAGATCTGGCTTGCCCACAGCAGCGCGCACCGGGGACTGTGAGGATTCCGAGATTTCGTTGGAGTTAACCATGCTTATCCGCATATATTAAGCGTGATTAACATTGCCCGTCAAGGCCAGCCTGAGGTGTTGCTCGAGGTTTCAATAATTACTTCAGATGCGCCGCGGCCGCGGCCAGTAGCTCGTCTAATCGCTCGGCGCCCGGCACGTTGCCCTGCGCAAAATCCTTCATCCCACCACCCTTCCCTCCTGCAGACTGTATGCATTCCCGCAGCAACGCATTCATGTCTGCCGAAAAACCAGGCGATTGAGCAAACACGATGTGCCCTCCTGCGCGCGTCGCCAGGAGTGCCTGAACGCCGGGCGTCGCGGCCAGCCGCGTCGCGAGCATCCGCAAATAGACGGCATCCGCATCGGTAAACACGCGCACGATGATGCGTTTCGCACTTTCGGCCTCGCCCTCGTCCGCGCGCAGCATCTCCTCGACCTCAAATGCGGCTAGCCGCTCCAGCAAATCTTGACGTGAGCGTTGCGCCTGCTTCCGTTCTTCCAAGGCTTTTCCCAACATCGCGGGCACTTCAGGCAACCCGCAGGTCAAGAGCCGCGCCGATTCGTTGAGCGCAGCGTAATCTGCGCGTGCGGCGCGCATCGCTCGCTCACCGCACACAAACTCCACCCGCCAATTCTGTTTCTGCCTTTCGATTTTCCGCAGCAGCACCAGTCCCACTTGCCCGGTCCGCTCTACGTGTGTTCCTCCACACGGCTGAAGGTCTAAATCCTTCACTGAAATCGCGCGCAGCACGCCTTCGCGGTCCACGTCTTTCCGCACGCCACTCGCAGCGAGCTCTTCGCGCGTCCCAAAGCGCACCTCTACGGGGCGGTCCTCGAAAATAATTTGGTTCGTCCGTTGTTCCGCTCCCGCTGCGTGTTCAGCCGAAAGGGATGAAGTTCCCAGATCAATCGAGGAACTTTCACTTCCAAGATGGAAGGACACCGTCGGAAACTTAAATAGTTCGACAAACGCCGCGGAGAGCAGGTGCTGCCCGGTATGCTGCTGCATGTGATCGAACCGCCGCCCCCAATCAATCGCGCCGCGCACCGCGCCCAGCGCCAGAGCAAGGTCGGTCACATGCACAATCGCGCCATCCTCGCGCTCCACAACCTCCAACACGGACGCCTCGCAAAGCCTTCCCGTATCGTTGGGCTGTCCGCCCGAGGTCGGATAAAACGCCGTGCGATCGAGCACAACGTGAAATTTTCCTGCCGCACCCGGGCCGCACGAAATCACTCGCGCCTCAAATTCGCGCAAGAAAGAATCCGTGTAATAGAGACGCTCGGTCATGTTGCGGAGAATGTCGAATGCTTAACGTTCAACCTTGCTTTTTAGCGCCGCTTCCCACGCCTCGACGTATTTGTATCCCGTCCCCGTGTTGAACAGCACGATGGTTTCGTCTGGCTTCACTTCCGTGCACGCGAGCAATTTTCTGATGGCCACAACGGTGGCTCCGCCTTCGGGCGCCGCGAAAATGCCTTCCAGCGCAGCCAGATCCCGGCACGCCGCGAGCATCTCTTCATCCGTTGCCGCTACCGCTGCTCCGCTGCTTGCGCGCAGCGCCGAGAGAATCAGAAAATCTCCCAACGCCTTTGGCACCCGGAGCCCCGAGGCAATCGTCGCCGCGTTATTCCAGAATTCCGAGCTCTCTCCACCCTTTTCAAACGCTTCCACTACCGGCGCGCACCCGGCAGCCTGCACTGTAACCATTCGCGGACGATCCGGCCCGATCCAGCCCATCGCTTCCATTTCTTCAAACGCCTTCCACATCCCGATGAGCCCCACGCCGCCGCCCGTCGGATACACAATCACGTCGGGCAGTTTCCCGCCGAATTCCTCCCACAGCTCATACCCCATCGTCTTCTTGCCCTCAATGCGGTAGGGTTCTTTCAACGTGGAAAAATCGAACCAGCCCTCTTTCGTTTTGTTTTCTGCGATGAATTTTCCGCAGTCGGAAATGAGCCCATTGATCATGCGCACATCCGCGCCAAACGCGCGACACTCGATCACATTGGCAGTGGGCGTATCCGCAGGCATGGCAATCACGCAATGCAAGCCCGCAGTCGCTGCGTACGCCGCCAGCGCGCCTCCGGCGTTGCCCGCAGTGGGGATGGCCAGCGTCTTCGCGCCCAGCGCTTTGGCCATAGTCACCGCCGCGGAAAGCCCGCGCGCCTTAAAGGATCCTGTCGGATTCAGTCCCTCGTCCTTGACGTAAAGTTTACTGAAGCCCATGCGCTCGCCCAACCGCCGCGCGTGAAGCAGCGGCGTCATGCCCTCGCCGAGCGTCACCGGCGGAGCGCCCGGCAGCACTTCTGCATAGCGCCACATCGAGCGAACTCGTCCGCGCAGCGCCTCACGTGTCAGCGTCCGCGCCGCCTTTTCCAAGTCGTATCGCGCCACGAGCGGCGAATTGCACGCCGGACAGAGATTTTGAAGTTGTGTGCAAGGAGCCGTTTTCCGGCAGGAGTACCGCGAGCATTCCAGGTGCGTCATCGTCGAGGTCATAAGTGCAAAATTTTAGCACGCCTGCCCTACTCTCCGTCATTCTGTCCCGTTCGAAGCAGCGGCGAGCATCATGCTATTTAGGCTTGCGTCAACGTACGCATTGTCGTATACACTCTTTCCCAGGACGATTTCTGGGGAACCCTTCCGCGCTGGCTTCCCCATGTCCGCCGGTGGCCCTACGTGACGACGCTCTCAAGAACCCTTCCGCGGCTTCCTGGCATTCTGCGCCTTTTGATTGTATTGCTTGTGTTTGCGTCTCTCTCCGCACCGCTCGAGGCTCAGCGCGGCGCGCTCACTATCCCGAGAAACCTCGCCGAACTTGCGGACCAGTCCGAAACAATTGTCCGCGGCCGCGTCATTGCCGTTGTCGTGGAGCCGCACCCGCAGTACGCTCACCTTCCCACCGTGCTCGTCACGCTACGCGTAGAGGAATCCCTCAAGGGTGCGCCCGGCTCGACCTTCACGTTTCGCCAGTTCATTTGGGACGCGCGTGATCGCCGCGACGCCGCCGGCTACCGCAAGGGCCAGCACCTGCTGTTGTTGATGAACCGCGCCACATCGCTGGGTCTCACTTCGCCCTCTGGCATCGAGCAAGGCCGCTTCCGCATAGTGCGCGACGCCGCGGGCCGCGAAGTCGCCGTCAACGGCGCCGCCAATTGCGGACTCTTTCGCGATCTCGCCGCACAAATCGAGAAGAAGGGCATTCGGCTCTCCGCGGAAATGTCCCGCGTCGTTGCCGGGCAGCCCGCCGGCCCGCTCCGCCTTGATGATTTGCGCCAGCTCCTGCGCGAACTCCGCGGCGTGCGAGGAGTGCCATAACCATGCGTCGTGCAATTCCATGGACGGCCCTGCTCCGCACTGCTCTCGTGGCCCTGCTCACTGCGGGAATGGTCGTTCCTTCGCCCGGTTTTGCAGGCGGTCCGCTGTTTGTCGGCAGCCCCACCTTTGGCACCGACGGCCAGATCATCACCTGGGACGTGTCTACACCCATCGCCTATCGCGTTGACGGCGGCGCGCTGAGTATGTCGCCGTCCGGCTCGGTAATCATTTCTAACGCGGCGGGAATCACTCGCGTGCAAAGCATGTTTCAGGTTTGGGAAAATGTTGCGACGTCCAACATTCGCTTCGCCAACGCCGGCGCCGTTCGAAACGTGCCGCCGGATTTCTCCGACGGTGATGTGAACACGGTAATCGAATTTATTTCCGTGTTTGACGATTGCGATGCCGGAAATCAGAGCCCGATCCTCTTCGACGCGAATGGCGGAATTTTTAGCGCTCTAATCGGCGACCCCGGCGTGATTGGTTTCGCCACCAACTGCAAGATTGACGCCGCCTCCGGCCGAATTGTCTCAGCGATGGCCGTCCTGAACGGTATTTTTCAGGACGGAGTGGACTCCGGCAACAACTACGAACTCTCAGCAGCACACTTTGACGAAGCCTTCACGCATGAGTTCGGCCATTTTGCCGGGCTCGACCATTCGCAGATCAACGTCGGCATTCTTGGCGGCCAGCCCCTCTCTTGCTCGACCGACAACCTCGCCGGCCTGCCATTGATGTTTCCATTTTTGTTTTGCCAGGCTCGCCTGTCTGCTGGTCTGCCTGTGCTTTCACCCGACGATGCAGCCTGGATTTCGCGTATTTACCCCGAAACCGGTTCCGGCCCCGGCCAAACTCCGTTCAACAGTGCGTATGGCACCATTCGCGGCACCATCTTCTTTTCCGACGGCATTACGCAAGCGCAAGGAGTAAACGTCATTGCCCGGCGCATAAGCGACGGCATTTCCGGAAACGGGGATGAAGCTAAACGCATCGCATTTTCCGTCGTCTCCGGGTTCCGCTTCACCGGCCGCCCCGGGCAAACCGTGACGACTAACAGTCCGCCCAGCAATTTCGGCTCGCGCAATGTGCAACTCATCGGCGCTTACGAAATCCCCGTCACGGCCGGCACCTACACGGTTCAGGTCGAGTCCGTGGATTCCAGCTTCGCATTTGGCTCGAGCGTCGGGCCCGTGGACCCGCCCATTGCCAATCCGGGCAAGGACGAATTTTGGGATACTGCCGAGTCCGCTACAGACACGACTACGGTGAGCAGCACAATTACGGTTGCCGCCGGGCAGACCGTCAGCAACATTGACATCATTCTGAACGGTACGCCTTCGCGATTCGACGCCTTTGAAAGCGTCGAACTCTGGCAGCCGGAACCGCAGCCGCTGTGGCTGCGCCGCGAAGAAACTGTGCGGAAGTTGCTCTCTGCATGAAACTCTCACACCAAGCCGCCACCCGCTCGCTTTTCGCCGCGCTTGTTCCGCTTGCGGCTTTTGCGCTGCTGCTTCTCTCCATTTCATGCGGCGGAGGAGGCGGCAGTGGCGGATCTCCACCCCCGCCTCCGCAGTTTCTGACCATCACGACCAGCTCCCTGCCGGACGGATGGACTGGAGAGCCGTATAGCGCAACTCTGCAAGCCTCTAACGGAACTCCTCCTTACACATGGCGGGTGCTCCCCGCGCCACCGAACGGTCCGGTCCTTTGGCTTCATGCTGGGCTGACTCTGAGCAGCGCCGGGGTAATCTCTGGCTCTCCAACGGAATCGGGGACGCATGGGCCAATCTTCGAGGTCAAAGATGCAGCGGGGGGTATGGCAACGAAACAAATTTTATTCAGTGTACAACTCAACGTGACATTCAATCCCACTTCATTCCCTGGGGCTGTCATTGGACGGTTCTATTCCGAAACAAGACAGGTCTGGGGAGGTCTGGGCCCCTTCACATTCACCATCACTCCGAATTCGCAACCCGTTCCACCGGGTTTGAACGTCGTGTACTCTTCGGCTAGCGGGGTCACCATTACTGGTGTTCCGGCCACGGCAGGCACCACCCATCTCGAATTTTCAGTGCGAGATGAAACAAAGCTTCGCACGGCGATACAGGCCTACGACTTTCGCGTCGTGAATCCTCTGCTCATCACGCCGCCTTCGCTTCCTGCAGCCGGTGTCGGTTTTCCATATAGCGTGAGCTTGTCCGTGAGCGGGGGGACTCCTCCCTATACCTGGGGCACTGCAAACGGAATTACATCCCCGCCCGCCGGACTCACGTTTGACCCGGCAACTGGAATATTAAGTGGCACTCCAACGACGGCCGGAAATTTCGTGACGTTTCTTTCGGTCAAAGACTCCGGCTCGCCGCAACAGACGACTTATGCCGGAACTGGACTTTGGGTCGTGGATCGGCTGTCGATCACAAAACCCAGGTTGAAAGATGGAGTTATCGGCAAGAACTATCCTGGCGACTCGATGGAAGCGGCCGGAGGCCAACCTCCGTTTACCTGGAGCAACATCCCGCAACAATACGCAGTGAATAATCTGCCGCCGGGCATTTCGCTGGCAGCGGACGGCACCTTGTCTGGTCTGCCCACGACATCCAATACTTACTTTCCTGTCATTGAAGTTCGCGATTCATCGAATCCCCCGCGTGTTGCGACCAGTTCGCCCTTAATCATAGTCGAACCCCCGGTCGCTATTAGGACAACGAATCTTAACGATGGCATTGAAAATCTGCAATACAACCAGGAGGTCCATTTCTCCGGAGGTGCGCTTCCGTACAGTTCGCGGATAAGTTCAGGCACTCTGCCGCCCGGCCTGATATACATTCCGAGTCTATTCAACCTGTATTTCATTCCTGCCAGGATCTACGGCCCATTGCCCACCGCAGGAACATATACGTTCACTGTCGAGGTCACCGACTCATCCGTGCCGCCCGACGTCGTTTCCCAGCCCTTCACCATTCGTGTTGTTCCGCAACTTGTCTTCTCCCCTCCGACATCTTTGCCCGATGGACTCGAAGGCAGTCCATACAGCACCACTTTCAGTGCAACAGGCGGCCTGCCCCCATACCTTTGGAGCGTTCTTTCAGGTCCGAGCGGGCTCTCCATTAATTCGTCAACCGGAGTTCTGAGTGGCACTCCGAACCAGCCGTGGCCAACCAGCATCGGGATTCAAATCTCGGACTCCACGGCCCCGCCGCAAACGACATCGCGTTATGTTCCCGTCAAGATTATCGAAAAGCTTCGTACGACTACTGCTCTGCCTCCACTGAGTGTCGGCACGCCGGCGCGAATCCAGCTTGGCACTAGCGGCGGTACGGTGCCGTACCGCTGGACGTTGGTTTCCGGCAACCTGCCTGCCGGTCTCTCGTTCGCAACTTCTACCGGCGACATCACTGGGACCCCAACGACCGTCGAATCGCAGGCGTTCACGGTACGATTAGATGACTCCGGAACCACTTTCCCGCAGTCAATTCAACAAACGCTCACTCTGAGCGTAGTCGCAACGCCCGGACGAAACGACACGATAGCAACAGCAACGCCACTGTCTAATGGGACTTACTTTGCTTCCATAAGTCCAATGGACGATGGCTCGGGCAGCCTCAGCCCGGACAACGATTATTTCGCAATCACGGCGAGCCCTGGCGCGGTTGTGGGCATGGTTATCAGTGCGGAGCTATTAAACCAATCGAGTCCCATGGATTCGGTAATCGAGATTGTGAATTCCAGCGGACAGCGCGTTATCGGATGCGATTTTTCGAGGAATGCCGTTAGTTTCGGTTCGTGGTGCTTCAACGATGATGACAGCTCTAGGAGTACATTCGATTCGGCGCTGTACTACAAAGTGCCGGGCGTCCCAGGTTCCTCCGGCCCACCTGTCACTTTCTACGTCCGCGTCCTTGACTGGTCCGGCATGGCTCGTCCCGATTTTCTCTACACCATCACCATCACCGGCGCCAATTGACCATCGCTCGCTGCGGCCTCGGCTCTGCCAGCCCGGCAATGTAGAATGAATGCATGGCCATTCGCCTTATCGGCATCGACATTGACGGCACGCTGCTCGACAGCATTTGGCAATTGCCCGAGGCCAACCGCAAAGCCATTGCCGAAGCCACTTCACGCGGAATCGAAGTTGCCCTGGTTACTGGCCGTCGATTTGATTTTGCGTTACCAATTGCGCAGCAACTTGGCTGCCCGCTCACGCTGATTGTCAATAATGGCGCGCTCATCAAGTCTCAGGACGGCACGACGCACCTCCGCCATCTGCTTCCGCGCGACACCGCGCGCTGCGTCCTAGCGGCCACGATTCCCTTCCGCGACGGCGCTGCCGTTGTCTTCGACCGTCCGCGCGCCAATCAAGTCGTCTGGGAGATTCTCGATTGGGAAGACCCGCCACGCCGCGCGTATTTGCAGCGCAATCTCGAATTCATCGCCCAGGTTTCTCCGCTGGAGGATTGCCTTACAGAAGACCCCATTCAAGTGATGTTCACCGGCCCTGTGAACCGCTTGCGCCAGCTCGATGCGCAGCTCCGCGCCTGGCCCGAACCCGGGGCCTTTTCCCTGGCCTTCACCGAATACGAGAGCCGCAACTTTGCGATGGTGGACGTCATCAACGCGGTCTGCTCCAAGGGAGCTGCGCTGGCGGAGTGGGCACGCGTCCGCGGCTTCGCCCGCGCAGACGTCATGGCCATCGGCGACAATCACAACGATCGCGAGATGCTCGAATTTGCTGGGGTGCCCATCGTCATGGGCAATAGCGTTCCGGGCTTGCTCCAGAACGGCTGGCACGTTACTCTTTCCAATGACGAGAGCGGTGTCGCTGCCGCTATCGAGCAGTTCGCGCTCGCGCGCAAATGATGATCATCACTCGCCTTCCGCGCAAAGCCGCTCCGCTCCTGCTTCTCGCGCTTTTCTCGGCACTAGTGTCTGCACCGGCCTCCGCAGAAACCGCCGTTCTTCGCAATGGCCAGCGCCTACACATCACCGGCTACGAGCGCGACGGCGAGGTCATCCTCCTGCACCTTTCCGGCGGGCGCGTCGCCATGCGCGCCGAAGAGGTTGCCCAGATCGAGCCTGAGGATTATTTTCCGATTCGTGCGACGGACGCCCTTCCCGGCACGCCTTTCGCCGAGCTCATCCGCGCTGCCGCGCAAAGACATGGCGTGGACGAAGACCTCATCTGCAGCATCATCGTTGCGGAATCGGGCTTTAATCCCCGTGCCGTCTCGCGCAAGCGTGCCCGGGGCCTGATGCAGCTCATGCCCGCCACGGCCTCGTCACTGGCGGTGGACGACGCGTTTGACCCCGCGCAAAATGTAGACGCCGGCACGCGCTATTTGAAATGGTTATTGGAAAGATACGGGCAGGATCTGACGCTCGCTCTCGCTGCTTACAACGCCGGCCCTGACCGCATTGCGCAGTACGGCGGCGTGCCGCCCTTCTCCGAAACGCGCGCCTACGTTCGACGCGTCCTCGCGGAATACTCCCGGCGCAAAAAGAAATGATTTGGTTGGGTAGCTACAGTGTGTTTGCTACTGCCTCGGTCTTGTTGTTCCCGTAGGCGCCTTCCCCGGCGGCCCGGCGGGCCGCGACCCTGCCGGCCCAATAATCATTCCATCCGCCGCGGGATCCCACATGAATTCCCATTCGTTGTAGTTCGATGCACCCTTGTAAACTCGAATCGATCTCTTCTCGATCTTGCTGGCCACGCCGATGATGTTCCCGCCATACACTCTCCCTTCCGGCCCGGGCATTTTTGCCACGCTGGGTGGAGGCGCAGGCGTAGTTAGTTGTCCGCCCATTGGCGTATCCTGAGGGCGCTGTTCGCCAGCAGGGCGCGGCGGTTGTCCGAACGGGATTGCACCGCCCGGTGCCGAGCCCGCCGGTCGTCCAAAGATGTTGGAAGCCTTCATGCTCCCGATCAATTCTCCATTCGGCCCCACATAAATCAGGCGCCAGCTACCATCCTTGCGGTTCATGGGTTCCGCATAGGCCTTACGCAAGAAGCGGATCTGCCCCTTCGGCTCGGTCAGATCCTCGAAGGACTGCGGGAATCGCCCGTACTTGCGGTAGTAGAGCCGCACCGCGCGGGCGTATTGTTCCCCGCGCCAGATCAGCTCAGCTTCCTTCACGCGCTGGCCTTCCGTCAAAATGCTGGGCACGGCCGCAGCCGTGGCAATCACGATCAACGCCGCCAGAAAGCACACCATCAGCAACGCATATCCCCTCGCTTTTTTTCGCGTGGTCATGTGGCTACGTCCCAGGCAATTCCAGGGGCAGGGTGGCGCGCTTGCCGGACATGATTTCTTCAAAATCCGCGGTGGCATTTCCGATGCGCAGCAGGCGGTAACGGTTTTGAAGCATTTCGCCTTCGCTCAGGATAAAAACATCCTCGCCGTTGGTGAAGAACGCGCGCTTCCGTCCGGAATTGGGGTCCGATGCGTAGCCGAAAAACTTCACCGGCAACGTGAGCGGCTGCTCCGGTGGCGGCGGAAGCTGCGAAGGATCAACCTTGGGGATCAGTGGAGCAGGCGGCGCAGGCAAATAGGCCGTGAAGATGCTGCGCCGCGACCCGCTGTATTCCAGCTTGCGGATTCGCTCCAACTTGTCCATGCGCAAAAACGGATTATCAACGCTCAAGGGCTCGAACTTTTCATTTCCTCCGAACATACCCGCCAGTTGCGGCGACTGGTTCCAGTTGAACACCCACACTGACGCCAGCAGCACCAGCAGCGCCCCCAGCAGGTAGAGTTGATATTTCTGCGTCATGCGTTCCAATCAGCGGAAATACGTCCGCAGTTGCAGGTTGAGCTTGATGCTGCCTCCGGTCGCGGAAGCCAGCGCCAAACTGTCCAATAAGTAAAAATTGTCGGAGCGCTCCAGGCCGTTGATGAAGCGCACCACGCTCACGTAGTTGCCCTCCACCGTCGCGCTCACGGTGACCTCCGTCACGCCGCGCGCCTCCAGCGGCCGCTCCTTGAACGTGACATTAGTCGCCCGCAGATCTGACGCTTTGGAGATCTTGTTCAGGTCCCCGACAATCGTCGAATAGCCCGTAGCGGTAGCCAGGAACTCGTCGCCATAAAACTTCTCCGAATTGCGCTGGATTTCAGAAAGCCGCCCGCGGATGTCCGCCACGCGCCTCACGTCCGCGCGGTACAGTTGCTCCTGCGTGCGCAGTGGAATGAGCTGCGCCGCGGCAGCCTTGGAGCCTGCATCGGTCGAGCTCCAATTCGCGTAGAGCAGCAGCGCGTCGGCCGCCAGCAGCACCACCAGCCCGGCGCGCACCCACTGCTTCCATCGTTTGCTGTTCCGGCCCATTACTCTGTCGGCTCCGTTTTGCCTTTCGCTGCCGTCTTCGCGGGCGCAGTTTCTGCTGCGGGCAAATCCACGGCCGTGTAAAACGCTACCAGCTCCAGCAACACGCGGTCGCCTTCTTCCGGCCGCGTGGGCCGCGTTTCGCTCATTACCTGGATGCGCTCAAACTCCTTCGATTTCTCGAGCTTCTCGATGAGCTTCAACTTCCCCTCATCCGTCTGCGCTCCGATATTCAACTTCACTTCCACGCGCGTGCCGGCCATGCGCGGTGAAATACTCACTACGCGCACACCTTCCGGCAACAACCGCTCCAGGTCGGTGAACATCTTGGTCCAGGGGAAGCTGCGCTGTTCAATCAGCGCGTTCAAGAAAGCCGCCCGGTCCATGATCTTCTTGGTCTCCGGAAGCTTGAAGAACTCATCCAGGTCCTTGCGTTGCTCCCGGAAGTCCTTCATCTTTGCGTTCAAGTCAGCCATTTCGTTGCGCACGTTGCGGTTGGCATTCCAATTTCGGAATGCGCTCGACGACAGCATCAGCAGCGCCGCCAGCGCTGCCGCCCCGAGCAGCGTGCTCCCCAGAACAAACCGCCGGTTGTTTTCCAGCGGCGACGTCGCCAGGTTCAGTCGGACTTTCATTCTCGTTTCGCTACTTTTCCACCGCGGCTACGCGCCGCGGTTTAGCATCCAGCCCACCAGCGCATCCATTTGTCGGTCCACCAGCGTCTTGGCGTCCCCGCTTAAGCGGTTTTCCACCGCTGAGGAGGCCACCAGCGCCGCTACGCTGCAGTTCAGCTCCGATTCCAGCACTTGCCGGAATTCGTCCGTGCGCCCGCCGAGCCCCGCGAGCCGCACCTGCTGCACGGTTTCTTTCCAGTTGTCCTGGTAATACGCTAGGGCGGGATAGATCTCTTCCAGCAGCGTCGCAGGTTCCAGCTCGTCCGCGCCCATCGGTAGCTCGGTGCACCGGTACACGCACAGCACTTCCCCGCGAGTTATCACCGTGGTCAGCGTCCGGCTGGTCACCCGCGCCAGCAGCGTGGGACGCTCGCCATCCAGCAGCGGCAGTGTAGCTAGAGTAGAACCCAGCACCACGCCCGGGCTCAGTCCCGCTGCCTCGACGACTTCCTCGTACTGACGCACAATTTTCCGCTGCGCAATGCTGGCAACAACGTCCACGCCCTCGCCCCGGGCCGGCTGCGTGCTATAGGAAACGACCGCCTCTTCTACATCAAACGGCACGCTCTTTTTCAACCGCCAGCGCAGCAGCGGTGCTGCTTCGTCAGCGCGCTTTGGAAATGTATCGAAATGCAGAATAAACACGCGAACCACTTGATCCGGCAGCAGAAGGGCCACATCCTTGCCTCGCCCGTGCGCTTTGTTCAACGCGCGCGCTAAGGCACCGCTCACAGCCGCAGTGTCCACGATATTCAGCTCCAGCGGCGACACCGCCAGCGCGCCTTCGCTTAACGGTTCCAGCGCGAAGCCGTCCAGCCCCAGGCGTCCGCCGGTCCATGCCGCCACGGCAACATGCCCGGCTGCGATTTCACAGGCCATCGCTGGATGCGGCACCGCGTCGAGCCAGCCCAGCAGGCCCCCCAATGTCCCCGCGTTACTCAATGAACGTCACCTTGTTGATTTCGCGCAGCGTCGTAATTCCCGCGCGCACTTTGGCCACACCGGAGTCACGCAAAAATGTCATACCCTCTTCGCGCGCGGCGCGTTTGATTTCCGAGGTCGGGCGCCGGTTGACGATCATTTCGCGGATGTGGTCGGAGAGGTCCAGCAATTCGTGAATGGCGGTTCGCCCGCGAAACCCGCTCCCGGAGCAGTCCAGGCATCCCGCGCCTTCGGCGAACTTGCTTCCCGCCCATTCCTTCGCGTTCAGCCCGGCTTCTTCCAGCACGGCCGGCGGATAGCTCACCCACTTCTTGCAGCTATCGCAGATGATGCGCACCAACCGCTGCGCCAGGATGCAATTCAGCGCGGATACAAAGTTGTACGGCTCCACACCCATGTTCACGAACCGCCCGATTACGTCCGTCACGTTATTCGCGTGCACCGTGGTGAACACCAGGTGCCCTGTCAGCGCCGATTGAATGGCAATCTGCGCCGTTTCCAGGTCGCGAATTTCGCCCACCAGAATTTTGTCCGGGTCGTGCCGCAAAATGGACCGCAGCCCGCGCGCGAACGTCAGCCCCTTTTTCTCATTCACTGGAATTTGCGTGATCCCGCGGATCTGGTATTCTACCGGGTCTTCGATGGTCACAATCTTGTCTTCTTCCGACTTGATCTCATTGATTGCCGCGTACAACGTGGTGGTTTTGCCCGAGCCCGTCGGCCCGGTCACCAGAATCATTCCGTACGGCTCGCGAATGTAGCGACGGAACTTGTGGATGTCTGTCTCTGAAAAGCCAACCACGTCCAGCGTCAAGTTACGGAATTTTTCGCTCAACGTTTCCTTGTCCAACACGCGCAGCACGGCATCTTCGCCGTGAATCGCCGGCATGATGGACACGCGGAAATCAATAAACCTTCCCTTGTAGCGCACGCGGAAGCGGCCGTCCTGCGGCACGCGGCGCTCGGCGATGTCCAGCTCGCTCATCACCTTGATGCGCGAAAGAATCGTCGAGTGCCATTCTTTGGCCAGCGGTGCCATGGCCTGTTGCAGTACGCCGTCAATACGGTACTTCACCACCACTTCCGCGGCCCGCGATTCGATGTGGATGTCGCTGGCCCTCCTCTCCAGCGCCGTGAAAATTACGGTGTCCACCAGCCGCACCACCGGGTTCACGGCGGTGTCCCGCGTGATGCGGTCGGCGCTGATAGTCTCTTCGCCCTCTTCCTCGCTCACCACTTGCAGCGCAAACCCTTCCGTCGCCTGCTCCAGTACGCGCTGGGATTGTTCCGTGCGTTTCAGCAGTTCCCCGATTTGCAGTGCCGTGGCCACTTTCAGAACAAGTTTCTTCCCCAACAAAAGCGCCAGTTCGTCTGTCAGCAGTAACTGGCTGGGATCCGCCACCGCGATGACTAGAGAATTGTTGTGGGATTCAAGCGGTACGAAATTGTAGCGGAACATCAGTTCGGCGGGAATCGCGCGAAACAGCTCAGGGTCAATCCTCTGCTCGCGCAGGTCAATGAAGGGGCAGCGATAGCGGTCGGCGAGTCGCCGGGTTTGTTCGACCTCTTGCGCCTCCATACCCACGGAATTGGACTTCAGATCATGCTCCGAAGAACCCATCCTTTGCTACCTCGCGGTACCCGAGAGCGAAAACTGAAAGACTGGCAAGTACAATGAAATCAAAATGAAGGCTACCACAATGGCCATCAATACCAAAATCACCGGCTGGATCAAGTTCAGCAGCGCCTGTAAACGCAGATTCACGTCCTCCTCGTAAAACTCCGCTACACTGCTCAGCATGGGCGCCAGCGCTCCGGTCGCCTCGCCTACCTCGATCATTTCAATAGCCAAGGCGGGCATGACCCCCGTGTCCGCCAGGCTCTGGTGAAGTGATGCGCCTTCCCGCACGCGCTGGGCGGACTGCGCGACTGCACCTCCTATTAGACGGCTGTCGGTCGCATTTGCCGTGGTCTCCAGCGCGTTTACCAGCGGCGTCCCGCCTGCCAGCAGGGTAGCCAGTGTGCGCACCAATTGCGCCACTTGGAACTTCACCCAGATTTCGCCGAACACCGGGAAACGGAATTTAAACCGGTCCACCGCGACTCCGCCCTTTTCCGAGAACGACCAGGCATATGCGCCGGTAGCCCCGAGGACGATTGCCACGATCACCCCAAGGAAATACCACCGGTATCCCACAGCCATGGTCACCAGGAATTGCGTCGTGGTAGGCAGCGGCACGTTGAGTTCGGTATATAGCCTCGCAAACTGCGGGATCACGTAGGCGACGATATAGCTCAGAATCAGCGTGGTCACGATGACCAGGATGCACGGATAAATCAGCGCGGCCACTAGCCGCCGCTGGAATCCGGTCGTCACTTTTTGGTAGGCGATAAAGTACTCGAGCACGCCGCTCAGGTTGCCGCTTTTCTCACCGGCCAGCACCGAAGTGGTGTACACCTTGGGGAAGGCACCTTCCTTTTCTAGCGCCTCTGAGAGCAATGCGCCCTCGCGCACGCGGTCGCGCACGTCGCGCAGCAGCGGCCGCAGCCTCGGCACCGCTGCGCGCTCCGCCAGCAGGTCCAGCGCCTTCAAGATGGGCAATCCGGCCTTGATTAGCGTATTGAATTGCTGATTGAAGATCAGAAAATCTGTGCCGCCTACTGTGCGTCCGCCACGCCGTTCGCCCAGCTGCGGCAAGAGCCGGGCACGTTGTCGCACGGAATAGACGTAGAGCCCGCGGTCGCCCAGGCGCTGCCGCGCTTCTGCTTCCGATTGTGCGGCTTCCACCTGCACCGATATTTTCCCGGCGGGGTCCGCCACTTTGCATTCAAATTCAGCCATTGCGAAACTCGATGCGCGCTACCTGAGTATGCGTTGTCTTCCTCCGCGCCGTCGTGAGTCTAGCACACCTGCACCTCGCTCCTGACCAAACTGATGCCGCCCTTCTCATCCCAAGATGCGACTTGGTTGTGAATAGGAAAACAAGAACTTACTTCGAAGAGTCAGGGCGACGAAGAACCTCGTACCCCATGGCCCTGTCTGACTGAGAGATTTTTGGCTGCGGCCACCATGGCAGAAAGCGCACGTTTCCGTTCCCAGCTAGAATTTCCCCACAGGCGGGTCAAATGTTCCGTTGCCGTCCCAATCGATCCAGATGGGGTTGGTGATCGCGAATGGCGTATTGGCCCGGCCTTTCCAAGTGGGCAGCACCGGATCCATCGGCCGGCTCCCTCGCACAGTAACGACCACCCAAGTGTCTGCGTCCGGCGAGAACTCAACCGTCAGGTTTGCAGGAGAGTTGATCCCTGACAGCGGGATCGCCTTCAACTCCTTTCCGTTGACAAAGACCTGTAGGGTGTCCATCGGCCCCATCCACTGGGGCCACTGCGCATGAATCTCCAACTTGACTGCGCCTTTGCTGGGGGGAATTGAGAGTATGTCGCCAATGCGCGATTCCCCTCCGGCCTTGAACGACACAAAGGGACCGTTCGACACCACGACTCGATGACGCTTGATCGCCTGGACCACAGCCTGCTCGCTTGTCTTTCTCGCTGCCGGCTGGTTTAGTCCCCGGATGGTTGTGGCCTCCCCCAGGAAGACATAGTTGCGCGGATATCCCACTTCCTGCGTGACCACGGTGTGAGAGTCGGAATTCCCGACCGCGGTGAATCGATAGCCCCGATTCAGGAGGGCGAACCAGTCCTTCAAAATCGTTTCCGTGGCAAAGTAGCCTTCGCCACTCCACAACCCGTTCATGATCTCCAGGGCATCGAAGTTGAGCGAAAAACCGCGCGCCCTAGAACCCTCCAAGTCCCCTACATCCAATTGCACATTGTCAAAGTAGGCATGCCTTTGATACGGCCAGCGCGGGTGATTTATCTCGATCACCTTGTCCCGGCCGCCGTCCAGCGCGCGCGCTTCGGCAAAGAGGGTTTCCGGGTTCTTCCCCCGTACGTCCATCGCCCCGCCCCAGCGATGCTGCGGCCGATAAAGCAATGGGAACACGTTGAAATGCCCCCATTCCACCGTTGTGAGTTCATTGCCAGCCAGTGAGAACAGTTTTGAGGTGAGGCCCAGAGTCCGGATAGTAGAGGAGTAATCGGAAATGATGTTATGGTCGGCAGAGGCCACCACCTGGATTCCCTCCGCCACCAAGCTGGTCACCCGGTCGGCCAGGCTCACGGTGCTATCGTCGCTGGGACTGGCATGCACGTGAAAATCGGCCGTGAACCAACCTGGCGTTGACACTTCTCGGCGCAGTGTCAGGCGGAGCGGGGATGCTGCCCTGCCGGAGACGGTTACATCGCCCCAGGCCACCGAATACGCCAGACCGTGCGTGGCAGCGACCCGGTAGCGGCCGGGCGGGACCGAAAATTCGCCCGTGCCAGTTGCTGTAAAGACACTATTGAGCGCGCCCGTTGCTTTGTCGGGGCTCCCCAGATACGGGTTGGGGCCCTCGGGGGATGTGACGACGAGCTTCGCCGGCAGGAGTTGACCGCTCTGCGCATCGCGCACTTCAAAGTGCACCACGCCCCGGGCTCCAAATCCAAAATCAACGGTGGTCGTTTTGCCTGGTTCCACGTCGATCTTCCGGGGCTTAGCAGCCGCCCGGCCGGGCGCGGTCGCGGACACTTCATACGAGCCCGCAGGAACCTCGGCAACAAAGCGTCCTCGGCTATCGCTGGTGGTTGTCAGGAAGGGTGACGCTGCTTCGGTGCGGAGAAAAACGGCCGCCCCACGAATCGGCGCGGTGGTCCCTCCCTGCCGCAGAAAACCCTCGATTGTTCCGAGCGGCATGTGCTTCATGGACAGTAGTACCTGCACAGCGGACGCAACGCTACCGGTTCCGACCGACAAGAATCTTCTGAAGACAAACGGCTGGTGCGGGCTGAGGGTAATGTGGCGGACATAGCTATCCGTCCAGGTGGAATGGTTCATGGAATCAAAGCTCTCAGCGTCGGTGGCATAGCCGTAGCTGATCTGGTTTCCTTGTGCAGCCACCCAGGGGAATGACCTGTTGACGTTGAGCAACTCGTAGCCCACCCCAGGGGCAAAATTGTCGGTCACGCCCCATTGCACGGCATCGCCCACGGCGTAGTCCTGGACAGCCTGGTCACTCCGATTGGTGAGCGTCGTCACGATGGTGACGAAACGGTCGTGCAGACCCAACTGATAGTCCGTCACCACCTGAATGTTCGGAGCCCCGAGGTCGTACCCGGTCGCGCGGACTACCGCCAGCTTGCCGTTGCTCCCGTCTTGCAGCACTTGGACGTTTGTGTAGTGCGCCTGGTTTGGCCAGTAGGTGTTCAGCAGCGTGTAGAAATGGGTAAAACCGTCGTAGTTGTCGGCGGTACGCGCCAGGTCCAGAATGTTGCCGCCCGAACTCGAGAACGCGTAAGCATAATCCGCCGCGGAAATCACCGCTTTGATCTCCGCGTTCATCAGCAGAAAATGGCCCACCTCCCCCTTGGCTTCGGGACCTCGGCACAATTCGGCCGGGCGCTCAATTGTCTTTGCAATGAGGATGGTGTGGGCCTCCAGCGTCCGGCGCGGAACGAGACATTCCCCCGTCAGTAAGAGAAGAACAAGGACAGCCAAGACATACCGAAGGCACTTCTGGGGCTGGTTCCCTGCGTCCACTGGGCACTCCACTTGAGCAGATGTTGAGATGCATTGAGCCGGGATTTCCATTTTGCCTCCGAGTTTGGCCAAAGACACGCGAGGATCGTCTCGCTGGCGGCTGCTCCGGCAAATTTTCCCTTGCACATCGCCTCTTGGGACTCTGCAAGTGCCCCTTGTCCGCCGCGGTTTGCCAGAACACGCATAAAGCCCCGTTCTCGAAGCAGTTTTCAGACAACCGCCCGCCCCTCACATCCCTGCCGGCCGAGTTCGTTGCTGCCAAAGCACCGGCTATCCCGTCGGCACGGGCAACGCGGCAATCCTTCTCTGCACCGCCCCGAACAGTCAAATGTCCTTCCGCCAGCAGGCCCAGCGCCTTCAGGATGGGCAGCCCAGCTTTGATGAGCGTGTTGAACTGCTGTTACAGAATGAGAAAATCCGTGCCGCCCACGCTGCACCCGCCGCGCCGTCGTCAGTCTAGCACATCTGCACCTCGCTCCAGACCACACGGATGCCGCCGTTTTCATCCCAAGTTGCAACTTTTCTGTCACATCTTTCACTCCCGGAGTTTTCCACAAGACCATCCCTTAAATTTTGATTTCTCACGCGTCTCCGCTAGAATGGTTTGCGATTTTTGGGAATTCTTTTCGATACAGTGCAGATCATTTCAAAGGAGCGTTGCATGAGAGCAAGGCTATGTGCAGGAGTCGTGTTTCTCCTGGCGTTTTCTCTCGCCGCCATGGCGCAGACAGTAACCCAGGGTTCCATCGAGGGCACCGTGCTCGACCAGACCGGCGCCGCGGTTCCCTCTGCGGCAGTCAGCGTGACCAACAAGGCTACCGGCGTCTCGTTCAGTACGAACTCCGACGATAGCGGATTTTTCCGTTTGCCGGTGCTTCCCGTTGGTAAGTACGATCTAAAGGCCGAAAAAAGCGGCTTCGCGGTCATCAATCAGACGGACATCATTGTTACCGTTGGATCGAAAATCAATCTCTCTCTCTCCATGCCTCTCGCCGGCCAGACCGCCACAGTCACCGTGACGGGGGAAATTCCCTTGGTGGAAACCACCCGCTCTTCGCTGAGCGGCACCATCGCAGAGCGCTCTATCGCCAGCCTTCCCGTTAACGGACGCAACTTTATTGACTACGTCCTGTTGACTCCCGGTGTCACCCGCGATGTCCGCGGTGGCGACATCAGTTTCGCCGGCCAGCGCGGCACTCTCAATTCCCTCGTCGTGGACGGCTCCGACAACAACAACTCTTTCTTCGGTCAGACCCTCGGGCGCACCGGTTCCGGCCGTGCTCCCTACCAGTTCAGCCAGGATTCGGTGCAGGAATTCCAGGTGAACTCCAGTTCCTACTCGGCGGAACTGGGCCGCGCGGGCGGCGCGGTCATCAACGTGGTCACCAAGTCCGGCACCAACGATTTCCATGGTACGGGCTTCTGGTACTACCGCGACCGCTCCATGAACGCCACAGACCTCATTGACAAGAACGCCGGCCGCCGCAAGGCGCCCTACCACTTCAACCAGTTCGGCGCCAACGTCAGCGGCCCCATTGCCCACGACAAAGCCTTCTTCTTCTTCAACTACGATGGCCAGCGCAACACCCTGCCCAACACCGTCTTCCTCAACCTTCCCGCGGGCTTCACTCCGGCCACTACCTTTGAGACCGCCGCCCTCGCATATCTCACGGCCCGTGCCAATAGCTGGATTCGCACTCAAGACCAGGACGCCTATCTCGCCAAGGTGGACTGGAACATCAACTCGAAGAATCTCTTTACTGCCCGCTGGAACAGCCAGCGCTTTACCGGCGGCGGCTATGAAAACGGCGGCTCTCAGAACAGCTTCGAGCACACCGGTGCCTCCCTGGTCAAGACAGATACCATCGCCGTCGGCCTCACCACCACCTTTTCACCTTCGCTGATCAACGTCGCCCGCGGCAGCTTCGTCCGCGACAAGGAGCCCGGACAGTCCAATAGCGTCAATCCGGAGGCCACCGTCCGCCAAGCTGGGGCCAACGTCTTGGTCGTCGGCCGTAACTTCTTCAGCCCCCGCGATACCACCATCAAGCGCGGCGAGTGGTCCGACACGTTCACCTGGCTCCGCGGTCACCACACTTGGAAATTCGGCGCCAACTTCATCGTGGACCGCATCCTCAACTTTTTCCCGGGCAACTTCTCCGGGGCCTACACCTTCGCCAGCTTGGAGGATTTCGGCCGCAGCCTCACTCCAACCGTCGGTTTCCCTGTGAGTTCCGCAAGCAGCTTCACCCAGGCTTTCGCTGGGACCGGCACCACCGGCCCCACCACCAAACCTGACATTTTTGAGTATTCGCTGTTCGTGCAGGACGAATGGCGCGCCACTCCGCGCGTCCTCGTTAATTACGGCTTGCGCTACGATTATCAAAACAGCGCTAAGCCCACTGTAAGCAATCCCCTCGCTCTGGTCGGCAATATCAACACGGCACAACTCCACACCGACCGCAACAACTTTGGTCCCAGGGTTGGCATTGCCTGGAAGCCCTTCACTCATGACCGCTTCGTTGTCCGCGGGGGTTATGGGGTTTACTACGGCCGTACCCCTTCCATCATGGTCGGCACGGCGCACTCCAACAACGGCCTCAACGTGCAAACGCTGAGGTTTACTGCGACAACGACGCCGGTAATACCCGATTACCCGAACACGATTTGCGGCGCGCCAGTAGCCTCGCCGAACTGTGCGGCACCCGGTACCGTGACTGGCGCCAGCCCCAACATCTTTGTTTTCGCCCCGAACTATGCTCAGCCTCTCGTTCAGCAGTGGAGCGGCGGCTTCGAGTATGAGTTCGCCCGCGACTTCGGCGTCAGCGTGAGCTACCTCGGCGTGCGCGGGTTCCACCTCCAGCGGACCCGCGACATCAACCTGCTCCCGCCGACTCCCACCTCCATCGCAGTCGGTGCCTCCACTGCCACCTATCAGAGATTCTCCTCCACACGCCCCGTAGCCGGCTTCGCCCGAATCGCGCAATTCGAAAGCACGGCCAATTCTCGCTACCACGGCATGACCATCCAGCTCACCAAACGTTTCTCCAAGAACTACCAATTCCTGGCCTCCTACACCGTCGGCAAAGTCACCGACGACAAACCGGATGCCACCGCCGTCGTTCCCTTCACTTTTGACGACGCCAAGATCGTCCAGAACCAGATTGACCCGAAGAACGACAGCGGTCCGGGTGAAAACGACCAACGCCATCGCTTCGTGGTGAGCGGCATCTGGGACCTCAACAGCTACGCCAGTGGTCTTCCCTCCATCGGCAAGGCCTTTCTGGGCGGATGGGAGGTCAGCTTCATTGTCACCGCGCAGAGTGGCCAGCCTTTCTCCGGCGGTGTCGGCGCGGACCTGAACAACGATGGCAACAGCCGCAACGACCGCACGCCGGGACAGACGCGCAACTCCTTCCGCCTGCCCAACACCATCAGTGTGGATCCCCGCATCACCAAGAACATCCACATCACCGAGCGCTGGAAAATTCAGCTTTTCGGCGAGGCCTTTAACGTCTTCAACCGCGCCAACGTGGCCAACGTCTCTACAACGCAGTACTCCTGTTCCGGGTGCACGTCCACCGGCACACCTGTGCTGACACTTTCGCCTACTTTCCAGCGGCCCACGGCCACCCTTGGTCCGCGCATCCTGCAGATTTCGGCAAAGATTTCCTTCTAGCCGCGCCTGCAGCCAGTTTTTTTCCTCGGCGGCGTCTCCTAATGGAGGCGCCGCCGCTGTTTTATTGGAATTTTTCAGTGCTGTTGGCCCGCGAGTGACGCCTCGTCTACGATGGCCACGCCGGGCGGCGCGACAAAGCGGAAAAACGTTGCTGCCAGAGGAAGATTTTCTTGCCAGCTACCGAACCGGAATTCCGTCTCAATGCCCCCCGGCTCCCGGATGAGCACCCGCACCAGGCGGTATTCTCCATCCACCTCGATAAGCACTTCCGAAAAGCCAGCCTTCTCCGATTTTGGCAGGCATCGCAGCGCGACGTTTTCTGCCGCAGACGTGCGTGCCTCGGACAACTCCACTCGCCCGCATACCCGCGAAAACTTCGCCTTGCCCACAAGCAAGGCCAGCGGCGTCTGCCAGTCCGCACTTTCCTTCATCTTGGTGCGCGTCACGGTGCGGTCCGCAGGCACGTAGAACCACACTGTCTTCCCATCAGCGATGAACAGTTTTTCCTCCGGCGACTCGTATTCCCACCGCATCTTCCCCATGAGGACGATTACCACGGTGCCCGACTCCACGCGCAGGGCATTGCGGCTTTCCGAGTAGCGATGCAGAAATACGGACTTCAGCGTTCGTGCGCCCTGGTAGCGCTTCTCCACGCCGCGAACAATGGCGTCCACGTCTGCGGCAATGGCGGAACTCGCTGCGAGCAGCAAGAGAAGCAGCACTCGTCGCATGCGTTCAGTGTAGCAAGAACGGGAATGCCCGTTGCACAAAAAAAAGGGGCTGCCTGATGGCAGCCCCTTACCAAACTCCGATTTTTCAAGGGCGAGGTAACTTAGATCGGATTGTCCGCGATGGTCGCCTTGGCCGCCGTGTTCGCCCGGATGACTCCGCTCTGGTCGGTGAAGAAAAACCGCTGACCCGTCGTTCCCGGTGTCACGGGATCCGCGTTCAGCGTGTAGTTGTAAATAATCCCTGCCACCGCCGCCGCTGGCGTGTACGTGAATTGGTAGCCGGACTTAACGCCTGCCGCAAACACGGAGTCAATCAGGTCCGCTGCCGCCGCGCTCGGCGCCCCGCCGCCGGCTGGAGGCCCTAGGGCCGCAAGGCTTGGTGAATAGCCCACGCCGTAGCTTGAGTTATAAGTGTTTTGCACCGTGGTAATCGTCCTCATGCTCTGTACGGCTGAGGCCTCATTGGCCGCGATACGTGAGCGCAGCAGGTTGGGAATGGCGATCGCAGCAATGATCAGAATTATCGCCACCACGATCAGCAGTTCGATCAGAGAGAATCCTTTGTTCCTTCTCCCCATGTTTTCTCCTTCCCAAGACTTGCCAAACCTTTTCCCTGGATACTCGGAAATCCGAGGATATTTAAGGCACGGCTCGTTCCATTCAAGTGGCCCAGGCTCGCCGAAATGGTATTCAGACTGGAAATCGTTGTACAGAGACAATTTAAGTGTTGTCTTTTACTGATAAACTTCTCTGAGCAGGCCCGAGCCTGCTCGCTTCACTGGTCCATAGGTACAAATTCTGTCCATGTGCTTGGCCCGAAAATGCCGCACCCTTTTCTTCGTTCCGTCTGCGTTTGCGAGCATCTTACGGAATCCACACCCAACTGCATGCAAAAAGACAAACGGGGGAGGAAGCTCGCGCTTCCTCCCCCAGTTTGGTGAAAAGCACAGTTAGATCGGCGTGCTGGCCACCGTGGCCTTGGCCGCGGGGTCGGCACGAACCACGCCGGACTGGTCGGTGAAGAAATACCGCTGACCGGTCGTGCCCGGAGTAACCGGGTCGCCGTTGAGGGTGTAGGTTGGAACCTGACCTGCAACCGCTGCACCCGCCGTATAGGTGAACGTATAGCCGCTCTTGGTGCCCGCTGCCAACACGGCGTCAATCAGGTCCGCGTTAGCCGCTGTGGGGGCGCCGCCGCCGGCTGCCGGCCCAAGGGCCGCCAGGGTCGGAGGAAACCCGCCGTAAGTCGAGGAATAGGTCACGCACACGGTGTTGATGGAACGCATCGAGCCCACTGCCGAAGCCTCGTTCGCCGCAATGCGCGAACGCAGCAAGTTCGGAATCGCAATCGCGGCGATGATTAGAATGATCGCGACCACGATCAGCAGCTCAATGAGCGAAAATCCCTTGTTCTTTCTCTGCATGCTGTCTCCTTTCAAGAGAACAGGCCTCGGGGGCCATGGCCTCAAATGAAGCAAACTTGCTGCCACTTAACTGTCAACTTCGAATGCTTCGCTGAACAATTCCTATCTCCTTAGTTATGAATTGATTACACCAGAAAGGCAAACGCGAAAGCATGCGACTTCATGGGTCATATGCCAAGTTTCCGCAAGCTTGGACAAATTGTGGCCTCCTGAATAGCCAAAAAATGGCCATGAGGCAGTCGCCTAGACGCCATACTTCTTGGCGTAATGCTTGAATGACCGGTAGCTCATTCCCAAAAGTGCCGCCGCTTTGGTCCGCACGCCCCCGACCCTCACGAGCGCCGCCATGAGATACGACCGTTCAATTTTGCTTATGTGCTCCTGCAGGTTGAAACCCTCTTCAGGAAGCACCAGTCCATCTGCACCGGTCGGTTCCCGCAATTTTTCAGGCAGCACGCGGATGGAAATAGTCTGCTCCGTTTCAAGCGCCACAGCGCGCTCGATAGTGTTTTCCAGTTCGCGCACATTCCCCGGCCAGTCGTATGCTTCCAAGCGTCGTAGAGCATCCGGATCGATCCCTTCCACCTTTTTCCCCATCTCTTTGCGGAACCGGTCCAGGAACGACCGTGCCAGCAGCGGAATGTCCTCGCGTCGCTCGCGCAACGCCGGAAGATGAATCGGAATGACGCTCAGCCGGTAGAACAAGTCTTCGCGAAAGCGCCCTTCGGCGATTTCTGTTTCCAGGTTTTTGTTGGTCGCTGCGATCACGCGTACATCCACTTCGCTCTCTTCCGTGCTTCCCACCGGCCGAATTTTGTGCTCTTGCAGCACGCGATAGAGCTTCACCTGCATCGTCAGACTCATGTTTCCGATTTCGTCCAGGAACAGCGTGCCTCCGTGCGCAGCCTGAAACAGCCCTTGCCGGTTTTCATTCGCGCCCGTGAAAGCGCCCTTGACGTACCCGAACAGTTCGCTTTCCAGCAATGTCTCCGGAAAGGCACCGCAGTTGATGGTGATAAACGGGGTCTGTGCGCGCGTGCTCTTTTCGTGAATGGCCCGCGCCACTAACTCCTTCCCGG
The DNA here is from genome assembly GCA_023481105.1 of Acidobacteriota bacterium. Classification (GTDB taxonomy): domain Bacteria; phylum Acidobacteriota; class Terriglobia; order Acidiferrales; family UBA7541; genus JACQDE01. Next base: position 9,505 of record JAMCWK010000108.1, on the reverse strand, counting down.
TACCGCTTTCGCCGGTGATCAGGACGCGGCTCGATTGCGGCGCGACGGTTTGGATCAACTCGAACAACGCGCGCATCTTTGCGCTCTGGCCGATGATGTTGTCGAGGCCCGTCAGTTTGCGCAGTTCCCGCCGCAGATAACCAGCCTCTTTCTTGAGCTTCAGGCTTTCGGCCACTTGCCGCACGACTTGCCGCAGTTCTTCGGTGAGTTTGTCCCCTTTGCGGACGTAACGGTCGGCGCCATAGTTCAGCGCGGTGATGGCGTCTTCGTAGTCACCCACGGCCGTAATCAAGATGAAGAAACAGGAGGGCGAAACTTCTTTGGTGTATTTCAGCAGGTCCAACCCGCTCGACTCCGCCAGACGCAAGTCGGAAATCACAATGTCATAGATTTGTGCTTGCAGGCGCCGCATAGCGGCTTCCGCGGAGGTCGCCGTCTCCACGCGGTGCCCTTCCTTGCGGAAGGTGATCTCCAGCAGCTCGCAGATGGATTTTTGGTCGTCAACTACCAGCAGATGCGCCATGGCTTCCAAAGCATGACAAAACCGGCGGAATCCGTCCAGCGCCAGAGATGCGCTGGGCGGCGGAGACGCCAACCCGCTTAACTGGCTCGTGGCAATTCGATGGTGAACTCTGCGCCTTGGTTGATGGCTCCTTCGGCGCTCAAGCGGCCCTGGTGGGCTTGCACGATCTGGTAAACGATGGCCAGTCCCAGCCCTGTGCCTCCGGGGAAGTTGGACTGAAACGGCTCGAATAATTTCGTGGCTGTAGCGGTGTCAAATCCGCGACCGGTGTCGCGGAAACGAATGCGCACCAGCGACGGCTCTTTCTCCAGAACCACGGTCAGCGTGCCGCCCGCGGGCATGGCACGCAGAGCGTTGTCGCACAAGTTCCAAAACACCTGCTTGATGCGGTCACGGTCGACTCGCACTACCGCTTGCCGCACGGCAAATCGCCGCTCGATCCGGTACTTTCCATCAAAGCTGGGATGCCGCTCCAGCAGCGTCAGCGTGTCCTCTAATAGGATAACAACGTCTTCTTCGGTAAACTCAAATCGCTTTTCCCGTGAAAAATTCAGGAAGTCGTTGACAATCTGATTCAGCCTTTCCGACTCGCGGCTGACGATGCCGACCAGCCGTCGGTCGTCCTCTTCGAGCGGCGCGAATCGTCCCAATTCCTTGACCGCACCCGCCACCGCCGTGAGCGGCTGCCGGATCTCATGCGCGATCGCTGCTGCCAAGCGGCCCAAGGCCGCCATGCGGTCCTTGATGGCCACCTCGTGCTCCAACCGCCGCAACTCCGTCAGGTCCTGAAAATTAAACACAAATCCCAAGTTGCGCTTCTGGGCCGATCGCAGCGGCGAGACCGACACACCCAAGTACTTCTCTTCCCCCTTCGTCGTGCGGAACTCAACTTCATGCCGCGGCGCCAGCCCTTCTTCCTCCAACTGTTTCTCTCCGCGCCAGAAGTCTGGAAACACTTCCTGCACGAGCCGCCCTCGGACATCGGCAAAGAGGAACCCTGTAATCTCTTCGCCGGCTCGGTTCAAAAGCAGAATGCGCCCTTCGGTATCGGTGGTCAGCAGCCCGCCGCGCATGGAATGGATGATGTCCTCGTTGAATGCCTGGAGGTCTTCCAGTGCCTCGCTCTTTTCCTCCAGTTCAACACCCTTCCGCCGTAGCGACTGCGCCAGCAGATTGGAAAGATAGGCGACGCCGAGAAACGCCATCAAGTTGGACAGAATCCACCATTGCAATTGCCGTTCGTCTGGCATTTGCCGTGCCAAGCTGGGGATCTTCTCGTAATAAGCCAGCTCCACCAGCGTGCCGAGCAGCACAAAGCTCAATCCAGCCACCACGTACGTGTAGCGCCCGGAAAACAGTACGCTGGCCACGATAATCGCCAGCAAGTAGAGCGCGATGAAGTTACTTTCGTGTCCGTTGGTGACGAACACCAAGCCGGTAATCATCAACAGGTCGCACATCAGCACTAGTGGCGCATGCCACCTCGCCACCGCATACCATCGCTGCAAAATCGCGTAAAAAACCGCCAGCACATACCACAGGACAATCACCGGAATCAGGTACTGATTTGGGGCTTGCAGCAGGTTGAAGTCACGCAGCACCAGCACAAGCGCGACGAGGAAGGTAATCACCAGGAAGCGGACACGGACCAGCCAGCCGAGCCACTCCTGCACGTTGGGCGTGCGCTCCATGCGCAAAGCCTAGCACAAGAACGGGGAATGGGCGCAGGTGGCCTCCGGCTGCGGATAGAACTCGTTACGCCTCAAAAACAAAGGCGGCGCCCCGAAGTCGCCGCCTTTGTTTATTTGTATTCGCTCTCCCCAGCTTGTCAACCAGCCAGTTTGCCGATCAGTTCGAACAGGGGCAAATAGAGCGAAATGACGATGCCGCCGACGGCCACGCCGAGGAACGCGATCATCATCGGCTCCATCAAGGTCAGCATGTTCTTGATGGCTGCGTCCACTTCGTCTTCGTAGAAATCGGCCACCTTGGAGAGCATGGCATCCATCGCGCCTGTCTGCTCGCCGACGCCCACCATCTGCACCACCATGTTCGGGAAGATCTCCGTTTCTTTTAAGGGGTCCTGCAAGTTGCGCCCGCCTTCCACTGCGGCCCGCACCTTCATCAGCGCTTCTTCCACCACCGCGTTGCCCGAAGTTCTTGCGGTGATGTCCAGGCCTTCCAGAATCGGCACGCCGCTGGAGATCAGTGTACCCAGGGTGCGCGTGAAGCGGGCCACGGCGATCTTGCGCAGGATCATCCCGATGACCGGAATTTTCAGCATCACCGTGTCAATCACGCGCCGACCGGCCGGCGTCGCGTACCATACCTTGAGGGCAATGATGATGCCCACGAACACCACCACGACCATTGCGCCGTAAATGCTGCCAACGAACGCGCTCAAGTTCATTACAATTTTCGTTGGGGTTGGCAGGGCTACGCCGAGGCCTTCGAACAGCTTGGCGAAAATCGGTACCACCTTCCACAGCAACAACCCAACCACGCCGACGGCGATACCCATAACCGACACCGGGTAAATCAGTGCCGACTTGACCGCCGACTTCAGTTTGACGTTCTTTTCGATGTAGGCGGAAAGGCGCTGCAAAATAGTGTCCAGAATACCGCCCGTCTCGCCCGCCTCGATCATGTTCACGTACAGGGTATCGAACACCTTGATGTGCGGGCGCATCGCCGCGGAAAGCGTCGCGCCGCCTTCAACGGCCGAGCGCACAGAGTGCAGAATTTTCTGAAAATGCTTGTTGTCCTGTTGGTTGGCGATGAGCTCCAGACATTGCACCAGCGGCAAGCCGGCGTCAATCATCACCGAAAACTGGCGGGTAAAGATTGCCAGTTCCTTGGCGGAGACGCTGCCGCCGAAGGTGGGCATGGTGAACTCCTTGCCCTTTTCGGAGATTTTGGTGACGTTGATTTGCTGCCGGCGGAGGATATTGGTGGCTTCGGCCTTGGTGGTGGCCATTTGCTCACCCTTCACCACAGTCCCGGCGCGATTGGTCCCCTGATAGGCGAAGACGGCCATGTTTTACCCCCTCCTCATCCGCTTAGCGCCGCGCGCGCATGCCTCAACGGCGCGCGGGTGCGGGCCCGCGAACCGGCGCAGCCACGCCACGGTTGATCATATCCTGTAACTCATCCGGATTCGAGGAACGCAATAGTGCGTTTTCCAAAGTAATCAACTTGTTGTAATAGGCTGTGGCCAGGGCCTGGTTGAAGGTCTGCATACCGCTTTGTGCTGCGCCGCTCTGCATCGCCGAATAGATCTGGTGGATCTTGTCCTCGCGGATCAGGTTGCGGATGGCTGAGTTGGGCACGAGGATTTCCATAATCATGGCCCGGCCGCGCCCGTCTACGCGCGGCACGAGCGATTGGCAGAGGATTCCCTCCAGCACCATGGAAAGCTGCGCCCGAATTTGCGGCTGCTGGTGGGCCGGGAAAACGTCCACGATACGGTTGATGGTGGAAACAGCGGAATTCGTGTGCAGCGTGGCAAAGGTCAAGTGGCCGGTTTCCGCGATGCGCAACGCGGACTCGATGGTCTCCAGGTCGCGCATTTCGCCGATAAGCACCACGTCGGGGTCTTCGCGCAATGCAGCGCGCAATGAGTTCGTGAAGGAATGCGTGTCCGAGTGCACTTCGCGCTGATTCACCAGGCACTTCTTGTGGTTGTGCAGGAACTCGATGGGGTCCTCGATGGTGATCATGTGTTCTTCACGCTCGCTGTTAATCTTGTCGAGCATGGCTGCGAGCGTCGTAGATTTCCCCGAGCCGGTCGGACCCGTGACCAGCACCAGGCCGCGCGGCTTGTTGCACAAATCCTTCACCACCGGCGCCAATCCCAGCGCATCAAACCCCTTGATTTCCCAGGGAATGGTCCGGAACACCGCAGCCGCCGCGCCGCGCTGGTTGAAAATGTTGCCGCGGAAGCGCGCCAGGTTTTTCAAGCCGAAGGAAAAGTCCAGTTCCAGGTTTTCTTCGAAGCGGTGCTTCTGCGCGTCGGTGAGCACGCTATAGGCCAGCGATTTGGTATCGGCCGCGGTCAGCGGCGGCATATCCAGCGGCCGCAGGTGGCCGTGGATGCGGATGCGAGGCGGGCTGTTGGTGGTGATGTGCAGGTCGCTGCCGCCCATCTCGATCATTTTCTTCAAGAGCTCACTGAGCGTGATGCCGGCCATTTCCCCTCCCCCTACAGCACTGTCTCGCGCACCACTTCTTCAATCGAAGCCACGCCCGCCGCAATCTTGGTCAATCCGCTGCGCCGCAGCGAGATCATGCCCAGCTCGACGGCCTTTTTCTTCAACTCCAGCGCCGACGCACCGACGAGGATCAGCTCGCGCAGCTCGTCGGTGATCTCCATGACTTCGTACAATCCCACACGGCCCTTAAAGCCGCTGTTGTTGCAAGTGGCGCAACCTTTGCCGTGCATGACCTTTACCGTCTTGGCTTCTTGCGGGGTGAAACCGATATCCAGCAATGCCTGCTCGGGGACGTCCGCCTGCTCCTTGCAGCCCGCGCACACGCGGCGAATCAGGCGTTGCGCACAGATCAGATGGACCGAAGTGGCCACCAGGAACGGCTCAATGCCCATGTTCATCAGGCGGCTCACAGTGGATGGCGCATCGTTGGTGTGCAACGTAGAAAGCACCAGGTGGCCTGTGAGCGCCGCCTTCACGGCAATTTCCGCCGTTTCGAAGTCGCGGATCTCCCCCACCAGGATGATATTGGGGTCTTGCCGCAAGAATGCGCGCAAAGCCGCGGCGAAGTTCAACCCAATCTGTTCCTTCATCTGCACTTGGTTGATGCCCGGCAACTGAAATTCCACTGGATCTTCCGCGGTCATGATGTTGGTGTCCGGCTGATTCAGGCGGGCGATGGAGGAATAAAGCGTATTCGTTTTGCCGGAGCCCGTAGGGCCCGTGACCAGCACCATGCCGTAGGGCTTCAAGATGGCCTTTTCGAACTTGTCCAGCGATTCCTGCTCGAAACCCAGCTTGGTCATGTCCAGTCGCAGGTTTTCCTTGTCCAGCAACCGCATGACGATTTTTTCACCGTACATCGTGGGTACGGTAGAAACGCGGAAGTCCAGCTCCTTCTTCTTCCCGTCCTTGGTGAACTTGATCATGATGCGCCCGTCTTGCGGCAGGCGCTTTTCGCTGATGTCCAGCTTGGACATGATTTTCAAGCGGCTGGTGATGGCGTCCTTGAGCTTCATGGGCGGGCTCATCACCGTCTGCAGCATTCCGTCAATGCGGAAGCGCACGCGATATTCTTTTTCGTACGGCTCGATGTGGATGTCGCTCGCCCCGCGCTTCAAGGAATCCGTAAGAATCAGGTTCACCAGTTTGATGATGGGCGCTTCTTCCGCCGATTTCTCCAGCGTATGGAGGTCTACCTCCGCTTCTTCAGCGGCCAGCTCCAAGTCCGGACTATCTTCTCCGGCCAGGTCCTTCATCACCTTGTCGAGTTCCTGAACCGTTTGCGCTTCGCCGTAGAATTTCCCGATCGCCTCGGTGATCGCCGTTTCCGACGCCACTACCGGCTCCACCGTGAAGCCCGTCATGAACTTAATATCGTCCATCGCGAAGACGTTGGTTGGATCCGTCATGGCGATGGTCAGCGTGGAGCCGACGCGAGAGAGCGGAACAATCTGGTAGCGCACTGCGGTTTCCTGCGGGATGAGTTTGGTCACCGCCGGATCCACTTCGTAATATTTCAAATTGATGGAGGGCACGCCATACTGCCGCGAAAGCACAGCAGTCACTTCGTCGTCCGTCACCAGCCCCATTTTGACCAGGCAGGTTCCCAGGCGGCCATTATGTTGTTTCTGATATTCCAGAGCCTGCTTGAGCTGGTCCTGGGTAATCAGGTTTTCTTTAATCAGAATCTCGCCCAGTCGGGCTGCCATCAGACGGCTCCTCGGAGACGCACGGGTCTCTGGAGGCGGTACTTTAGCACGAGAACGGTGTCGGAAGCGCTCCTTCTCATGAGGCTTAGGCGCAATCGTATTGAAACCGACAATGCCCTGTCAATAGAGCGGTGTTGCGCATGCGCCACACCTGCACCTTGACTTGCCTGCGACCCGCCGCTATCTTGCCCAAATGGCCTTTTCCATGCCATCCGTTGCGCCGCAACTGCTGCCCCAAGCGGGGGCTATCGCACGTGCCGCGCGTCCCGGACTGCAAGACTACTACAACACGCTGTTTCGAGCGCTGGGCCCGCAAAACTGGTGGCCCGCCCGCACGCCTTTCGAAGTGATTGTCGGCGCCATTCTCACGCAGAACACCGCTTGGACTAACGTCGAGAAGGCCATCGTCAATCTGCGCAGTGAGCGCCTGCTCTCCCCGGCCGCGCTTGAACGCGTCCCACAGAGGAAACTGGCGCGGCTGATTCGTTCCTCCGGTTATTTCCGGCAAAAAGCCAAGAAGCTCAAAGCGTTCGTCCGCTTTCTTCGCGCGGAATTCGGCGGCTCGCTCGCAAGGATGTTTCGAACACCAACGGCAGAGCTTCGCGAAAAACTTCTCGCGGTTCATGGCATCGGGCCGGAGACCGCTGACTCCATCCTGCTGTATGCAGGAAAGCACCCTGTTTTCGTGGTGGATGCGTATACCAAGCGCATTTTGGCGCGCCACGGGCTGCTCTCCGAAAAAACAGGCTACGAAGAAACGCGGGCTTTGTTCGAGCGGACGCTGCCCCGCGACGTGCAGCTCTACAACGAGTTTCACGGCCTGATCGTGATGACCGGCAAACATTGGTGCAAGACCAAGCAGCCGCTTTGCGAATCCTGCCCGTTGCAGAAATTCTTGTGACGTGAAATGTAAACCGTGACCGAAATCAACAAACCCGAACCCGCAACCCGCCGCACGAGCAAACTCTGGATAATCGTTGGCGGCCTGCTCGTGGCTTTGCTTCTCGCCGCCGTGTTCACCCTCGGCTCGTTGCGCATTCCTTTCGAGCCCGACCGCTGGCAGGAATTCCTCATCCTCTACGCCGTGTCCACCTTCATCGTGGCCGCGCTGCTGGTCTTCGGACTCATCTTTGCGCGCACCTTGCTTCGCACCTGGGCCGAGCGCCGCGCCGAAAAACTTGGCGGCCGCTTCAAAACCAAAATGGTCGCCGGCGCCATGGCCATCGCGCTGCTCCCCGTCGTCTTCATGTTCTTCATCAGCTACGCGCTTCTGAACCGCACCCTCAGCCGCTGGTTCCCCCGCCCGTTGGAAATCGCGACAGAGAAAAGTCAGGAACTCTTGAGCGACCTTGGAAAATCCGAAAAAACTCGCCTTGAGTCTCTTGCCGTCCTGGCTGCTGCGTCGACAAAGGATGACAGTGGTTCAGCAACTGAGAATGATCCGGTAGAGGTCGCGCTTTGGAATGGCGCTGACGCGGCATGGCTGCTCGACGAGCGCGGAAATGTTTCCGATGCCACGCGGTTAGAATATAAGGATTTCGGACCTCGCCTTAAGCAGTTCAGACTGCACCCCATGCCCATCGAAGATCGGCCGCTCTTCCGCCGAACCCTACCCAGTGGCGTCGATATCTGGGAAGCGGACGGCAGAATTTACCTTGCCGCGCGCAATTCGCGCGCAAAGGGACAAATTGTGGTCGCACGAAGGGCCCCGGGTAATTTTCTAAGCGCGATTACAGAAATCGAGGCGCAGGCCGCAATTTACAACGAAAGCAAACAGACCCTTCGCGCCTACAAAAATCAACTGCTTCTCACCCTCGCGCTCTTCACCGTACTGCTTCTCTTTTCTGCGATGTGGTTTGCTCTTTTCCTTTCCAAGCAAGTCGTCGGCCCAATTCAAGCTCTTGCAGAAGCAACAAAAGAAATTTCGCGCGGAAACTTTGATTACCGCGTGGATGTCCCCGCGCGTGATGAGCTCGGCACGCTGGTGGGTTCGTTTAATCAAATGACTGCGCAGCTTGCCGACAGCGGCCGCCAAATCAACGAATTCACGCGCAATCTCCAGGACGCCGTCGGCGAGCTCGAACGCCGCCGCAAGCTGATGGAAGCCATCCTCGAAAATATTCCGACCGCCGTGCTTTCGCTCGACGACACAGGTGCTATTCTCCGCGCGAATCCGTCCGTGGCAAAAATCTTCGGCGATGCCGCGCGCGACGCGCAGACGCTCACACAACTTGCCGGTGAGGAAGCGGCGCGCGGGCTGCAGCAACTCATGCGCAAGTCGCTGCGCATGGGCACTGCGTCCAAGGAACTTGAAATTTCTCTGCCGGACCGCGTGCTGCACGCCGCGGTCACGGTCAGCTCGCTCGGCCCGCGCCGAGCGAATCCCGGTTTTGTCGTCGTGATTGACGACCTCACCGACTTGCTCCACGCGCAAAAAGCCGCGGCTTGGCAGGAAGTGGCGCAACGCATCGCGCACGAAATCAAGAATCCGCTCACGCCGATTCAACTTTCCGCGCAGCGCCTCGCGCGCTTCATGGAAAAGCAAACCGCCTCGCATGCCGCGGCCGCGCCCAGCGAACTGGAACAGCTCACCGCTGAGTGCGCCGCGCTCATCCAGCGCGAAGTGACAGCGCTGAAAACTCTGGTGGACGAATTTTCCCAATTTGCGCGCTTCCCTACTGTGAAGCCTGTCTCCGCAGACTTGAATGCCATCGTCCTCAGCGCGCTAGAAGTTTTCGGCGGGCGGCTCGACGGCGTCACGCTGCGCACCGAACTTGCGCCCAGCCTGCCGCAGGCCAAGGCTGACCCCGAACTGCTGCGCCGCGTCGTCGTCAATCTGATTGACAACGCCGCGGAAGCGCTGGAAGGCTCCTCGGTCAAGGAGTTGGCCGTCAGCACGCGTCTCGATTCCAACGGCGAGTCCTTTGAAATTATCGTCGCCGACAGCGGCCACGGCATTTCGCCGGAAGATAAGGACCGGCTTTTTCTGCCGCATTTTTCGACCAAGGAGCGCGGCACCGGCCTCGGCTTGGCCATCGCCAGCCGCATCGTCGCCGAGCACC
>JAMCWK010000141.1 GCA_023481105.1 Acidobacteriota bacterium | reverse complement strand
AATTCGACCTCAACTACACCCTCTCGAAGTCGCTGGATATGAGTTCCAGCGTGGAGCGCAACGGGATCGCCGCGGGCTTCTCCGGCACCGGTGGTTATACCGGCTCCACCATCAATACCTGGGAGCCCAATCTGGAGTACTCCTTCTCCGACTTCGACATGCGCCACCAGTTGAACCTGAACTGGATCTACGAGCTGCCGTTCGGCAAAGGTCGCGCCTTCGGCAGCAACTGGAACAAAACCTTGGACACCATTCTTGGCGGCTGGGAGTTCTCCGGAATCTTCCGCGCCAACAGCGGCATCCCGGCCAACGTGATTAACGCACGCGTCTGGCCGACCAACTGGAACCTTCAGGGCAACGCCACCTGCGGCCCGTCCTCCACTTGGACCGGCGTGGCGCCTTGCCCGGCGACACAAAACGTCAAGGCGGCCACGCACACCGGCGTCACCGGCAGCAGCCCGAACCTGTTTGCGGATCCCGACACAGCCTTGCAGGGCTTCCGCTTTACGCTGCCGGGCCTTCGCGGCGAGCGCAACATTCTCCGCGGCGACAAATATCTCAACTGGGACTGGGCGCTCTCCAAGCGGATCAACATGCCGTGGGAGGGCCACAGTTTCTACATTCGTTGGGAGGCGTTCAACGTGTTCAATCAGGTGTACTTCGACACGGGCACGCTTTCTGCCAGCATCGGCCGCGCCGGCACCTTCGGGGACTACCGCGGCGTGCTTGGCGGCCCGCGCCGGATGCAAATTACTCTTCGCTACGCATTCTAAACTCGTCACGGCTCACGCCTTCACTGGCCTGGGCTGCTTCCGCGTAGCGGATAAACTCGAAGGCCCCGTCGCGCTCTGCGAGACGGGGCCTTCTCTTTGCGGGGAAGGCACACCATGCGCACTCCAAAACTGCTCACGGCTGTCCTGCTTTTGAATATCGTGCCCACCGTTTGTGCGCAGAGCACGGCAGGCGCTGCGCCGCAGCATCATCTTCTGCCCGTGCCCGCCTCGGTGCGCATCGAGCCGGGGCGCCTGCCCATCGACAAATCGTTCACCGTTGCCGTGACGCAGCACCGCGACGCGCGCTTGCTGCGCGGCGTTGCGCGGGCTCTCTTGCGGCTGAAGGCGCGCACGGGCGTCGAGTTTTCTCACGAAATCAAAAAAGACGCCGCGGCGGCCACATTCACCATCCAGGTTTCCGGCCCCGGCGAGGCCGTGCAGTCTATCGCGGAGAACGAATCGTATTCGCTGCGCGTCGCAGCGCAACAAGCAACTCTGAAAGCGGCCACCGTTGTCGGCGCGCTCCGCGGCCTGGAAACTTTTCTTCAGCTTGTCGAGCGCGACGCTTCCGGCGCTTTTCTTCCGCTCGCGGACATCGCCGACCAGCCGCGCTTCCCCTGGCGCGGCCTGCTGATTGACGTCTGCCGCCACTGGCAGCCTGTCGAAGTCATCAAGCGCAACCTCGACGCCATGGCCGCCGTGAAGCTCAACGTTTTTCACTGGCACTTGAGCGCGGACCAGGGCTTCCGCATCGAGAGCCGCCGTTTTCCCAAGCTGCACGAGTTCGGCTCCGACGGGCTGTACTACACGCAGGAGCAGGTGCGCGACGTCGTCGCCTACGCCCGTGACCGCGGCATCCGCGTCGTGCCCGAGTTCGACATGCCCGGCCACTCCACGTCCTGGTTTGTCGGCGACGCGCGCTACGCCACCGCGCCCGGCCCCTACGCCATCATCCGCGAGTTCGGCGTTTTCGACGCCACCTTCGATCCCACGCGCGAAGAGGTGTATCGCTTCCTCGACAAATTCATCGGCGAAATGAAAAGCCTTTTTCCCGACGCCTACTGGCACATCGGCGGCGATGAAGTGAAAAGCAAGCAGTGGGACTCCAGCCCGGCCATCGCCGCGTTCAAAAAGCGTCGCGGCCTGAAGGACAACGAAGCGCTGCAAGCCTGGTTCAATCAGCGCCTCTCCCGCATTCTCCAGAAGCACAACAAGCGCATGGTCGGCTGGGACGAAATTTTTCACTCCGACTTGCCGAAAGACACCGTGGTGCAATCCTGGCGCGGGCAGAAATCGTTGGGCGAAGGCGCAAAGCAGGGCTTCCACGGCATCCTTTCCGCCGGCTATTACCTCGACGCCATGCAAACCAGCGCATTTCACTACGCCGTGGACCCGCTACCCGCTTCGAGCGACCTCGATCCCGCCGCTGCGGGACGCATCCTCGGCGGCGAAGTCTGCATGTGGGGCGAGCTCATCACGCCGGAAAATATTGACTCGCGCATCTGGCCGCGTAGCGCCGCCATCGCCGAGCGCCTGTGGTCGCCGCGCAGCGTCGCCGACGTGAGCGACATGTACCGCCGCCTCGGCCGTGTGAGCCTCCAGCTCGAAGAAGTTGGTCTCAGGCACCTGAGCGGCCCGGACGCCATGCTGCGCCGTCTCGCGGGCACGAGCGATATTGAGCCGTTGCGCGAACTGTTGCGCCTCGTCGAGCCGCTCAGCCTCGGCCAGCGCCAGCGCGCGCGCCGCGCCACGCAACTCACTCCGCTCACCACGCTCGGCGACATCGCTTCGCCTGACGCGCCCGCCCGCCGCGATTTTTCCGCGCTTGTGGGCGCCTTCCTGCTCGATTCGTCGCGCGACCCGGGCAAGCGGCAGGCGCTGTCCCGCGAATTTCAGCGCTGGCGGGAACTCGCGGCAGAAATTGCGCGGCTCGCCGCAAGTTCGCCGCAGCTTCAAGACGCGGCAGGCGTGGCGGCCACTTTGACGGAGCTTGCGGCCACCGGCGAGGAAGCCGTGTCATTCATAGGGGAAGGGAAGACTCCGCCGGACGGGTGGACCGCCGCAAAACTCGCCTTGCTCGACCGCGCCGCCGCTCCGCAGGGACTCGTGCGCTTCGCAGTCATCCCCGCACTGCGCGAACTGGTCACTTCAGCGGGCGGTTCCCATCCGGCCGCGCCATGAGGAGCGCCGGGACGCGAAACCATCGCGCACCCGGCATTTCTCGCTTGCCGCGTTGTTGTACGAGTGATAACTTCCTCTTTCGATGTTCGCGAAATCTGTTGCGAGTTCACCGGTCCCTTCACTTCAGAAGGAGTTGCAGCCCAACCTCACGCAGGACGACGTCTACAAGTACAAGTACGATGCGGAGAACCGCCTGGTCGAGCTGCGCTACCTGAACGACACGCTGATCGCCAGCTACGCCTTCGACGGCAATTCGCTGCGCGTGGTGAAGGTGTGGGGCGCGGACCGCACGGTGTACATCTATGCGGGGACGCAGTTGATCAGCGAGTTCGAGGACGCCGCGTCGAATACCTACAGCGCGGGGACCACGCCGGGGCAGGCGGGGTCGGACAGCACTAGCACCATGCTCTATCAGCACAGCGACCATCTGACCACGCGGCTGACCACGGACAACAACGGCGACCTCTCCAACGAGCAGGCGCACTATCCCTACGGCGAGCAGTGGTACGCCGGCGGCACCGCCGACCCCAGCGTGCTGCGCAAGTTCACCAGCTACCAGCGCGAAGACGAAGCCACCAACGGCAAGCTGAACTACGCCGTCTTCCGCGAGCAGAGCGCGCGCATCGGCCGCTTCCTCATGGCCGACCCGAAACGCGGCAACGTCCGCAATCCTCAGCGCCTCAACCGCTACGCCTACGTCACGAATGACCCCACAAACCGAGTTGACCTGCTCGGGCAAGACTTCGATGACGAGCGGACTGAGTTGCTAGAGCTCGTGGATGGGCGGCGCGGCGCGCGTGTGATCATTGGCGCAGAACTCTCTGCTGGCTTCCAGGTGGCGTGGGCATCCAGTTTGACCACTGGTCTTTGGTGCGGCTTTGGCAGCTACGGCTACGTGCCTTGTGATCCCCCGTTGGGCGGCGGTGGCTTGCCATTGCCAGGATTCGGCGGCGGGAGCGGCTGGCTAGCTGGAGGAGGGAGCGGAACTTGGACTTGCGAGGAAGCGCGTGCCAGCTGTAATCAGACAGCTATGCAATATGCAAAAGATTGTGCAGAAGGTTTTGCTATTGGTGCCATACAGTGCGAAATCGCATGCGCCGCAGGATGTGCGCCCGCAGCATTGTTTACGCCACTTGGGTATGGCTCCTGTTTCCTTGCGTGTTCCGCGCGCTGCGCCACTGTGGCGGGCATTGGTTCAATGCACTGTGTTATGGAAGCAATGAACATGTCCAAGCATTGCACTGACGAATACAACGCTTGTGTTGCAAGGAGAAATCGTCGTCGCTAACGTAAGATCTTTAGGGGGATTCATGAAGATGCGTGAGCGCATTTCCGTGGGGTTCGCTATAGCCCTGTTAGGTGTGACCGTGTTTTTCTGGTATTCCGGCTGGCCAAAGTGGCAAGCAAGTTCGACGTTGTTCTTGGGGCTTCAGGCGGGCATTCTCACCCCGATGATTGTTACTTTTGCCCCTGAAGAGAAGAGGCTCGTCCTAGTTTTGTCTTTGATCGGAACCCTAGGATGCTTGGATATACAATTCAGATTGTTTTCGCTCCAATCGTTGAATCCATCGATTTCTGATTCCGTCTTAGCTCTTTTGTGGGTGCTAAGTGGAATGACTTTTCTGTTTGGTTCCGTGTTTGCATACCACGTTTTTCGATGCCTGCCATTCAGATCGCTCCGGAAATTGCAACAAGGGAAAGCTTTGTAATGGAGACATCGAATGCCGCGCGCGAATGAGCTAGGTCTTGAGGACTGGCGATAAAGCGCCCCGTCTTTGCCTTCTGCGTGAAGAGGGGCGTTCAATGGAAGTGCGATGCGCAAAACCTAATTGAGTTGAATTTGGAGGAACAATGCGCAGCAGATTACTCGCTCTGATTCTTGTTGGTTCTCTCAGCGTCCTGGCGGCACAGGTGACGAGCAGCGTCTCCGCGACCGGCTACATCACCGACACGCTGTGCGGCGCGAAGGGCGCGAATGTGCAGTCCGTCTGGGCGGACTGCAAGCCCAGCGGCATTTCCGCTCCACGGCTTTGAGCGGGTCGATCGAAAACATCGTGTGCCGGGCGATAGCAACCGGCAACAGGAAGCAGTGAAAGAGAGATTCTGGAAGGGAGTTGGCAGTTGCGGGAGGGACTTGAGCACAGGGTGCAGCGGGTGATGCAACGGAATCTTTTTGCCGGGTGCTAACGCCCGGCAAGAGAGAGAATTGTCGCGATGCAAGTGAGCTTCGAATGCGAGGGCGCGGACCGCACGGTGTACATCTATGCGGGGACGCAGTTGATCAGTGAGTTCGAGGACGCCGCGTCGAATACCTACAGCGCGGGGACCACGCCGGGGCAGGCGGGGTCGGACAGCACGGCCACGATGCTCTATCAGCACAGCGATCATCTGACCACGCGGCTGACCACGGACAACAACGGCGACCTCTCCAACGAGCAGGCGCACTATCCCTACGGCGAGCAGTGGTACGCCGGCGGCACCGCCGACCCCAGCGTCCTGCGCAAGTTCACCAGCTATCAGCGCGAGGACGAAGCCGCCTCGGGCAAGCTGAATTACGCGGTGTACCGCGAGCAGTCCGCCCGCATCGGCCGTTTCCACATGGCCGACCCAGCCCGCGGCAACGTACGCAACCCACAGCGGTTAAATCGATATGCGTATGTGAGTGGAAACCCCACAAATCGGATCGACCCTCGCGGCCTTGACGATGGATATATTGGTGTTGGAGACGGAGGTACTGTGCAAGTTTTTGTTGGTGGAGTGAACATAAGTATTACGAACCTTCCGGGCCTTCCGGGTTCTGGCGACATGTACGCCTTGTGTGAATCAGTAAACCCGTTTATGCCAGGGAAGCTAGATATCTGCCCCGCTAGCGACAGTGGTGACACTGGTGGAGGCTTGTTTTCTTTCGCCATCCCATGTCCTGCAGGAACCACTAGTTGCTCCTACTACAGCGGAATGTGTACCCAAGCAAGGAACCGCATGTGGCTTTGGCTCCTGTGTGGCTATGCGTGTGCGGGGGATGTGCCTGGGATGATTGCATACTATTGCGGGGCCGCGCCCGTCGTGTGTAGAAACGCTGGAAATAACCCTTATGCAAACTGCGTGCGGCTTTGCCTGCAGAATAGCGATAACTGCTTCGGAAGAATAACGTTCACGGCATGCCAGGTGAAACTGCACGAGGATTGTTTTGCGAGGTGTATTGGCTGTGCTGTGACACCTCGATAGGAGGTATTCTTGTTTGGCCGTTTACTTCGATCAAAGAACTTCTGGCCATTATTCTTCATGGCAACTGGTGGCCTGTTCCAGTTTGTTCTCTTTAGGCTACTTGTGGACCGAACTCACATCCTTAGTAGCAACAGCCCATTGAGGGATGACCCTCTGGCGAATGCTGGCATCGCGATCCTGGGCGGGCTTTGTTCCAGCTTTGTTATGCTTCGCTTCAACGACTCATACGTCGCCAAAGAAGCAAAACCAAGGATTCCGATTTTCATCAGGGGCGGCTTCATCGGGTGTGTTTCAACCTGGCTAACGATCCTAGTCTTTTCGTGCGTGGTAGCGGCGAAGATTAGTCTTGAGGGTGAACCTTGGCTCGCCCCGTACGTATTTATGTTCGTTCTAATGGGTATGGTCGTTTACGGAATGCAAGCGGCGATATACTCGATACCTTTTTCATTTGTGTACGGGGTGTCTAACGCAGCGTTAATCTTTGCACTGGAGAAGAGGTACAAGTCGTTATCTTCTGAGCAGATCCAATCTGCGAGCTCTGACCGTCAATCATTTGGCATAGGTCTTCTCGGCCTCTTCTTGTTCTGGGTCCCGCTCTTCGGTGTTTTTCTAAGTATCCTCGCAATTCTTCTTGGGGTACGCACTCTAAGAACTGTCAGAGCAGAGTCGCTGAGACAACGAAGCTTCGCCTTATGGGGTACGGTTCTCGGAGTAACTGGAATACTTCTGAGAGTGATTCCATTCTGAGCTGAGCGAGTGCCAGTTTAAAGGAGCGGTGCAAGGTTTTCCGGGTGCGGCGCCATTGCCGCGTGCGTTGCAGAAACGGCGAGAAATGGAGATTTGGACACTGGATCATCGCTCGCTTCAATTTCTATCGCATTCGTTGACATCGACGCGAGCCTAGTTTGCAGGGAAGTAATGCGGATTGGAGGACTTATGCGCAGCAAATCATTCGTCTTAGTTCTCGTTGGTTCTCTCGCGGTCGCGCTAGCAGCACAGACGACGACCGGCATATCGGCGACCGGCTACATCACGGACACACTGTGCGGCGCGAAGGGCGCGAATTCGCAGCACATTGACTGCGCCAAGCGCAGCGTGGCCTCCGGCAAGGCCAAGTACGCCATCTACGACGAAGCCACGAAGAGGCTCTACATCTTGCAGGGGTCAGGCATCGAGCAATACCTCGGCCAGCGCGTGAAGATTTCCGGCACGCTCAACAGCAGTCCGTTGACCCGCGCCGGGCAATCCTACGCCCCGGACGCCGTGGCCACCCCCAAGGATTCCGCGGGCAATGCCGACCAGTCCAACGCCGCCCGCATGGTCACCGGCGATCCTGCGGCCCCCTTCGCTGCCACCTGACACCTGATTCCTGATACCTGATACCTTCTCACTTTCCCCTTGACAACAAATTCTCTACGTGATAATATTTGTACGCAATGTGTACTATTAGCTATAGTCGCAGGCCATTAGCAGGTTGCAAGAAGACGGTATTAGGTAAAACGGCCAGCCAAATTCGGACGCCTGAAACCTCACCACTGGATGCAGGGTGAAAAATTCATCGAATCCGCTATCTCTTGAAACTACAGCACTTCCACGTTCTGTTACAAATTGTAACAAAACGCACAACTCTTTTGTCGTCTTGCGTTTACCTTACTCGATAAAAGGGGGGGAGGGGGTCCGGCGCAATCACCAAGTGCACAAGGCCGCGGCGTTCGCGCATGCGAAAATTCAATCGACTCTGCATCCTCTTGAATCGCTTGGAGTTGTCCATTTGATTCAAAACGAATCAAAACGCTTAACTCTTTCGGCTTCATGCGCTTGCGCATTTCGATTGATAGGGGGGAGGGGGTATGCTTCAACGCGCTTTCCTTCCGTCGATTGATCGAACGGCTTTTCCATCCCTTCGACACTTCGACTCTTCGACCTTGGGACTCTTGCACCTTGAACTCCTGAACCCTTCAACTCTTCAACCTTGTTTGTTTCACTCACCCCGCAAATTCTCCCATTCAGTGTCTTTTCGCCGCCTTGCAATGGAAAAGCCGTCCTTTTTGGCCGCCTGTGGTGTAGCATGGGGCCTTTAGAAGCTGTATTTCCGGCCCTGCCCCATATGCGGGGGATGGATGCATCTGGGGCCTCTGAGGGAACTTAGCGAATGACCTGGAAGACCAAACTGCGCCGGAAACTCATCTTCTTGCACCGGCGAACCCGCGAGTATCTTCTGGTTGGCCGCGGTCTGGCGTCCACACACCATCCCGTCCAGGTGCATATGATTTCCATCCGCCGCTGCAACCTGGCCTGCTCCTACTGCAATGAATTCGACGATTTCTCCAAGCCCGTCCCGGCCGAAGAGCTCATCCGCCGCGTGGACCATCTGGCTTCTTTCGGCACCACACTGATTACGCTCAGCGGCGGCGAGCCGCTGCTGCACCCCGAACTCGAGCGCGTGATTGCGCGCATCCGCCACCACGGCATCATCGCCGGCATCATCACCAATGGTTACCTGCTCACCAAGGAGCGCATCGAAAGCCTCAATCGCGCGCGCCTCGACCACCTGCAAATCAGCATTGATAACGCCCAGCCCGACGATATTTCCAAGAAAAGTCTTAAGGTGCTCGACCAGAAACTCCAGCTCCTCGCCGAGCACGCCGAGTTTCACGTCAACATCAACTCCGTGCTGGGCAGCGGCGTGAACAACCCTGAGGACGCGCTGACCGTCGCCCGCCGCGCGCAGGAGCTGGGCTTCACTTCGACGGTGGGCATCATCCACGACGGTTCCGGCCAACTGAAACCCATCGGCCCGCGCGAGCAGGAAGTCTTCGAAGAAATCCGCGGCATGAAAAAGAGCTGCTACTCGCAGTTCAACCAGTTTCAGCGGCGCATCGCCCACGGCTTGTCGCACGAGTGGCGCTGCCGCGCCGGCTCGCGCTATCTCTATATTTGCGAGGACGGCCTGGTGCACTACTGCTCGCAGCAGCGTGGCGCACCGGGCGTCCCGCTTTTGCAGTACACCCAGCAGGACCTGCGCCGCGAGTTCTACACCGCGAAGTCCTGCGCGCCGCGTTGCACCATTTCCTGCGCCCAGCAGACCGCCATGCTCGACAACTGGCGCGCCCCGCAAACCCTGGTGGCCTTTCCGCAGCCCGCCCCTCAACCGGATCCCGCCGCGCTCTTTCCGCCGCCTGCTTCCGATGAACTTGTCGGCATCAGCGGCCTTCCCAACGAACTCCAGGGCGAAGCCGACTAACATGGGTCAGGCTTACGGCCTGTCCGGCGCCATCCGATATTTTTCTTCTCCGCCTTCATGCCATCGTTGCTTTGCGGGCACGCGCAGCCGCGCAGTCATTGACGCGCCCTTGCTGCGGCGGTATGTTCGTTCCTAGCACAGGGTTTCGGCGCCGTGTGTCCGCGGCCGAGGTGCGTGTATGGCCTCGTGCGACCTCGTCGCTTCCGAATCGCTGTCACGGTGATTCTTCATGGCAGCGCTGAAAGCTGGCCGTTACGAACTGCAGGACGAACTGGGTCGCGGCGCTATGGGTGTCGTTTACAAGGCCTTCGACCCCATGATTGGCCGCACCGTGGCGGTGAAGACTATGAAGCTCACCGAGGAAGGCTCCGGTCTGGCGCGGCCGGACCTGGTGGCGCGCTTCCAGACGGAGGCTCGCGCCGCCGGCCAGCTGGTCCAT
Organism: Acidobacteriota bacterium; assembly: GCA_023481105.1. Classification (GTDB taxonomy): domain Bacteria; phylum Acidobacteriota; class Terriglobia; order Acidiferrales; family UBA7541; genus JACQDE01. The sequence continues at coordinate 7,185 of JAMCWK010000141.1, read as the reverse complement.
CCCAACATCGTCATCATCTACGACGCTGGCGAGAACGACGGTGTGTACTTCATCACAATGGAGTACGTCGAAGGCCGCAGCCTGCAGTCGCTGATTGACTCCAAGCAGCCTTTTCCGCTGCCGCGCGTGATGCGCATCATGGGCCAGGTCTGTTCCGCGTTGGAGTTTGCCCATCAACGCAACGTCGTGCATCGCGACGTCAAGCCCGCCAATATCGTGCTCGCCGCCGACGATACCGTCAAAGTCACCGACTTCGGCACTGCCAAGATTCTGCAGCTCGGCACTACGCAATCCGGCACCATCGTGGGCACGCCCAGCTACATGTCTCCCGAGCAGATCAAGGGCAAGCCCATTGACGGCCGCGCCGACGTGTTTTCTCTCGGCGTCATTCTGTACGAGCTGGTCACCGGCGAAAAGCCATTCCCCGGCGAAAGCATTACCACGGTCATCTACAAGATCGTGAACGAAGAGCCCATCCCGCCGCGCGACCTGGACAGCTCCGTGCATCCGGGACTCAGCGCAGTGATTGCCAAGGCTCTCGCCAAGGAACCGGAAGCGCGCTATCAGAGCTGCAAGGAGTTGATGCAGGAGCTTCTCAACTATCGTGCACTTGGCGGCCCGCCGGCCGGCTCGCCCGCTGACTACGGCGCAACCGTCGTTGTCGTCGGCCGTCCACGCGAAGCCATGCCGCCGCCTCCTCCGCCCACGCCCGCGCCGAGCAAGACCGGCACGCTTTCCGGCATGCCCACTCTTTCCGAGCCGCCCGCGGCTCCCAAGGCCACGCCACTCGCGCCGCCGCCTCCGCTGGAATCTCCCACCGCGACCACGCCGCCGCGCATCATGCCCGGAGCGTCGTCCTTGCCCTCGCTTACCGCGGCCACGAATGGCGCGGCGATTCCGCAAGAGGAGCCGCAGCGGCGTCCGCTGCTGGTTGCAATACTGGTCGTGCTCCTCGCTTTGGGCGGTTTTCTGATTTGGCCCACCCTGCGCGGTGTTTTCTTCCGCCCGCAGGAGGCGGTGCCTGCTGCGCCTCTAACGACGCCGGCGACGCCGCCTGAAAAAATTGCGGAAACGCCGCCGTCTAAGCCCGCCGAAGAAAAGGCTACGGAAGCAACGGGCAAGGAAGCGAAAGCCGCGGCGGAAACTGAGGCGAAGCCCGCCGCGCCGCCGGTCAAGAAAGAAACGCCCGCGCCGGCCAAAGTGGTGCCCGTTGGATTGGCTGCGAAGATCGAGCGCCAACTCGCCAACGCTGGGCTTGCCGCGCACGTGAAAGTAGAGGTGCGCGACAACGTCGTGCGTTTCACCGGCTCGCCCGATGCGCGCGAACGCCGCCGCTTGCAGCAGTTGGGCAAGCAGTGGGCCGTGCCCGCGGGGATCTCCGTGGAATATGCCTTCGACGCGCCTGCCGAATCCAGCCCGGACGTCAAAGTGAAGACTGCCCCCGGCAAAGGCGAAATTGAAGTCCTTACCGATATTAATGGAGCGAACGCCGTTCTGATCGGCCCGAATCGTTCCACCGACCAGTGCAGCACGCCCTGCCGCTTTGAAGAATTGACTCCCGGCCGCTACGAGCTCACCGTCACCAAGGATGGCTACCGCACCGAGAAGCGCATCATTCCGCTCACGAAGGGCAACATCAAGTCCATCAACATCTCCCTGCAAGCCGGCGCGGCGCAACTGGCCATCGTCAGCCGGCCGGCCGGTGCCGAAATCCTCATTAACGGCCAGGGCCAGGGCCGGCAAACGCCCGCTACCATCTCCCTCGCACCCGGTAATTATCGCGTGGCCGTGCAAAAGGCGGGCTTCGCGCCCTACGAAGAGTCCGTAAAGATCGGCGCGGACGAGCTGAAAAGACTCAATGTAACTCTCGGCGAACAGCGCAAGGGCAATGGCTGGGTGGACGTTCGCTCCGTGCCACCCGGCGCTGACATCTTGATTGACGGCACCAATACCGGACAGAAGACGCCGGCAAGAATCGAACTGCCCTCCGGCCAGTACACGCTGATGTTGTATCTTGCCCCGCACCCCGCCCTGCGCGAAACCATCACCATTCAGCCCGGACAGACGCTGCAGGTTTACAAGAACCTCTCCCCGTAGCCTTTCACATGCATTCGCAAAGACTTCCGATTGCGCCCGGCGCGCGTTTGCATTAGCCTCTCACTGCGGGAGACCCCAGCCCCGGCGTTTCCTGGCAGGACGAGTCCTTGACCGGACAAGTCCCCAACGGGACAAGCCCCCTGGCGGGGGCGGGTCCCTGACGGGACAGGTAGGAGGAATAGTTATGCGCCGTCTTCTTGTTGCGTTCTTGCTCGTCATCGCATTGTGCTTGCCCCTGGTGGCAAGCGCGCAGAAGAAGCCCAAAGATCCCGTGCTCCAGGCCTACCTCGAAACGCAGTTTGCGGATATCAGCAAGAAGCTCGGCGAAATCAGCGAGCGTCTGGCCACTCTGGAAGTCGAGACCGGCAAGCTGAAGCAGCAGCAGACGGACACCGCCACAGAGTTGCGCAATGCGCAGAACCTCGTGCGCAGCACGGACAGCTCGCTGGCTTCCTACCGCGTCACCAATACGCAAGACATCGTCGCGCTGAAGACCGATGTGGCCAAGATTCTTCAGGAAATTGCCGCGCTGATGGAGAGCGCCAAGAAAGCGGAGCCCGCCGCTCCGGAAGTGCCCAAAATTGAAGGCTACATCACCGATCCGCCCGCGGAGGGCAAAGACATCTGCACGATCAACAAAGGCTCCGCCGCCGGCGTCAAGGTGGGCATGCGCTTCCTTGTTTTCAAAGCAAGCGATGCGGCCACTCAAGTCGGCCTGGTCGAAATCACGGAAGTGCTCGACGCCAATAATTCACGCGCTAAGATCATTCACAGCAAGCCCGGCATCAAGCTGGAATTTTCCGATATCGTCCGCGCAGAGTGAAATCCACATTCTCGGAGGATCTTGTGGGGGCGGACCTGAGTGTCCGCCCTTTTTGTCTTACGGGCAGCGCATCAGCGCGACGATTTCCGTGTGCTTGAATTCCCGCGCCAGATAGCAGGGCGTCATGCCGGTGCGGCCTTCTTCGAACGCACTGGCCCCGTGCTTCATCAGCAGGCGCACGGCTTCGATGTGGCCGTTGCGCGCCGCCCAGTGCAGTGGCGCGAGTCCCTCTTTGTCCTTAACGTTTAGTGCCTTCGGGTCTTTGCGCAGAAATTCTTCCAGCTTTTTCTCCTTGCCCAGCGCGGCAGCCTCGATCACGGTGATTTCCGCGCCGTGCGCCAGCAGGACGTCCGCGTTTTCCGTCCGGTTATTCCATGCCGCAAAGCTCATCGGCATGCGGCCATAGCGACTCCGTGCGTTGACCTTGGCTCCGTGCTCCAACAACAACTCGACGATCTTTTTCGAACTCCTTCCCGCCGCGCCGTGCAATGGAGTTTCTTCCCATTTCGATGCGCCCTGCTCCTCCGCGCCGTGTTCCAGAAGGTATCTCACCAACTCTTCATTCGGACGCATGGCCACAACCGCGCGACTCAGCGGCGTCGCTCCCGTGTCGTCCTGCGCATTGATGAGTGCAGGTTTTTTTTCGAGCAGGGCCTTCACCTGCGCCAAGTCGCTCGCCGAGCACGCCGTCAGAATGACGTTCGCTTCCAGGTACGCTTGCTTCTCTGCTTCCGTCCGCTGCGGTTTTTCCGGCGACCTCGCACAGCCCGCCAAAGTCGCAAGCGCAATGACCACCAGCAATCTCAAGCCAATTCTCACAGCATTCTCCCGCCGAAAAGCCCCACCGCACGCGAGTCGTAACACAGTTACGAACTTCACAGCAATGCCCTTTGCGAGCACCAAATCGCCCCTCCCACTCCGTTACATTTTCTCCCCAATTCCGCCCCTCCCGTAACCCATACGTCGCGCCTCTCCCCGCATTTCCTTGAAAAGAAGGCCCCATATGGCGCACGCTCTCCGGCAGCAGAAGTGCTCCTATTAGCCTGGGCGTGAGCAGCAGGAGATTCCCCGGTCTGGGCAGGGGGAGTGCTCCTCGCAAAGATTGAGGTATGCGTGGCGCGAACTGAATCCAGACAGGCGCATTCCGAGCGTGTGGCGGCGCAAGCCGCCGGACGTTTTGTACGTTCGCTGCAAGTGCTGCTGCGTTCTGCGCGCCTCTATCAGAAGGATCATCCAAGGTTGGTCGAAAGCCTGGAAGGCGCCGAAGAATCTTTGCGCGCCGCGTTCGACCACGCCGCTCCGCTGGCTATTCGTTTCGATCACGGCCGCGTGGTATTTCGCGGCCAGCCGCTGAGCGACAGTCGCGGCGAAATGAAGTCGCTCGCCGACGACCTTTCCGGGCGTGGCGTTACCGTGCTGGTGTTCAGCCGCGAAACGAATCTGGGCGAGCTGAATTCCCTCGCCGCGCTGCTCAGCGTCGCGCGCAGCAACGGCCATGCCACGATGTCCTCCGAATGGCCGCACTTGCTCGATCGCCATCACGTCGCCGGCATCCGCGTCAACGTTCTCTCCGAAGAGAAGAAAGCGGACGCGGCGCTGGCCAGCCTGATTACCGCCGTTCTCCAACTGGACCTGAAGCGCTGGAAAGACGACGAGGAAAACGAGCCCGGCCCGCCGGAAGCCAAATCCGCCGATGAGCTGATCCGCGTTCTGCGCTTGCTCAATACCGTGGCCAAGAATGTCATGCGCCCCGCGCTGGCGCTTTCCCCGGACCGCGGCGAATCTCCGCACTTGATGACCCCGGCGGAAACGCTGCGCAATTGTTTCGAGCAGGCCACCCGCCGCACGGTGCTGATTTTCGTCGCCGCCTTGCAGAATCAGGTGCCGCGCGAAGCCGAAGACCTGGAGCCCTATTTCTCGCGCCTGGCGGAAGGGTTGGTGCTGCGCGTGGCCGGCGAACAGCTTCGCGCAAAGAAGATTGACGTGCCCGAACTGCGCGCCTTGTTCGCGCGCGTGGCCCGCGAAGTGGCCGCCATGGCCGAATATCAGCCCGGCGCGCCCGTAGCTGCGTTCCGCCTGCTGCGCGTTCCGCCGTCCATCGCGCAATGGACGGAAGAAGCCGCCGCCGAGCATCTCCATCAATTATTCTGGGAGGAATTTCCGGCCAAGGAAAAATCGGACGTGCTGCGCGACCTGCACGCCTGGTGCGTGCCCGCCGACACCCTCGGCGCGCATTTGGAAAACCTGGTGCGCAGCGGCGGGGAGCGCGAAGCCCGCCACATCCTGCTGAACTACGCCGCTTGCCTCAACTCGCGTGACCTGCTCGCGCGCCGCGCCGTAGCTGCCGGGCTGTCCGAATTTGGCCATCTCGCCGAAGAACTCTGGCCGGGCTTTTTGCCGGAGGAATTGAGCTACTGCGTGCTCCGCGCGCTGGCTGCGGAGACCGCGGCGGATGTTTCCGCCGTGCTCGCCTCGGTCACCAGCAATTTCGTGCGCCTGGCGCTGAAGAAGACCGACTTTGCGGAGCTCGAGCGCATCCTGCTGGCCGTGGAGGCTGCTCCGCAGAACGCCGCAGCAAATCCCGAGCAAGTGCACCTCGGCTTCCTGACGCAAAGCATTTTGCAGGAATCCAATTTCCGCCGGATGATGGATGTTGCGCTGGACAACCGCCCGTTGGACGACGCGCTTCCGCGCATCCTGGCGCGCGACCCCACGCGCGTGCTCGATCACCTCGCCGGCCTGCTGGCCGTTCCTGGCGGCGTGGAGATGTTGCCGGCGATGTCGCGGCTGCTGCGAGCCATCGGCGAGCCGGCCATCGGCGCGCTGGTCACGCAGGTGTTTGACCCGCGCACCCCGCGGGCCACGGCGGCGGTCAAGCTGTTGGCCGCCACGCGCCCGGAGCGCCTCGTCGAAGTTCTCTCGCGCGCCTTACCCAGTTGGGACTGGAATTTGCAGGACATGGCCGTCTCGGAGCTGACTCGCATTCAGCCCCCGGGCCTGCCACTCGCGCTGCTGGAGGCCATGCCCCACGCGCATCCGCTGGTGGTGCCCATGATGGTGGACGAAGTGGGCTTGGCCCAGGAAATCGCCGCCCTGCCGCTGCTGATGGAGATTGCCTCCGGCGAGCACGAGCGCTACCGCGATGTTTTCGTGCGCATCAAGGCCATCGAGGCGCTGGGCCGCTTGGCCGCGCCGGCCGCTGCCGATCTGCTCCGGCAAATTCTACGCACGCGCACCGGGCTGATGCACGTGGAGCCGGCCGGACTTCGCGCCGCCGCCGAAGAGGCGCTCGCGCTGATTGAAAACCGCCCATCGTCGGCGCGCGTTCGCGCCAAGTACGACGAAACCGAGCGCCTCTCCAAGGCGTTTGCCGGACAGGAGGGCACCCGCCCTCGGCGCTATCTGCGCTTCCCGCTCCCCGACCCGCTGCCCGCGCGCATTGTCGCCGCCAGTGCACAGGGCAGCGCCATGGCTCGCGTGCAGTCGCTCAGCCTCGGCGGCGCCTTCCTCGAATCCAACCGCCGGCTGAATGTCGGCGACGCGCTCACCGTGGAAATCAAGGCCGGGCTGCGCAGCTTCCAGTCCACCGCGGTGGTGCGCAACATCACTCCCGTGGGCGGTGGCGTCGAGTTCGTGCACATGAAGCAGGACGACCGCGAAAAACTCCGCCGCTACATCTCGCGTTTGTCCCGCGATTGAAGTGCGGCGCCGGGACCAAACCCGGCAACTTCCATTTGCTCTCGCAACCCTCAGTAGTACAATTTCCGCGCAGCTCAGGAGCACCCTCATGTCCGACTCGAATTTCAAGCTTTCGCAAATTGGTGTGTTGATGCTCGGTGTGCAGGACCTGGCTCGCTCGGTGGCCTTCTATCGCGACAAACTTGGTTTGGCGGTCACCGGCGAAGTACCCGGCGAGTTTGCGTTTCTCAGCGCCGGCAGCGTGACCTTGGGCCTCAGCGTGCCCATCGCCAAGCACACTGGGCAGGGTCCGGGCGCCACCGAAGTGGTCTTCTCTGTCCCCGACGTCACCGCTGCCTTCGATGCGCTGAAAGCCCGCGGCGTGCAATTCACGCACGAGCCGCGCGTCGCCACCGGGCCGATGTGGGTTGCCAATTTCAATGACCCTGACGGACACCGCCTGTCCGTCTTCGGCCCCAAGTCCGCCGCCTGAGCGGTGCGCAGAGCTTACACGGGCCGTCAACCGCACGCCCTTGGCAACAGTTTGGCCCTTCGCGGACTCCTTCCTCCTCAATTAGGCAGCCCTA